>JAEZMT010000461.1 GCA_023442085.1 Pseudomonadota bacterium | reverse complement strand
GCGAATACGGCCGCCTCCAGCGTATCGCCCGCCACCACCGGCCCATGGTTGGCCAGCAGCACGGAGGAATAGCGGCCCGCGAGGCCCCGGATGGCATCGGCGACGGCGGGGTCACCCGGCCGGTAATAGGGCAGGAGCGCGGTCTGTCCGGCGCGCATGAGGTAATAGGGCGTCATGGGTGGCAAGGCCGCGCGCGGGTCGATCTCCGGCAGCATGGTGAGCGCCACCGAATGTGTCGAATGCAGATGCACGATGGCGCGCGCCGTGCCGCGGGTCTCGTAGAGGGCCGAATGCAGCGGGATTTCCTTCGTGGGCTTGTCGCCGGTGAGGAGCTGGCCCTGTGCATCGAGCCTCGCGATGCGCGCGGGATCGAGGAAGCCGAGGGAGGCGTTGGTGGGTGTCACCAGCCACCCGCCGTCATCGAGCCTGAGGCTGATATTGCCGGACGAGCCGGGCGTCAGCCCCCGCTCGAACAAAGAGCGCCCGAAGCGGCAGATCTCCTCCCGCAGTCTGGTCTCGTCCATGGCCCGCCTCCGCTTGTTCCGCCGCCACCAAAGCGAAGCGCAACCACCTTGGCAAGCGCGAACGCCCCTAGGCTAAAACGATTTGATCCGCTCCCGTCAGGCTCCTACAACATGCGCAGGATGCCGCTGCGCTAAAAAGCGGCCGAAACACCAGAACAAGACGGGGAAACGGCCATGGCCGATCAGGCGGAAGGGACAGCGGGCAAAATGGGCGCCGGACGCGCGGCCGTCATCGGCCTCGGCTCCATGGGCTTCGGCATGGCGCAGTCGCTCCTGCGAGCTGGCCTCGATGTGGCCGGCTGCGACGTGGGTGCGGCGGCGGTGGAGCGCTTTGTCGGCGCGGGCGGACGCGGCGCGGCCTCGCCGGCACAGGCGGCCGAAGGTGCGGACATGGTGGTCAGCGTCGTGGTCAACGCCGCCCAGACCGAGGCGATCCTGTTCGGCCCGTCCGGTGTCGCCGAAACCTTGCCCGAGGGCGCGGTCTTCATCTCCTCCGCCACCATGGACCCGGACATCGCCCGCGACCTCGCCGCGCGGCTGGAGGCCACCGGCCGTCATTACCTCGATGCCCCCATCTCCGGCGGCGCCCAGCGGGCGGCGGAAGGGGCGCTGACCATCCTCGCCTCCGGAAGCCCCGCCGCCTTCTCAAGGGCGAAGCCTGCCCTCGACGCCATGGCCGCCAAGCTCTACGCGCTGGGCGACGCGGCGGGCCAGAGCGCGGCATTCAAGATGATCAACCAGTTGCTCGCCGGCGTGCATATCGCAGCCGCCTCGGAGGCCATGGCGTTCGCGGCGCGACAGGGGCTGGACCTGAAGAAGGTCTACGAGGTCATCACCGCTTCCGCCGGCAACAGCTGGATGTTCGAGAACCGCATGCCCCACGTGCTCGACGGCGACTACACGCCTAAGAGCGCCGTAGACATCTTCGTGAAGGACCTCGGCATCATCCAGGACATGGCCCGCAGTGCGAAGTTCCCGGTGCCGGTGTCCGCCGCCGCCCTGCAGATGTTCCTCGCCACCTCCGCCGCCGGCATGGGCCGCGACGACGATGCGTCCGTGGCCCGACTTTATGCCCGGATCACCGGCACCAAACTCCCCGGCGAGGCGGGCTGAGGCACGGCAATTGTCGCTTTTTCGCCGCGTCGAGGGCGTTACACTCCGTCGCGATTCGTCACGTTCGGGGAACGCCCCTGCAACCTCGCGCCGCGAGGGTAGTTGTGGACCCGACGCATCCAAAGAGGATCCTGCCGATGACCCTCCCGCTCCGTGCTTCCGTCCTCGCGCTGCCCCTTCTCGCGCTGTGCGCGGGCTCGGCCTCGGCCCAGACGGCCGCCACCCTCACCGCGGATCAGGCCCAGGCCCTGCGTACCGCCTGTTCCGCTGACGTGAAGAAGCTGTGCGGCGATGTGCAGCCGGGTGGTGGCCGCGTGGTCCAGTGCATGCAGACCAAAAAGGAACAGGCCACCCCGCCCTGTCAGGCCGCCCTCGGCGCCCTGAGCAAGAAGTAAGCCCCAGGCCGCCTCAGGCGAGGGTCATGAGGGTGGCATTGCCCCCTGCAGCCGCGGTGTTCACCGACACCGCGCGCTCCTCCAGCAGCAAGTTCGCCGGATAGGCGAAGGGAGACGCCGCGATCTCCGACGTCGTCGCTGCATGCAGGGGCACGATCGCCCCTTCCCGCTCGGCCAGAGCCTGGGCGGCGACGCGGCAGCGTTCCCCCTCCCCTTCCACCAGCGCAACATCGACCGGCTCTGTACCTTCAGCGAGGCGGGCGCGGACGTCCTCCGGCACCGTTGCGAGCATCCCCGCCAGGCCAGACGGCGCGTCCAGCAGCGCGCGGTTGCCGGTGGCGAGGGTGACGGCCAGCTGCCGGATCAGTCCCGTTTCCGTCTCCGGCATCAGCAGAACCGTGCCGCGCGGGTGGAGAGCATAGGTATTGCGCTCCCCCACCGGCCCGGGAAGCTCCAGAGAGAGGCCGAGCGGTACCCGCGCCATCAGTGCCCGGAGGACCTCCGCGTCCGCCAGCCGGCCCGCCCCCTCCAGCCAGTCGGCGAAAGCCAGCGCCGCCGGATCGGCCATCCCGGCCGGAAGGTCGAAATCCGGGCCGCGCACGAGCCGCGAGAGGTAGAGCGGCCCGCCTGCCTTCGGGCCCGTGCCAGATAACCCGCCTCCGCCGAACGGCTGCACGCCGACGACGGCGCCGATGATGTTCCGGTTCACATAGAGGTTGCCGGCCTCGACCCGCTCCGTGACCTCCGCGACGGTCGCATCCAGCCGGGTGTGCAGGCCGAAGGTGAGGCCATAGCCGGTGCCGTTGATGGCCGCGATGAGCCGCCCGAGATCGGCGCGCCGCCAGCGCACCACATGCAGCACCGGCCCGAACACCTCGCGGCCAAGATCGGCGATGGACTCCACCTCGATCAGCGTCGGCGCCACGAAGGTGCCGTGGGCCGTGCTGGACGGCAGCGGCAGGCGATGAACCGGAAAACCCTTCCGTGCCATGGCGGCGACATGCGCCTCGATGGTCTCGCGGGCCTCGGCATGGATCACCGGCCCGACATCCACCGAAAGGCGATCCGTTCGCGCCACCTCCAGTTCAGCCATGGCGCCCTTCAGCATGGCGAGCATGCTGTCGGCCACCTCCTCCTGAAGGCACAGGACCCGGAGCGCCGAGCAGCGCTGGCCTGCGCTGTCGAAAGCGGAGGCGATCACGTCCGCCACCACCTGCTCCGGCAGAGCGGAGGAATCCACGATCATGGCGTTCTGACCGCCGGTCTCGGCGATGAACGGCACCGGTCGGCCATCCGGCCCCGGCCGGTCTGCCAGCGTGCGCGCGATCAGCCGCGCGACTTCGGTGGAGCCGGTGAACATCACTCCAGCCACGGGCGCCGACACCAGCGCCGCGCCCACGCGGCCATCTCCCGGCAGAAGCTGGAGCACGTCGGCCGGAACGCCGGCATCGTGCAGAAGGCGCACCGCCTCGGCCGCGACGAGAGGGGTCTCCTCCGCAGGTTTCGCCAGCACCGGATTGCCGGCGACAAGGGCAGCCGCCACCTGCCCGGTGAAGATGGCAAGCGGGAAGTTCCACGGGCTGATGCAGGCGACGGGGCCGAGCGGGCGATGGGCGGACGTGAGCCGCGCCTCTGCTTCACCCGCGTAATAGCGCAGGAAATCCACGGCCTCGCGCACCTCGGCCACGGCATTGGCGGCGGACTTGCCGGCCTCGCGCATGATGAGGCCCATCAACCCCATCATCTCCCCTTCCATCGCGTCCGCCGCCCGGCGGAGCATCCCCGAGCGTTCAGCCGGGCGGCGGGCGGCCCAGGCGGCGGCGACCGAGGCGGCGCGGGCGGCTGCCCGTGTCACATCCGCGACGGTCGCGTCGCGCAGCTCGCCCACCGCATCGCGATGGTCGCCGGGATTGAGCACCAGCCGTGCGGCCGCGCCGCCGGATGCGGGCGCCGCTATTGTCCACTTGCCCGCCTGTGCCGCGAGCTGCGATGAGAGCGCGGCGAGCGTGGCTTCGTCCGCAAGATCCAGCCCGGCCGAATTCACCCGCTTCCCATAGAGGGCGCGCGGGGCGGCGATGGCCGGATGGGGCGCGCCAGGCACCGGCATGGCGGCGATGACCTCGGCCGGATCGGCGATGAGGTCGTCCACCGGGACGGCGGGGTCACGGATCCGGTTGACGAAGGAGGAATTCGCGCCGTTCTCCAGCAGCCGCCGCACCAGATAGGCGAGCAGCGTCTCGTGGGTGCCCACCGGCGCATAGATCCGGCAGGGCCGCCCGTGCGGACCGACGACCTCCTCGTACAGCGGCTCTCCCATGCCGTGCAGGCACTGGAATTCATAGTCGCCGGTGCGGAAGTCGGGGCCGGCCATTTCGTGGATGGCGGCGAGCGTCTGGGCATTGTGGGTGGCGAACTGGGGGAAGACCGCATCCTTCGCCGCGAGCAGCTTGCGGGCGCAGGCGATGTAGGAGAGGTCGGTGTGGACCTTCCGGGTGAAGACGGGGAAATCCGGCATCCCGTCCACCTGCGCACGCTTGATCTCGGCATCCCAATAGGCGCCCTTCACCAGGCGCACCGCGATCCGGCGCCCGGTGCGGCGCGCAAGGTCGATGATGAAATCCAGCACCGCCGGGCAGCGCCGGCCATAGGCCTGCACCACGAAGCCGATGCCGTCCCAGCCGGCCAAGTCCGGCGCGGCGCAAAGCGCCTCCAGCAGGTCGAGGGAGAGTTCGAGCCGGTCCTGCTCCTCGGCATCGATATTGAGGCCGATGTTCCAGCGCCGCGCTTCGACGGCGAGGGCGAGCAGGCGCGGGAACAGTTCGCCCATCATCCGCTCCGCCTTGGCGCGGGCGTAGCGCGGATGCAGCGCCGAGAGCTTCACCGACAGCCCGGGCCCTTCGGCGATGCCGCGCCCGCCTGAAGCCGCGCCGATGGCGGCGATGGCATGGCGGTAGGCCTCGAAATAGCGCGCGGCATCCGCCGCCGTCATGGCCGCCTCGCCCAGCATATCGAAGGAATAGAGAAATCCGGCCTGGTCGCCCCTGCCGGCGCGCGCCAGCGCTTCCTCGATGCTGCGGCCCATGACGAACTGCTCGCCCATGATGCCGATGGCCACATCGACCGCCCGGCGGATCACCGGCGCGCCGCAGCGGGCGACGAGCCGCGTCAGCACGCCGGACAGGCCCTGGGCATCCTCCGCCGTGGCCAACCGGCCGGTGACAAGAAGGCCCCAGCTGGCCGCGTTCACGAACAGGGAATGGCCGCCACCCACGTGCGCCCGCCAGTCGCCGGGACCGATCTTGTCGCGGATGAGCGCGTCGCGCGTGGCTGCGTCCGGAATGCGCAGAAGCGCCTCGGCAAGGCACATGAGGGCGATGCCCTCGCGGCTGGAGAGGTCATATTCCTGCACCAGCTCCTCCACCGCCGAGCCGCGCGGCTTTTCCCGAAGCCGCGTGACAAGCGCCCGAGCATGGGCGGCGACCCTCTCGCGCTGGGCAGGTGAGAACTGCGCCTGCGGCAGCAGAGCGGCGACGCACGCTGCTTCGGGCGCACGCGTCATGGCGGTGATCGTCTGCCGAAGGTCGCCGCGGGGGGTGGGCGGAGGCGCAAAGTTTGCGAACAGCGGCGGGCGGACCGTCTCCCGAAGCGGGCTGAACATTGCGGGGCTTGGCATCGGAGGCACCTTTCGTCGCCGTTCGGGCGATCTCGAACAGGCTTCGATGCTAACCCGCACCGCCGGAGGCGATCTGACCGAATGCGGAGCCTATGGTTTGTGAATTGACTTTTGTTGCACCGAATCGAAAATCGAATTTATGCAGAATGACTATATTTCAGATCAAATTGACTCTTTCGACGGGCGCATCATCGCCGCCTTGGTGGAGGACGGGCGCATCTCCGTCACGGATCTGGCCGCCAAGGTCGGGCTGTCTCGCAGTCCGTGCCAGGCGCGGCTGAAGCGGCTGTTGGACGAGGGCTATATCCGCGGTTTCCGGGCGGTGCTCGATCCGGCGAAGCTCGGGCTCGACCACATCGCCTTCACGGAGGTGAAGCTCTCGGAGACCACCGAGGCTGCGCTCACGGCGTTCAACAGGGCGGTGATGAAGATCCGGGAGGTGGAGGCGTGCCACATGATCGCGGGCTCGTTCGACTACCTGCTCAAGGTCCGGACCCGCGACATCCGGCGCTACCGCGAAGTGCTGGGCGAGAAGATCTCCAGCCTGCCCCATGTGGCGAGCACCTCCACCTACGTGGTGATGGAGCCGGTGAAGGACGACGGTGCGTAAGGCGGGCAACCGCTGGTCTTCTGGTTTTGCGGCATTGCATCATGGCTCAGGTGGCGTTTCACTGGAGGCGATTTCCGGAGCCTGACCTTGCCGCATCCCCTGCCGACCCTCGAGACGCCGCTGCTGCGGTTCATCAAGGAGACCCACACGGAATTCTCCCGCATCGATGCGGGTGAGGTCGCCTCCTACATCCCGGAGCTGGGCAAGGCCAATCCGGACCATTTCGGCATAGCGGTCGCCACCACGGACGGGCACGTCTACGAGGCGGGCGACACGCAGGTGCCCTTCACGATCCAATCCGTGTCGAAGGCCATGGTGTTCGCTTTGGCGCTGGATCTGCTGGGCGCCGAACGGGTGGAGGCGGCCATCGGCGTCGAGCCGAGCGGCGAGGCTTTCAACTCCATCCGCCTGAGGGCCGACAACAAGCCGTTCAACGCCATGGTGAATGCCGGCGCCATCGCCTGTTCCGGCCTCATCGCGGAGAGCGCGGGGGACGAGGCGTTCGAGCTGATCCGCACCGCCCTCGGGCGCTTCGCCGGGCGGGATCTCGGCGTCGACGAGGCCGTGTTCGAGAGCGAACGCTCCACCGGCGACCGCAACCGCGCCATCGCCTACCTCCTGCGCACCTACGGCGGCGTCGCAGGAGACGTGGACCGGCTGCTCGACGTCTATTTCCGCCAGTGCTCCGTGCTTGTCACCGCCCGTGACCTCGCCGTCATGGGGGCGACCTTCGCCAACCACGGCGTCAATCCGCTCACCGGAGATACGGTGTCGTCGAACTATGCCGTGGCGCGCACGCTGGCGGTCATGAGCTCCTCCGGCATGTACGACTTCGCCGGCGAGTGGATCTATCGCGTCGGCGTCCCGGCCAAGAGCGGCGTGGGCGGCGGCATCCTGGCGGCCCTGCCCTCCCAGCTCGGCCTCGGCACCTTCTCCCCCCGGCTCGACATGCACGGCAACAGCGTACGCGGCATCCGCACCTGCGAGGCGATTTCCGAGGCCTTCGACCTGCACATGCTGTCGCGTCGGGACGATGTGCGCACATGCGTCGTGGCCGATTACGATTTCCGCACTGTGCCGTCCAAGCCTGGCCGTCAGCCGCACGAGCAGGACATTCTCTCCGCCCGCTCCGGCGCCATCCGGGCCATCGAGCTGGCTGGCAAGCTCTCCTTCGCCTCGATGGACTACGTGACCCGCCGGCTCACGGACCCTGCGGACGTGCCGGAATTCCTCATCCTCAACCTGCACCGCGTGGCCACCATCACCGATGCGGGCCTGAAGCTCCTCACCGGCCTCATCAAGAACCAGCTGCCGGCCGCGACCACGGCCGTGATCGCCGGTGTGGAGGCCACATCGCCCGTGGCGCCGCAGCTGAAGGCGCTGCGGGAACAAGGGGTGCGCGTGCGCATCTTCCCGACCTACGACGCGGCGGTGGAATGGGCCGAGGATCAGGTGGTTTACCGCCATGGCGGCTTCTCGCGGATCGAGGTGGAGGCGGACCTCAGCCGCCAGGCGCTTCTCGCCGGCCTCTCGCCCCAGGAGCTGGCCGATCTGTCCCGGCTCGGCACCCGCGTCGTGTTTCCGGCCGGCACGCGCATCATCTCTGCTAACGAGCCGGCGGCCAGGGTCTATTTCCTCCTGCGTGGCATGGTCAGCGCGCGCTCGGCCGGCGACGTGCGGCTCTCCACCATGATCCCCGGCATGGTCTTTGGGGAAATGGCCCTCATCGAGCAGCCGCGCAGCACCGATGTATGGGCCGACACGGAGGCGGTGTGCGTGGAGGTGACGGCGGACCAGTTCCGCGCCTTCCAGGAGACCCACGCCCGCGCCGCGGACCGGATCATGCGCAATCTCGCGGTCCTGCTCGCCGGGCGCATCCGCATGGCCACCGCCCGCATCGAGATGCTGACCGGCTGAGACCAGCGGCATCGGCGCCGGCCTAGCACTTTCGGCCAGCCTTGAGCGAAGCCCTTTACAACCCCCTTTTCCCCTCCCAGTCTTCTCTCAAAGAGAAGAAATTCGGGAGGTGAAGATGGTGGATACGGTCGAGAACCGGCCGCAGACCGCGCAGGCAATGCCGGCGGTCCGGGCGGTGACGTTCGCGGATGTTAAGGCCGCGCTCATCGAGGGGCTTTCGGATTTCGCGCGGGCACCGGCATTCGGGCTGGCGTTCGGCGCGCTTTATGCGGCAGGCGGCCTTACCATCGTCGGCTGCGTCTTCTTTTTCGACCTCGGGTACCTTGCATATCCCCTGTTCGCTGGCTCGGTGCTGATCGGCCCGTTCGTGGCAGCCGGCCTCTATGACGTGAGCCGCGAGCTCGAGGCCGGCCGGCAGCCCACCTGGCATGGCGTCATGTCCACCATCTTCGCCCAGCGCCAGCGCGAACTCGGCTGGATGGCCTTCGTCACCATCTTCGCCTTCATCATCTGGATGTATCAGGTGCGGCTGCTGCTCGCGCTGTTCCTCGGCTTTGCCTCGTTCGCCACGCTCGGCGACTTCCTGCGCGTGCTGTTCACGACCTCCGACGGCATCGCCTTCCTGGCCGTGGGCCATGTGATCGGAGCGGCGCTGGCGCTGGGACTGTTCTCCATCACCGTCGTGTCCTTTCCGCTGCTCATGGACCGGGATCTGGACGTGGTCACTGCCATGATCACCAGTGTGCAGGCCGTCCTCAACAGCCCCGGACCGATGATCCTGTGGGGCATCTGCGTGGTCGCGCTCATCGCCATCGGCGCCGCGCCGGGCTTCCTCGGGCTCATCTTCGTGCTGCCGGTTCTGGGCCACGCCACCTGGCATCTTTACCGTCGCGCCGTCGCGCCGCTCCCGTAAAGGTCGAGGCCGGCGCCCCTGCTCGGCGCGGCGCCGCTGGCCTAACGCTTCGGCTTGGGTGCGGGTTTGGTCGTGGATTTGGGCGCAGCCGCCTTCCGCGGCCGACCTTTCTTGCTCGCGCCGGCCCCTTCGGCGACGGGGGCGAGAGGGGACTGGGCGTTTTTCATCGCCTTGGCCTTTACAGCCGGCTTCTTTGCAAACGCAGCTTTGGCCGCGGATTTTGCCGGAGCAGCCTTCGCCGGCACAGCCTTCACAGCCGCCTTGGCCTTCGTCCCGTTGCCCTTCGTCGCTTTGGGACGCGCGACCTTGGCGGGTGTCACCATCTTCGCCGGCGTTGCCATCTTGGCTGGCTTGGCGACCGCCTTTTTCGCGGCGTCCTTTGTCTTTGCCCCCGCTTCAGCCGGGCTGGGCTCTACCGACGCAGTCTTCGCCTTCACCGGAGGCGCTTTCGACACCTTCTTCTTGGCTGGCTTGGCCACGGCAATCGGCGCGGTTTCTTTGTCCCCTGCCTCGCTGAGATACGGGCTCTCCTGCGCGATGGCGCCCGTTGCCTCGCTCTTTGCGGCTTTCCCCTTCCCTGTCTTCGCCTTGGGCGTTTTGGCCTTCGGGGTTTTGGCCTTCGATGGTTTGGCGTCAGCCTTGGCCGGCTTAGCCTCCTTCGGCACCTTGACCTTCGGCGCCTCGGGCACCGGGTGTGCCGTCGCAGCGTCCTTGCCTTTGGCGACCTTGGCCTTGCTGCCCGAAGGCCTGTCGTCCTGAGCCTTCGCCGCCTTCACTTTCGGCGGCTTCGCCTTGGCTTCAGGCTGCTCGTCTGCTCCCGCCGCTTCGGCCCTCTTCTCCGCCCAGCGCCGCGCCATGATGGCTCCGAACGACAGGATCAATTCGGAGAGATCCTCCTCCTGAACCGCCGCAGCCGCCGTCTCCACGGAGAACCAGAAGCCGTACCGCTGGAAGCGCTCCGGCCATTTCTGCAACAGCCGCTTCACCTTGAGGGGGAATACCAGCACGTCGCAGAGCACCGAGCGGGTGCCGAGGCGCTTCTCGTAGGTGTAGGCGCCCAGAGGCTCACGGGAGACGACGCCGACGAGGCCGGCTTCCTCATAACATTCGCGCGCCGCCGTCTTGGGCGGGGTCAGGCCCTTGATGGGCCACCCCTTGGGGATCACCCAGCGGCGCGTCTCGCGCGAGGTGATGAGGCGAATCTGCACTTCGCCATCCCGCCGGACACGATACGGTAGGGCGGCATACTGCACCCTGCGCCCACCCGGAACACCGGTGGCAACCGGAACATGCGGCCAATCCGACCAAGGCGCCATGGGCGTTCCAGGAGCGGCGGAGCGTGAAAGACGAACTCAGGAAGCGCCGATTCCCTTCTCCACCCGCCGACGGCAGAATCGGTCATCAATCCTGATCTATCATAAAGCCTTGCAGCGAAGAACCGCGCCCGATGGCACGCCGGCCCGTCACTGGGGCTCGGCCTCGTAGACCAGCACGGTACGCGCCCGGACCTCGATCTCACCGGCTTCCACGGGCACCGCCATGCGGGCCGCATCGGCCTTCATCATCATGGGCGCCGGCATGATGGGCCCACCGCTCTGCCCCTCCGGCTGGATGGACATGATGCGGGTCAGCCGAAGCCCCGCGGCCGCCGCGACGCCTTTCGCCTGATCGATGGCATCCTTCACGGAGGCGGCGCGCGCCTCGCCTTCGAGCCGCTCGCTGTCGGCGAGCGCGAAAGAAAGGCCAGAGGCCTGATTGGCGCCGGATTGCACCACCTTGTCCAGCAGAGCACCAAGCTTGCCGAGATCGCGCACCGTGATCCGCACCGAATTGCGCACCTCGAACCCGATCAGCTTCGGCGCCTCCCGGGACGGCGGCTGCGGATAGGACTGCTGGGGCTGGATAGAGAAAGACGAGGTGGAGATGTCGTTCGGCGCGATGCCGGCCGCCTTCAGCGCTGCGATCACCTCCGAAACGGCCTTGGAATTGGCCGCCAGCGCCTCGTCCGCCGTCTTGGCATTGCTGACGACGCCGGTGGTGAGGACTGCCATGTCCGGCGGCGCGGTGCGCTTCGCCTCGCCGACCACCGTGATGGTCGCTGCCGCCGCTGCCGGTCCGGCAACGGCCAGCGTCGCGGCCAGAGCCGCCGCGAACACGACCGCCGCGCGAGTGGCGACGCGCGGAATGGAAACGATGCGGGGCGCATGACGCATGACGGTATCCTCGTTCGGTCCCGGCCGATGTCCGGGGACACGGAACGGGAGACGACAGCGCGAACGCGGCACCATTGCGGCGAAGCCGCCCGCCATCCCCACCCTGGCGACCCGACGGCACCTGCCGACGGGAATCTGTTGTTCCCGGCAGGCAGGATTGCTAGAGCAGCAACCAGACGCTGCGCGTCGGGGCCTGTAGCTCAATGGTTAGAGCTGACCGCTCATAACGGTTAGGTTGGGGGTTCAAGTCCCTCCGGGCCCACCATTTTTGGCCAAAGGCTCACGCCGAGGGCCGCTCCCCCAAGCTGTGCTTCGGCCAATTGGAATGCCAACGGTACACGGTCTGGTCGTAGATCTAGCCCGCTTTCCTCAACCCGTCGCCGTCGGCGTTCCGCGGTGGCCGCGATGATCTTCGTTGGAGGGATCGGGTTCCCGATTTGCTGCGAGGCAGTCTCCCGATACTGGTATCGTCGGCACGAGGCCCATCCCCCCTTGGGCCGGAGGTCAGGGACGGATGCCTTTACTCCCATCACATGCAGCAAGGCGCAGCATCGGAAACGTGGTTGCCCCGGTGCGCTTCATCGCGTTCGCAGTCCTGCTGGTCATTGTTGGCGGGGTATCCGTATGGCTCTTGGGCTGGCGCCTTGGCTTCATGATCGGGTTCGATGTCGCCGCGGCCATCTTTCTCTTGTCCTGCTACGGCCTGCTGGACGATGCGCCCAGCGACATGCGGGCGAACGCCAAACGCAATGACGCCAACCGGCCGGCGCTGCTGGCGCTGACGTTCGTCATGGGGCTGCTGATCCTCACGATTGTGGCCAGCGAGCTGATGGAAAAGGGTAGCGCCGGCCCCGGTACGATCACGTTGATCGTGCTGACATTGGTTTTGGCGTGGTTCTTCAGCAATACGGTCTATACCATCCACTACGCCCATCTGTTCTATACAAACGCAGAAGACGACACGGACGTCGGCGGCCTGGCGTTTCCTGAGACAAGCGAACCCAATTATTGGGATTTCATCTATTTTTCTTTCTGCCTAGGCATGACGTTCCAGACCTCGGATGTGGAGGTGACAAGCACGTACATGCGCCGGGCGGTGACGTTCCATTGCCTCGCCGCCTTCATTTTCAACATCGGCATTCTCGCATTCAGCATCAATTCGCTGGGCGGCTGACCCGAACGCGACGGCACCCCTCAGGCCATGCCGCGGCCCGCTGCACCTTCCGCCACGGGCGTGCCGCGATGCCCGGGGGACATGACAGGCGGAACGACATGCAGACCGGGATGGAAGCGGCTGCGATAGGCGGCTGGGGTCACGCCGATGGTCTTGGCGAAGATGCGCCGCATGGTGTTCATGTCGGCGAAGCCGCAGCTCGTGGCGATGCGCTGAAGCGGCTGCGCGGTGTCCTCCAGCAGGCGGCGGGCGGCATCCACGCGGGCGGCAGCGACGAAATCGGCCGGGGTCATCCCGACCTCGCGGCGAAACACGCGGGCGAAGTTGCGCGGGCTCATGCCGATGGTCTGCGCCACATGGTCGACCGAGAGCGGATGAGCGATGTTGGCGAGGATATAGGCCTGCGCCTTCTGGATCATGCTCGTCTCGGCCATCTGCCCTACCAGATGGGCGCTGAACTGGGATTGCCCTCCTGGCCGGCGCAGGAAGACCACCATGTAGCGCGCCGTGATCATCGCCACGTTGCGCCCGTGGTCCTCTTCCACCAGCGCGAGGGCGAGGTCGATACCGGAGGTCACCCCGGCCGCGGTGATCAGCGGGCCATCACGGAGGAAGATGGCATCGGTATCGAGCGCGATATCAGGGAACTGGCGGCTGAACCGCTCGGCGCATTCCCAATGGGTGGTAACGCGCTTGTCGTCGAGCAGACCCGCCGCCGCGAGCAGGAACACGCCGGTGCAGATGGAACCGTAGCGCCTCACGGTCGGCACGCGGCGCCGGAGCCAGGAGATGACCTCGGGATCGATTTCCTGAAACGCGGGATCGCCCGCGACGAGGAGCGTGTCGATGGGCTCGTCAGGGTCGAAGATGGTACGGTCGGCCAGAAAGCGCAGTTGGCCGGTGCCGCCGATGGAGGGGGCGCCCGTGGAGATGACCTGGACATCGTAGGCGGCCGGATCGCCGAGGCGGCGGGCGGCCTCCCAGAAGATCTCCGCAGGACCGACCACATCAAGCGACTGGACGCCCGGCGGGGCGAGTATCGCAATCCGCATGTCCTTCCCTCCACTGGCTCATCGGCCTGACGGCTCGCGCCGTCGTGCCGGGGGCGCCCCCGGCACGGTACCATGACTTCCCCGGCGCGGGGCTTCCGCTTAGGCCGGGCGGAACAGCCGGCGCCCCACCGCCGAGCGCGCGGCTGGCCGCTGACGGGCGCCGCCGACCGCCTTGGCCGCCGCCAGCACCGCGAGGTCCACCAGCGGCTCGATGGCGATGACAAGGAGATAGGCGCCTCCGAACGCGGCGATCGCCCCCACATTCTCCATCGAGAAGCCCTGGCCGTAGAGCGCCCAAAAGGCCACCCAGGCGACGATTCCGCCCTGGTAGGTGGCCGACAAGGCGAACGCCTGCCGATAGCTGAGATCCACATAGGGCGTCGCGGGGGCGATGATGCGCGTCGCGAGACCGGTGAGCGCGAACAGCGGCACCAGAAGCGTCGTGACGTTCATGCCGTATTGCGGCAGGTCGAAGGGCGCGAAGAACAGGCCCTGCACCAGCAGCCCGAGCGCGAGCCCCACCGCCGCCGGCGCCGCGCCGAATATCAGGAACAGCGTCGAGCCAAGGATCAGATGCACCTCGGAGACACCCACCGGGTGATGCGGGAGGATCTCGAAGAAGGAGAAGACGAGGGCAGTGGTGGCGAGGCTGCGCACGGCGAGCGACAGCGGGCCGCGCACTCGCGCGCTCTCGAGGCAGAGCTTCGCCGTGTAGATGAGCGCGGCGCCGCCTGTCGCATAGCTGAGGACGATCTTGGTACCGTCCACAAGGCCGGGTTCGATATGCATGGATGTGCTCCGTCGGGTCGTAAGGGTGGGGAAGGCCGCGGACGGCGTCAGGCGGCGTGCGGTTCGTCCAAGGCGGCGGACAGTGCGGCGGACAGCTCCGCCGGGTCGAGGAGGCCGGTCTTGACCACTGCCGTTTCCAGCGCGGCGAGCCAGCGCTCGTAATAGTTCCAGGATGACCGGTCGTCGGGGTGCGCGGCCTCCCATCGGCCGATTTCCGCGATGAGCTCGTCGCGGAAATCATCCCATTCGAAATAGCCGTTGCGCGCGAGGGTGAGCGCGACGCCGAAGGCCGTCCGCTCCCATTCGCTACCGAAGCACAGCGTGCCGTTGGCCCGGGGCGGGGTGTCCGGCTGGCCCATCATCTCGGTGACGGCGAACTGCTCGAAGCGGGTGAGCATCGCGCGCTCCCCTACGCCGCGCGGGCGACGGCGACGCCCATCATGGCCTCTGGCGTGACCAGGGCTTCCAGCTCCGCCTCGCTCAGCCCCTCCGTGCCGGCCGGCCGCTCGGGCACCACGAACCAGCGGATCTGCGCGCTCGAATCCCACACCTTCACCTCCGTGCTCTCGGGCACCGCGAGGCCGAATTCCTTCAGCACCGCCCTCGGCTCGCGCGCCGCCCGGCTGCGGAAGGTCGGGTCCTTGTACCAGTAGGGCGGCAGCCCCAACACCGGCCAGGGATAGCAGGAGCAGAGCGTGCAGATGATGAGGTTATGGACGCCCGGCGCATTTGCGACCGCACGCATGTGCTCGCCCTCGGCCCCTGCCATGCCTTCCGGTAGCGCCAGCTCGGCGATGGCAGCGGGCGTATCGGCGACGAGACGGTCCTTGAAGCCGGGATCGACCCAGGCGCGGGCCACGATCTTGGCGCCGTTGAACGGGCCCATCTTCGTCTCGAAATAGTCGAGCACCGTGTCTACCGAACGGTCGGTGATGATGCCCTTGCGGATGAGCAGCGCCTCCAGGGCGCGGACGCGGGCCGCGCTATAGGCCTCGCGATCGTCGCGGTAGTTGAACTGATCGGCCATGGCTGGGTCTCCCCGTTGAGTGCGCGCCGTTCACGCCGCCTGCTGCGCAGCAGCCGGCGCGGCGACGTAGTGGGCGTAGAGGTCGGCATAGATGGCGAAGTTCGGCTCGGCATTGCCGGGCCAGAGGGTGGCGGGATCGAAGCGCACGCAATAGACCGGCATGGCTGCTCCAATGCCGTCCGATCCGGTGTCGCAAAGATAGGTGTAGGCCCCGGCGTAGACCGTCTCCACCGTGCCGGTCTGGTTGCGCAGATAGCCCGGAAGGCGGGTGTGCTCGACGGTAGGCACGTCGCAGACGACGACCGCGTCGCCCACGGCGAAATCATGGATCACCGATGCGTCGCGTTTCGGGCTGTCGCCCTCGACGAGATACTGCACGATGCGGTCATCGATGGCCGCATCCCCCGCGCTCGGCAGCGGCTTTGCGGGATCGGCGTAGTATTCCTCGGTCAGCGCATCGAGCTCGGCTTGCGAGACATAGCCGTTCTCGATGAAATATCCGGATATTCCGCCGAGCCACTTCTCGTAATACCGGAACCGGAAGTAATCGAAGGGGTTGAGGGATTCCGCGCCCTTGCGCAGATCGGCCCAGGTCCACACCGTGTTGAATGTGGAGGGCGTCGCCGGCAGCGGCAGTTGGCTGGAGAGCGCCATCATCGCCGTATGGATGCCGAAGATGCGCTTTTCCCACGGCTCCACGAACACGCGCGTTTCCGTGCTGACGGGCCCGAGGCCTTCGAGACCACCAAGATAATGCTGGAGTTTCACGTGAGGCTCCCTTCAGTGACAAGCGATCAGGCGGTGGCCGGCGTCTTGGCGGTGAGCATCTGGGTGCCCCGCTCCGAGACGAAGCCGAACAGCGCGCCGACCAGCATCGCGACCATGGCGACAAGGGTCGGATGGGACAGGCCGGCCGTGCCGGTGATGCTCGTCCCCGTGGCGGCGCCGGTGCCCACCAGAGAGGCGAAGCCGAACACGATGGCCGGCGGGAAATCCAGTAGCTTCAGCGCCGAGGCAAGGATCATCGCCGAGGTGCCAAGGCCGACGAGAATGGCGGCGAAGATCGGATGGGCCGGGCCCGCGTCGATGATGAGCAGCGTCAGCGAGGCGATGAGGATGCCGGTCCAGTTGGAGGCGACCGACTTCACCAGCCCGTGCTGGCCCCCGCCGCAGGCGAAGAAGGAAGCCCAGGCGATGAACGTCACCCAGACCGGAACGGGCAGGATGGTGGCAGTGATATAGGTATCGATGGCGCCGAGGACGCCGAGACTGACCATGGCAGCGACAAGCGGAGGCATCCTGATTCTCCTCTGGAAGATCGTTCTGTTTTTTTGATCTGGATCGGCTTCGCCCAGGGCGAACACGCGCCGTCAGCCCGCGCGGCGGACGGGCTCGGCAACCGGCTGATGGCGGCAGGCATTGAGCCCCTCGCGCAAGCTCGCGGCGTCGAGGTTGCGGCCGATGAAGACAATCTCGCTCAGCCGTACTTCGCCGGGACGCCAGACACGGCCCGGACGCCCCTCCAGCGTCATGTGGACGCCGTGGAACACGTAGCGCCTTGGCTCGTCCGCAAAGCTCAGCACGCCTTTGATGCGGAACAGATCCCGGCCGTTGGCCTGGACCAGACGGTTGAGCCAGATGTTGAACGCAGCCGGGTCAAGCGGTGCCTCTGCGCGCAGCGCGACGCAGCCGATGCTCGCGTCATGCTCGTGATCATGCTCGGAAAGAATGTCGGGATCGATGGCCAGCACGTTGCGCAGATCGAACGCGCGCAAATCGAGCACCGCATCCTTCGGCACGTCGCAATTATGCGAACGCACAATGCGGGCCAGCGGATTGAGACGGCGAAGCGTCTCCTGCGTCGCGGCCAGGGCCGCCTCGTCCACCAGATCCACCTTGTTGAGCAGGATCACATCGGCGAAGCAGATCTGTTCGCGTGCTTCGTCGAGGGCGAGCTGGTCGGCCACATGGCGTGCGTCCACCACGGTGACGAGGGCATCGAGCGCGATCCGGTCGCGCAGGATCTCGTCCAGCATGAAGGACTGGATGACGGGCGCCGGGTCGGCGAGGCCGGATGTTTCGATGATGATGCGGTTGATCGCGCGTCCGGACGCCAACAAAGTCTGCATGGCCGCGATCAGATCGCCGCGTACGGTGCAGCAGATGCATCCGTTGTTCAGCTCGACCACATCGTCCTGCGTCTCGACGATGAGCTTTCCGTCGATGCCGACCTCGCCATATTCGTTGACGATGACGAAGACACGTTCGCCGGGCGATGCCTCCAGCAGACGGTTGAGGAGCGTGGTCTTGCCTGCGCCCAGGAATCCGGTGAGAATCGTCGCCGGTATCTTGTCCATCGGTGCCGCCCAGCTTCAACTAATCGTGTCGAATTTGGCAGAATTGAAGGGGACGCTCGGCTTTGGGGCAATATGCTGGAAGCTTCAGATTCTGCCAAAGGGGCTGCAAAAACGGACAAGCCGGAACAATTCGGCAGCGCTGATTTAATTGTCGTCATTATGCTTACTATTTAATCGGACACTGCGCAACACGAATGCAGACCAACTCCGCTGTCGGCGCACAGTCGGCGGAAGCCGTGCTTTCCGTTTCGATACGTCAAGCAAAGCTCTGTGGCAGGGATCGCTCTGGCCTTCCACCGTCCCGCCTCCGCCCCCTCAAACGCAACCGCCCTGAGCGCAACATCGCGCGAGGACGGCCGCCGCTCGCCATTGCCTCCTATCTCGCCCAGGCTCCGGGCGACGATGCCCGGCGCGACGGGGTCCACGCGGCAGTCGCCGCCGCCCTCGCTGGCCAAGGCCGGGTAAGGGCGCGCGCGGACAGGAGACAAGGCCTCGCCCTCAGGCCAGCTGACGAAACGCGCCATCGAAGTAAAGCAGCGGCGCGGCACCGCGACAGCTGACGCCGATGACCTCACCGACGAAGATAGTGTGCGTGCCGGCGTGGTGGCGCTCGCGCAGCCGGCATTCGAGCACGGCCACAGCTTCGGCAAGGAGGGGACAGCCGGTCTGACCCCACCCATGGGCGACACCCTCGAACGGCTGATCGAGCCGGCGGGCGAAGCGCCCGGCCAGATCCTGCTGGTGGGCGGCGAGGATGTTGATCGCGAAGGCACCGCTATCGGCGATCAGCCCGTGGGAGGTGGTCTCGCGGTTCACCACGGCGAGGACCTGCGGCGGGGCAGTGCTGACGCTGCACACGGCCGTCGCCGTCATGCCGTTGAGCTGGTCGCCCCGGCGCGAGGTGATGACGGTGACGCTGGCCGCGAGCACCCGCATGGCCGCCTTGAAATCCGCCGCGTCCACCGGCGGTTTTTCTATGCTGGCGGAGGGGGGCATCAGGCGGCCCCCTCGGCGAGAAGATCGCGCAGTTGCCCGCCGCCATACCCCCGCCGGAGATATCCGCGGGCTTGCAGCAGCGGCACCACCGCGCCGACGAAATCCTCGAACGTGTCCGGCAGAAAGGCGGGCGACACGACGAAGCCGTCTGCCGCGCCGCTGTCGATGATGGCGATGAGCTGGTCGGCCACCTCCTCGGCCGTCCCCACGGCGCGCGGGCACATGACCCCGCGCGCATAGACGCCCCCCGCCTCCGCGATGGTCATGCCGCCGTCGGGCGTGATGCTGCGCAGCGCCGCCAAATTCCCCTGGCTGCCGGAAGCGGCAATCTCCTTCACCGTGGCCTCCATGGGCAGACTGGAAAAGTCGGTGTTGGCGTGCGCGGCAAGCGTCGAGAGACCGGCGACCGGATCGGCGAGAGAATCGTGCAGCGCCTGTTTCTCCTCCGCCTCGGCGCGGGTGGCGCCGATGAAGGGCATGATGGCCATCAGCACCTTGCTCGCGCCGGGTGGCCGGCCGGCGGCTTCCAGCGCACCCGCGACGTCAGCCTTGAAGGCGTGCATCCGCTCCAGATTGGGCTGGAGGGCGAAGATCACGTCGGACCACCGCGCCGCGAACGCTTTGCCGCGCCCGGAGGAGCCCGCCTGCACGATCACCGGCCGCCCCTGCGGACTGCGCGGGATGTTGAGCGGCCCGCGCGATTGGAACCACGGCCCGCGATGGTTCACATAATGCACCTTGGCGGGATCGGCATAGATGCCCGCCGCCCGGTCGAGGACGAGGGCGTCTTCGTCCCAGCTGTCCCACAGGCGGAAGGCCAGCTCCATGAATTCGTCGGCGCGGTCGTAGCGCTCGTCATGGCCGAGATGGGGCACGGTACCGAAGTTCAGCGCCTCGCCGTCATTCATGGAGGTAACGACATTCCACGCCGCCCGCCCGCCGGAGATGTGGTCGAGCGTCGCGAACTCGCGGGCGATGTTGTAGGGCGCGTCATAGGTGGTGGAGCGCGTGGCGCCGAGGCCGATGTGGCGCGTCACCGCCGCCATGGCCCCGAGGATAGGCATGGGATCCATGCGGGTCGCGTCCTGATCGCCCCGCGCGAGCCCGGCGGCATGGCTGTCGCCGTAGCGATCGGCGATGGCGAGGCGGTCCGCGAAGAACAGAAAGTCGAAACACCCCTGCTCCAGCAGACGCGCGATGCGCACATAATGGTCGAGGCTGAGAAACGGCGTCTCATGAGCCGGATTGCGCCAGATGGCATGGCTGTGAACCACCGGCCCGGCGATCAGGAAGCCGCACAGATGCATGGGTTTAGGCATGACTTCTCCCTCCCTGTCCCGCCCCGGGCAAGGCTTTGCGTTCATGCGCGGGTTGCCGCGCGCATGGTGATGATGAACTTTGATGCTGAGGCTCGACGGCCGTTACCCGATCAAACCGGGGAACGGCGGGTCAGGAAGGCCTCAGGTAATGACGCCGAGGGTCACGTTCTTCCCGCCCTTGATCTCCTGGACGAGGAAGGAACGGTTGATCTGATCGCCACGGGCGTCGAAATCGCAGGTGGCGCCGGCGCCGACAAACTTGATCTTCTTGCCGGCGCGGATGAGCTCAAGGCCCTTCACCACGTCGTCGACCTCCTCGCCGGGCGGGTTGCAGACCTCGAACACGGACTTCGCCCACACCTTCGCGTCGGACGACTTGGCTTGCTCCATGGCGAGCGCGGTCACGCACATCTGGTCGTGGGCATTGCCGGCGAAGAGGAACACCGTGCCGGGCGCCGCGCCCATCTCCTTGACGAATTTCTTGTAGGACGGCGAATCCAGCGGCGGTGCGGGCTGGAGATGGTAGATGCCGTTGGCCACCTCCGGTCCCGCTGCCTGGAGGAACTTGCCCTCGGCATCGGCGCCAATTGAGAGCGCGACGATCTTGGACTTGAAGCCGCCGCGATAGGCCTCCTTGGCGATGGAGACGAAATCTGTGAGCAGCGAGAGGCAGAACACCGCGTCCGGATCTCCGCCGAACGCCTTCTCGACCTCCGAGCGGTAGGACGGCTGGTCCGGGTTGTACATCACCACGTCGAGTACCTTGCCGCCGAGCTTGGCGAACTCCGCCTTGAAGGGCTCAATCATGGCCACGACGAAGGGGTTCTGCTGAGCCAGCACCACCGCCGTCTTGGCGCCGATCTTCTCCATCACCTTCGCGCCGGCCGGGCCCCATGAGGTGCTCTTTGCCTGGAAGCGGAAGACCATGCCCTTGGTGTCGCCCTCGGTCACTGCGTTTGCCGCGCAGGAGACCATCTGCACCTTGTCGGCGGCGAGGATGATGGGCTTGGCCGCCAGCGCGATGGGGCTGCCCCAGAAGCCGCCCACCAGCTCCACCTTGTTCACTTCCAGCAGCTTCTTGGTGGCGGTGACGCCGACCGTGGGATTGGTCTCGGAATCCTCGATGAAGAGCTTCAACGGGCGCCCGCCGAGGATGCCGCCGGCCTCGTTTACCCTTTTGACCACCATCTCGGCGGCCTTCTTCATGTCCGGGCCGTAGGGGCCGGTCGCGCCGGAGAAAGGCAGCACCATGCCGATGGGGATTTCGGCCGCCTGCGCCGCGGCTGGCCGCCCAAGCAGGGCGACCGCCGGGAGCGAGGCGAGGCCGGCGACCACGTGCCGGCGAGTGAGGGGCAGACTGCGCGTCACGGCTGTTCTCCTGCTGCTATGTCGGGTTCGGGATGGAGGTGGAGCAGCGCTTCTGCGGCGC
The DNA here is from genome assembly GCA_023442085.1 of Pseudomonadota bacterium. Taxonomy (GTDB): domain Bacteria; phylum Pseudomonadota; class Alphaproteobacteria; order Rhizobiales; family Xanthobacteraceae; genus Xanthobacter. Next base: position 2,041 of record JAEZMT010000461.1, on the reverse strand, counting down.
CGTCGTCGATCTGGAGCGCGTCGTTGAAGCGGTTGAAGAAGCCGGCGAGCGCGGCCCGCAGGGTCAGCTCGACGATCTGCGCCTCGGTGAAATGCCGCCTGAGGTCTTCGAACACCTGATCTCGGATGCCCCAGGCGCGCTGGGTCACGAGCCGGGCATAGTCGATCACCGCGCGGTCGGCCGCGTCGAAGGCCGGATGGTCACTCGCGGGCAGCGCCGCGACCGCCTCCGCCGGGATGCCCTCCACTTCGAGCAGAGGGGTGTGGTGGGAGACGCAATAGGGGCAAGCGTTGAGCTTGGAGACCGTGACGACCGCGAGCTCGATGTAGCGGAACGGCACGCCTTCCCGCGCCCGCAGTTCCATCAGCATCCGGTAGAGATGGTCGAGCGCCGGCGGGACGTGGGCGAGCACCGACGCCTGGTCGCGAAAGTCGGAATAGCCGCCGGCGAAGGCTGTGAAGACCTCCGCATAGGGGGGCGGCAGGTCGGCCGCAGTGAGGGGGGCGACGCGGGGCATCAGGCTTTCTCGCTTTCGGGCGGGAAGAATTCGGCGAAGCGGCGCTTCGGCTCGGCAACAAGCCCTTCCGGCCGCAGGATGAGGAGGAGGACGATGCCGACGCCGATCATCCCGAGCCGGAGCGCGGACAACTGCACGCCATCGACGCCGGGGATCACGTCCTTCAGGAAGCGCGTCGCCTCCAGGATCAGCATGATGGAGCCGGCACCGAGGACAAGGCCGAGATTGGAGCCGCGTCCGCCGGCGATCACCGCCATGAAGGCATAGGCGGTGATGATGGGCGTGAACTGGCTCGGGTCGATATAGGTGAGGAAGAAGGCGTGCAGCGCCCCAGCCACGCCCATGATCGCACCGCCGATGGCGAAGGCGCGCACCCGCAGTGCCAGCACCGGCTTGCCCAGCGCAGCCGCCGCCGTCGCATCGTCGCGCACCGCGCGCAGGGCGCGGCCGAAGGGCGAGCGGACCAGCGCCTCGCTGAAGACGAAGATGATCGCCACCAATCCCACTGCGAAGGCAAGGATCACCGCATCGCCCCACCCGGCCGGCGTGACGCTGGCGAAGGGTCTCGGGATGTCGGCGATGCCGAGGGCGCCACCGGTCAGGCCGCCGAGATTGAGCAGCAGGATGCGCACGATTTCCGCGAAGCCGATGGTGACGATGGCGAGGTAGTTCTCCTCCAACCGGATGGTGAGCAGCGACAGCAACATGGACAGCCCGGCGCACACGGCGGCGGCCAGCACGAGACCGGCGAGCCAGCCCACGTGCGGTGCACTGATGGCAAGGGTGTAGGCGCCGAGCGCGACGAAGCCGGCGACGCCGAAATTGACCAGACCGGCGAGGCCCCATTGCAGGTTCAGCGCCAGTCCCACGAGGGCCGCGACGGCGACGAGGATGACGACGGTGACGAGATAGGAGATCATTGCCGCACCCTCACTTTCGGATGGCCTTGGCCCCGAACAGGCCGTTGGCGCGGAACAGGAGGAGCAGCAGAATGACCCCGAAGCTGACGATCTGCCGGAAGGAGACAGGAAGAACGAGGGCGGACATCTCCTCTGCCACGCCGATGAGGAGCGCGCCCGCCACTGCGCCGATGGGACTGCCCAGCCCGCCGAGGATCGCGGCGGCGAAGATGGGGATCTGATAGTTCCAGCCCATCAGCGGATCGATGGCGCGATCGAGGCCCGCCAGCACGCCGGCAAGCCCGATCAGCGCGCCGGTGAGGGCGAAGGTGATGCGCGCGATGGTGCGTCGTTCCACCCCGCGCACGGCCGCGAGCGCGGCATTGTCCGCCACCGCCCGCATGGCACGGCCGAGCGGCGAGGCGGTGATGAGCAGGTGCAGCAGGACAAGCGCGACGATCACCACGCCGGCGGTGATGAGCTGCTCGTGATTGATGCGCAGGCCGTTCCAGCGGATCGGTCGGGCAACCGCGAGATCGAAGCTGCGCGCGGCATTGCCGAAGATGAAGCGGCAGATGTTCTCCACCACCAGCGAGACGCCCATGGACGCGACCAGCAGCGTGAT
>JAEZMT010000449.1 GCA_023442085.1 Pseudomonadota bacterium | reverse complement strand
CCGGTGATGTACAACGGCATCCGCCACTTCGTGTTCGTGACGCCTGCGCTGGCGCTGCTCGGTGGTTATGCGGCGTCCTGGCTCTGGCAGAAGGCGCAGGGCCTGCCGCGCCTCGCCCAGGCGGCCGTCGCCGCGACCTTCGCGGTGGGCGTGGCGGTGCCGGCGGTGGATTTCCACAACCTGCACCCTTATGAATACACCTACTACAACCACTTCGTCGGCGGCATCAAGGGCGCGGACGATCAGTTCATGCTCGATTACTGGGGCCTTGCCTTCAAGCAGGCCACGGAAGAGCTGGACGAATATGTGGAGCAGCATCGCCGCACCCTCCCGCAGGGCCGCAAGCTCCGCGTCGCCGTCTGCGGTCCGCACTTCGCCGCCGCGGCGGAACTCGGCCCGCGCTACGAGACGACCTACGACAGCAAGAATGCGGACTTCTACATGCGCCTCGGCGAGTTCTACTGCGCCGACGTGAAGGCGCCGCTGCTGGTGAAGGTGGAGCGGGAGGGCGTCACCTACGCCACCGTCTACGACGTGCGCGGCCGCCCGTTCCCGAGCGTGTTCGCCGCCGGGCAGTAGGGCGATCCGGCACCGGAGCAGCGAAAAGGCCGGGCTCGCGCCCGGCCTTCTGCTTTTCTGCGGCAGAAGGGCGTGCGCCCTCGCCCTCACTTGCTCGCCTCACTTGCTCGCGTCACTTGCTCGCCTCACTTGGCGGCGAGCAGCTCCGGCACGCTGAGCAGCACGAACTCGTTGTCGTCGTTCTTCTGCGGGGTCCGGCCGGCGGAGTAGGGCAGGTTGTTGTCGTTGCCCACCACGATCTCGGTGGGGCTCACCATCACAACGTCCTCGATGGTGAAGAACGGCATGTCCAGTACGCCCTCGGTGCCGCCCTGCTTGGCCTTGCCGTTGGGGTCCTTGATGGCGAGCAGGTCGATATAGCCGACCTTGCGCACCACCTGGCCGGCGGTCGCGGGCGAGAAGGCGATCTTGTAGACGCGCTTGAACTGGGCCGGCTTGTCGAAGCAGGTGGGCTCCGCCGTGCCCGCGGCGCAGGCCTTGAAGCGGGAGCCTTCCAGGCTGTCGCGCTCGATGATCAGGCCGTGGGTGTCGTCGATCATGTTGAAGTCGCCGATGGCGTTGCCCGCCACCGCCAGCGGATACTTCCACGAGCGGCCGGTCCACTCGCGCTTGCCGAGATCGAACTCGACGATGCGCAGCACCTCGGTCTCGCCCACCTTCTCCTTGCTCCCTGTCGCGGCGTCGAAGATCGGGCCTTCCAGCAAAGCGTAGAGCTTGGTCTTGTCCGGGGAAAGCGCCATGCCCTCGAAGCCCTTGGAGCGGTAGACGCTGAACGCGACCTTGCCGTCCGGCGCGCCGGGGGTGGTGACCACCGGATGGTCGGGCGAGCGCACGACCTTGCCGTCCACCTTGGTCTCGAACACCGCCTTCACCTTGCCGTCGAGGTCGGTCTCGATGAGGAAGGGGCCGAACTCCTCACCGAACCACAGGCTGTCACCGACGCGCTGGATCGATTCCAGATCGAAGTCCGAGCCGGTGAGATAGCGGGTGGCGGTGCCTTCCATGGTGATGGGGTAGGGCACCTTCCGGTCCGGATCGTTGAGGAAGATGGTCTTGACGCGCTCGATGGTGCCGGCCTTGAAGTCCATCTTCAGCCGGTGGGCCATCAGCATGGCGTCGGGGGAGTTGGCCTTGGAGCCGAAGCCGTTGTCGGTGAGCACCAGGAAATGCCCGTCGCCCTCCGAGACGATGCCGGAGAAGCCCTGCACCGGCTGGCCCTCGAACGGCAGGGAAAGGCCGGTCTCTCGCGGGGCGGCGGGATTGGACAGGACGCTAACGCCCTTGACGCTGCCGATGGCGTCGATGCGGGCCCGGTCGGCGGTAGTGAACTTGCCCGACGTCTTCAGCGCGTCCGGCGCGTCGGCGGGGGCGGGGACGAAGGTCGCGGCCGGCAGAACCACCTGGCCGGCGAGGACGGCCGGGAAGGCGGTGCCTTCGGCGGGCTTGTCCGGATTGGGGGCGGTCTGTGACAGGGCCGGGGAAACGAAGGCGGCGCCGGCGAGCAGCGCGAGGGCGAGGCATTTCAGGGTGCGCATGGGAAACCTCCAAAGGTCCGTGCGCACCGCATCTGCGGCATGGTCGTTGACGCAGCGGCGACAGGGCCGCGAACTTTGCGTGACCTCGGGCGCGGCCGTGGCAGCGACCCGGCGGCCCCGGCTCCCGTCAGATCCACTTCATCCGGCGGAAGCTCCACAACAGGATGAAGCCGAGCAGCAGCAGGAACACGCTGAGCGCCCAGAAGGCGGCGGGATCGCTGCTGCCGGGGATGCCGCCGACGTTCATGCCGAACATGCCGGAGATGAGCGTCATGGGGGCGAACACCACCGTCACGACGGCGAGCACCAGCATGGACTTGTTCATCTGCTCCGCGCGCGCGTCCACCATCTGATCGCGGATGACCGCCGCGCGCTCGCGCACGCTGTCCAGCTCCTCCGAGAAGCGGGCCACCCGGTCGGCCGCGTCGCGCAGGCGGTTCCTGTCCTTCGGCCCCATCCAGGGGTCGTCTTCCAGGGCGAAATGATTGAGTGCCTCGCGCTGGGGCGCGATGTGGCGACGCAGCTTGATGGCGACCCGGCGCAGCACGGCGAGCTTGGGCAGAAGCTCGGATGTCTCGGTGACGAGGACGGCATCCTCAAGCTCGTCCGCCTCCTCGATCAGCGTCGTCACCACCGCGTCGACCCGCTCGACCAGCCGCATGGAGAGATCGGCCACGAACTCGCCCTGGGTGCGCGGGCAGCGGCCGCGCCCGAGCGCATCCTCGAAGTCGGCGATGGCCGAGAGGAAGTCGTGCTGAACCGAGACGATGCGGCGGGCATCCACCCACAAGTGAACGGTGATCAGCTCCTCAGGCAGGGCGTTGCGCTGCAGGTTGATGCCGCGCAGGGAGAGCAGGGCACCATCCGCAAACATCACGCAGCGCGGCCGGCACTGGTCCTCGGCCATGGATTCGACCGCGGGCGCATCAAGCCCGATGTCCTGCCGGAGCCAGGTCTGCGACATGCGGGGCAGATGCTTGAAATGCAGCCATATGAAGCCGCCCTCCGGCGCCGTCGCCGAAACCGCCTCTTCCGGCCGGATGCGGCCAGCCGCGCCCTTGCCGTCGAACCACCAGGCCGAAAGGAGACCCTGCGTGTCGATGGTGGGGGCGGGAGCGGCCATGGCAGGTTCCGTCGCTGACGTTAAGTGCCTTCCCTCGCACGATTGCACGACGCGAAAAAGTCTGGCGTTAGGTCAACGCACCGCGGCGCGTCCTTGCGTCGGCGCGGCTTAACGCTGCGCTAGCGCATCGAGAATCCGCACCCAGCTGCGCGTGCCCTTGTGGAAGGATGTGAGATCGTACTTCTCGTTGGGGGAATGGACACGATCGTCGTCGAGCGCGAAGCCGATCAGCAGCGTGTCCACCCCCAGCCGGTCCTTGAACTGGCCGACGACGGGGATGGAGCCGCCCGAGCCGATGGTGACGGGGGGAACGCCCCACTCCGCTGCGAGCGCGCCGGCGGCGTGGCCGAGGTCCGGGCTCTCCGGCGGCACGAGGAAGGCGCGCGCGCCCTCGCCCCAGTGGAAGACGGCCCGGCAATCCGCCGGCACGCGCGCCGCCACGAAGGTCTCGAAGCCGGCTCTCAGCTTGGCCGGGTCCTGGTCCGCCACGAGGCGGAAGGAGATCTTGGCGGTCGCCCGCGCCGGGATGATGGTCTTGGTGCCGGCGCCGGTATAGCCGCCGAAGATGCCGTTGACCTCGAAGGTCGGCCGCGACTGGATCTGCTCGATCACCAGCCGATCGCTCTCGCCGGCGGAGACGGACAGGCCCACGGGCTTCAGGAAGGCCTCGGCGGTAAGGCCCAGCGCCTGCCACCGGGCGCGCACTTCGGCGGGCGGCTCGCGCACATCATCATAAAAGCCGGGGAGGGTGACGCGGCCCTCGCCGTCATGGGCCTCGGCGAGGATGGTCGCCAGCACATGGATGGGGTTGCGCGCCGCGCCGCCGAAAAGGCCGGAATGCAGATCCCGGTCAGCCCCCTCGATGGTCAGCTCGGTGTGCAGGATGCCGCGCAGCGAGCTGGTGATGGAGGGGGTGCGCTGGTCCCACATGCCGGTGTCGCAGACGAGCGCGACATCGGCCGAAAGCTCTCCCGCATGGGCGGCGAGGAAGCCGGGGAGGTTCGGTGAGCCGCACTCCTCCTCGCCTTCGAGCAGCACGGTGACATCCACGGGCAGGGCACCGCGCGTCGCCTGGAACGCCCGGAGCGCTTCGAGAAAGGTCAGCACCTGCCCCTTGTCGTCGCAGGCCCCGCGGCCGACGATGGTGCGGCGTCCGTCCGGGGTCGTGCCGAGGCGGGGCTCGAACGGCGGCGTCTCCCACAGATCGAGCGGGTCCACCGGCTGGACATCGTAATGGCCGTAGAACAACACGCGGCGCGTCGCGCCGGTGTCGGTTCGGGCCACCACCACCGGGTGGCCGGCGGTGGGATGCACGGTGGCGGAAAAGCCCAGCGCCTCAAGCTCTCCAGCCACCCATTGCGCGGCGTCCCGGCAGGCGCCCGCATGGGCCGGGTCGGTCGAGATGGAGGGAATGCGCAGGAAATCGAAGAGGCGCGCCAGAGCCGCGTCAAGACCGGCGTCCACGGCCTGAAGGACAGGATCAAGTTCCACCGGGCGCGTTTCCGCGCGATCACCGTCCGCCATCTTGTCCTCCACCAGCGCACCTTCTGTCCCGGGCCGCGATGGGCCCGGAATCAGGGGGATGCTGGAGGGACGGGACCCGTCTGGCAAGGTGCCAGACGGTTCGGCGTCAGGTCAGCCGGCGGTGACGAGATCGGCGGGCGTGGAAATCACTGCGGAGGCAGGACGCCCTAGACGGCGCGCGCGCTGGAGGACCGAGCCGATGCGGCGATAGAGCAGCCGTGGCGCGATGGGCGTCCCGAGGGCGGCGTCATAGCCGGACCGGCCGGCGGCCCGAACCAGTTGCTGCGCGGGCACTTCGGCCACGAGCACGGCGGGAATGCCGGCACCGAAGCGGAAGGGATTGGCAGGGGCATCCTCCGGATCGTCCACCTGCACCACGAGCACATCGGCCGTGCCCTGGGCGGACGGATCGGTCACTTCGTCGATGGACGCGACCTCGCGCACCGAACCGACCCCGAGGGCGGACAGGGCGAGGCGCGTCGCCTGGCGACGTTCCATATTGGCATCGAGGAGAACGATGCGGGCAGTAGGCAACACCTTCATGAGGCGCTCCAGGTCATGGCGCGCCTCGGTTCCAATCCGCAAGGAATGAAGGCTCGGGCACGCGCGTTGAGCATCTCTGCCGACGCGACCCCGCAATCTCGCCGACACGCTATGACACTACCGCTGCGAGCCTTCTGAAGCAACACTTTCCACCGCGCCGAAGCCGAAGCGTCGCGAGGTTACGGTCAAGCTGCAGTTAGGTACCTTTGCGCGGTGCGGCAGCACCTTGAACCAAGCCATAGAAGGAGCGCTTCACCGAAGGCGACCCTCGGCGGCTCCGTCAGCGCTTGCTGATGCTCCCCAGGATACCTCTCAGGATGGCCTTCCCCAACTGGGAGCCCACCTGAGTCGCCACGGATCGCGCGACCTGCCGCACCACCACCTCGGTGGTGGACATGCGCGTGCTCGGCCGGGGCGCGGGCGCGCCGGTGCCGCTGGAGCGCCCCGTCGTGCTTGGCACGCGCGGGGTCGTCGAACCCTGCCGGGGCGCGCCGCCGCGCGGGGCTGGCTCCACCTTCGGCACACCGGTGGCGGTGCCGAGCACCCCGCCGAGGATGCTGTCGAGAATGCCGCCACCGCCCGAGGAGGGTGCAGCCTCTTCCGCCGGCTGGGCCTTCTCTTCGGCCCGCGCCTGGAGCATCTCGAACGCTGATTCGCGATCCACCGCCGTGTCGTAGAGGTGCCCGACCGGGCTTTTCGCCATGATGGCCGCGCGCTCGGCCGGCGTGAGCGGTCCGATGCGGCCGGAGGGCGGCCGGATCAGCGTGCGCTCCACCATGGAGGGGATGCCATTGCCCTCCAGCATCGAAACCAGCGCCTCGCCCTTGCCCAGCTCCATGATGGCCTTGGCGGTGTCGAGATCCGGATTGGGCCGGAAGGTCTCCGCGGCGGCCTTCACCGCCCTCTGGTCCCGTGGGGTGAAGGCGCGCAATGCGTGCTGCACCCGGTTGCCGAGCTGGGCCAGCACGGTCTCCGGCACGTCGAGCGGGTTCTGCGTGACGAAATAGACGCCGACGCCCTTGGAGCGGATGAGCCGCACCACCTGCTCCACCTTCTCCAGAAGCGCCTTGGGCGCCTCGTTGAACAGGAGGTGGGCCTCGTCGAAGAAGAAGACGAGCCTGGGTTTCTCCGGATCGCCCACCTCCGGCAGCCGCTCGAAGAGTTCGGACAGCAGCCAGAGCAGGAAGCAGGAATAAAGCCGGGGCGAGCCCATGAGCTTGTCGGCGGCGAGAATGTTGATGGTGCCGTAGCCCGCGCGGTCGACCCGCATGATGTCGGCGATGTCGAGGGCCGGCTCGCCGAAGAACTTGTCCGCACCCTGGTTCTCCAGCACGAGCAACTGGCGCTGGATGGCGCCGACGCTCTGGGCCGAGACGTTGCCGTAGGTGGCGGTGAGCGCCGCCGCATTGGCGGAGACGTGGGCCAGCATGGCCCTGAGATCCTTCAGGTCCAGCAACAGCAGGCCCTGCTCGTCGGCGATGCGGAAGACGATGTTGAGCACGCCCTCCTGCGTCTCGTTCAGCCCCATCAGGCGGGCGAGCAGCAGGGGACCCATCTCCGAGATGGTGGCGCGCACGGGGTGGCCCTGTTCGCCGAACATGTCCCAGAAGATCACCGGGAAGCTGTCCGGCGCGTAGGCTATGCCCACCTCCTCGGCCCGCTTCAGCAGAAAGTCCTTGGGCTCGCCCTCGGCCGCGACGCCGGAGAGGTCGCCCTTGATGTCGGCCGCGAACACCGGCACGCCGGCCCGCGAGAAGCCTTCCGCCAGCACTTGCAGCGTCACCGTCTTGCCGGTGCCGGTGGCGCCGGTGACGAGGCCGTGGCGATTGGCGAGGCGCAGGGTGAGATATTCGTCCTTCGACTTGGCGTGCGTGGCCGCCGCCTCGACCCGGCCGAGGAAGCTGCGCCCCACGAGGACGCGGCCGTCGCTCTCGGGCGCCGGCGCCCGCCCGCCGGAGGAAGCTGCGGAAGAGGTGCGTGGCACCGAGGTGCGGCTCCAGGGCCCGGCCGGCGGCGCGGCGCTCTCTTCAGGGGTCGACCCGGAACCGGTCCCGAAATTCGTCCCTGGGCTCTTGGCCATGGCGGTGTCCTCGCTCGGGGCAGGCGGTCCAGCCGAATCGCGCGTCGGGGCCGGCCGCGTCATCGGGCAGTTTTCACCCGCCTTCGGGACAGGGGCAAGTCCGTTCCGGCACCGCTCTCGCTTGCGAAAGCGCGCCATGCCCGGCAATGTTCAGGCCAGTCTCGCCTGCGATGCGGCGCAAGGAGATGGCATGGACGAGTTGATTGCGCGTTTGACCGAGCGGGTCGAGGTGGATGCCCCGACAGCCGCGGCCCTGGTGGCCATCGTCATCCAGTTTCTCGCCCGTGAGGCGCCCGCCGAGGCCATGGCGCCCCTCTATCAGACCCACCCCTGGGCCAAGGCCCTCGCCGATGCGGCACCGCGCGAGGACGCCACCGCCCAGTCCGAGCGGCATTTCGGCGGCATGGCGCGGCTCATGCAGGTCGCGGATCGCATGATGGCCCACGGGATCACCATGCCCCAGGTCCAGCTCGCCGTGCGCGAGACGGTGGCCTATGCCCGGGAGACGGTCGGTACGGAGCCCGTGACCCTTCTGGTGCGCTCCGTTCCCGGCCTCAGCCACGTGGTCTGAGGCGGGCGAGGGCGGAGCAGTTGACTCGGCCGCAGATTGTGGCCTGATCTTGGTGCCGGCGTGCACAAGCCGGGTTGGAGGGGGGTCTCATGTCCTATCCCATCATCGAGATCGAAGGCGTCGGCGCGGTCTATGCCGAGAAGCTCAAGACCGCCGGAATCACCACCACCGAGGGGCTGCTGGAGCGGGCCAAGTCGCCCAAGCTGCGCAAGGAGATCGCGGCAGCGACCGGCATCGACGAGACCCGCATCCTCAAATGGGCCAACATGGCCGACCTCATGCGCATCAAGGGCGTGGGCGAGGAATATTCCGAGCTGCTGGAGGCGGCCGGCGTCGACACGGTGAAGGAGCTCAAGACCCGCGTGCCCGCCAACCTCACCAAGGCCATGGCCGAGGCGAACGCCAAGCGCAAGCTGGTCCGCGCCCTGCCCACCGAGAGCATGGTGGAGAAATGGGTGGCGCAGGCCAAGGAGCTGCCGCCCGTTCTCACCTACTGAGCCCCTGCCGCCCGCCGCCGCCCGCGCCCGCAAGACATGCCCGCGTGGGCCGCCGCCCAGACCTTGCCCGGCTGGCTCGCCGCACCACCTTGCGGGGATGCATTGCGCCGACCCTTGAAAACGGCGCGGCCTCCCCGTAATAGAGGGCGCGCGTGCCGCGGTAGCTCAGCTGGTAGAGCAACGCATTCGTAATGCGTGGGTCGGGGGTTCGAATCCCTTCCGCGGCACCATAAAATCAACGACTTAGACAAGCTCCTGCGCCGCCTCGGCTTTTCATGTCAGCAGAATGTCAGCGCGAAGGCGTGATCTGACCTTTCTCGCGCCTCCGAGTCGACCGATGCCCATCGAAATCAGAATCACCGGTGAACCTGAAGAGCTCGCCCAGTTGCTGCGCTCCTGGGGGCCCGGGCAGCCGTCAAGCCTGCGCGCTGCTCTTGAGCTGGCGATAGCGAATGCCGCCCCGCTCGCGAAAGAAGAGGTCGGGCAGGGAAACGACCAGGCTCTTGCTGCGGCGCGTCCCGCTCCTATCCAAGGGCCTCCGGTCAAGCTGCCGTCGAAGCCGCCGGACCAGTGGCAATTCGATGATTTGCGAAAGGTTCTGCTGAAAGTGGCTTTCGATGCTCCGTCAGATGTAGGAGCTTCGAAAGCGCTTGAGGCCATGGGCATTGCTCGCCTGTCAGAACTGCCGGCGAGCCGTTTTGCCGAGTATCTCGGCTTGATCGGCGAGAGGTACGCCCCAATCCAGGCTGCGCTCGATCGGGCGCCGTGGGGCAGTCGAAAGCCCTAGAGGCCGGCGCGGCGGAGCCGCCCCGTTGACCGAGGCGGCTCCTGCCCAGCATGAGAAGCGGGCGTCAGGCGGCAAGCGCCTTTTCGCCAACGATGGCGCGCACGCCTGCGGCCATAGCTTGGACGGCTTCGGCGAAGAACGGCTGCGCCAGGCAATCGATGGTTTCGACAAGCGAGTTAGCCCGCGTGACATCCTGTGTGCCGAGCCGGCCATTCGCGGCGGACGCGGCGATGAGCTCGAGGTCGCGCCAGGCATCCCGGGCGGCGCGCTTCACGAAATCGGGCGTATTGGGCCGGAAGCACCGGGCGAAGCCGTCGCTGGTGTCAGCGCAGTTTGCGTCGGCAAGATGCATCTTGATCTTCCGGTGGACGCCTTCGGCGGTCGTGGGCACCTCGCCGCATTCGGCCATGACAAGAGCGGTGTAGACCACATCTGACTTGCGGCCTTCCGCGTAGCTCTCTGCAGCTGAGGCTGCATCGAGGCGGTTCATTTCATCGAGAAGCACGACGACGGGATCGAAGGTGAAGCCGGCGGTTTCCATGGTTGTGTCCTCGCTAAAGGATGTGACGCATCCGGGAGTTAGCAAACCGCACAACCAGACGGCTCCCCGCGCCTTTAGGCTCGCGCCTTGGACATTCGCGCGGGGCTCCCGGATGATTTGAATGGTGATTATTGGTCGTGCGTGTCTAGGTTGCTAAACCTGAGGCAAATTATGCACAGAGATGCTGTGCGGTCAAATGAAATATCGCGGAGTATCGCCAATTTATATTATGTTTCAACTGCTTATTATCGTTGCTTCACACAAAACAACATTCCGCACCCGGTCCCGACATCCCGGCCGCCAGCCCGAGCGACACCCCGCCCTCCCGGGGGGAGGTCTTTTTTCTTGGGCCGAAGCCGCGTAGGCGCGCGCACTAATTTTTGGAATGACGAAAATCCCAGGGTGTCACGTTGTGGAACTAAAAACTGCGCGCACAACTGTTGACACAACTGTTGACACTTTACGTCGGTCCGCGGTGGGCGAGTGGACGCAGTATCCACCTGTAGACATGACGGTTTGAGCTTGCGTGCGCCCCCTATGGGGGATATCCTCATCTCGAGGCCGATTTTGCCGTTTCGCCGACGGCGCCCCCTAACAGCGCATCCGCGCGCGGGATCAGGGGCCGCACGGCCCACCATCAGCCTGCCGCGTGACCCGGATGCACCAGACGGTGTAACTGCATGGTCAAGATCATCTCCCCCTATGCCGGCGAAAGCAGCCCGATCGCGCAGGCGTTCTCCGCGCTCGGTCAGGCCGCTTTTGGCGACGCCCTGACGCCGGAGCTGAAGCGCCAGCAGGCGTACCGGCTGTCTTCGCAGAACCAGAGCATCGCCTCCGCGCCCGGCGTGTTCGAGGCCCTCGCGCGCAGCCCAAATGATGTCGGCGCGTTGTCTCAGGCCGCGAGCACGCTGTTGGCGAGCGGCCGCGATCCGAGCGAGCTCGGCCCCGTGGCCCGCGCATTCGCGTCCTCGCTGTACGGCGCCGGCGACCCCCGTGCCACCAACGCCTATGTCGGCGCCGGCGGCAGCTACGCCAATACGGTGCCCGGCTTCCGCGAGGGGCAGGCGACCGAGCGCTACAAGACCGACCAATCCCAGGCGACCGAGCGCTACAAGTTCGACAACACGCCCGTCCAGGCGATGGCGCCGACGGGACCGCAGTTCGTCACCAACGCCACCGCTCCCGGGAAAGTCCCCCTCGCGCCCGAGGGCAACGTCAAGGGCGGCTACATCGCAAAGAACTGGGGGAACCTCGGCGACCTGCCGATTCCTGAGCAGAACGTCCTGGGATCGATCAAGCGTGAGCCCGAACCGGAGATGGTCCAGCTGCAGAGGTACCGGAATTTGAAGTGGGCCGAGGCAGGCCGCTATCCCATCGGCGATCCGCGCCGCGATCAGGCACAGCGTGAGGGTGACGAAACGGACGCCTATATCCGGCACAAGATCGCCGGCAACCAGGGCTTCACGATCCAGCAGCCCGACGGCACCGTGATTTCCATGGGCGGCAGCGGCAACGACGCCATGGGCCGCCGCAAGGCCGAGGAGGGGATGCTGGGCATTCGCGAGTCGAACGCCATCATCAACACGCTCGACAAGCTGGCAACCGACAAGCCGCACCTGTTTGGAGCCACGGGCTGGCTCCTCGACAAGGCGCAGGGTGCCGCGGCGTTCGCCCAGAACGTGATCGATGCGTTCGGCGGCGAGCGGGCATGGGCCGAGCAGATCAGTAAAATCCGGCAGGAGGCTCTCGCGAACGGCATGGGTGACAAGATCCCGTGGCTGTTCGACCAGGACATGGGGAGCCGGAACACCCTGCACGGCGTGCTGCTCTACTCCTACCTCCGGGCGCAGGGGCAGACCGGCGCCGGTGTCAGCAAGCATGACGTCGAGATGGCCGAAAAGACGATCGGGAGCCCCGACTCCCTTTGGTCGAACGCCGACAAGGTTCGCAGCTCCCTGCAGATGCTCAAGAACATGAACGACGCGCGCTTCCAGGTGCTCAACCGGCAAGCCGGCGGGCGCGACCCGAGCGCCGGCTACCCGACTGAGTTTCCGATGCCGAGCGCTTCGCAGGGCGCACCGGCTCCAGGGGCCTTGCCGCTTGGCAAAGACCAGTCCCGGGCCCCCGGTGGCGCTCCGGCGCCCGGGCAGGTGGACGGCCGCGCCGCGCCGGCGATCCCGCCCGGTGCGATCCAGGCGCTTCAGAAGGACCCGACCCTCGCTCCGCAGTTCGACGCCAAGTATGGCCCCGGCGCGGCAGCACGCGTGATGGGAGGTCAGTGATGCCCAACTTCTTCGATCAGTTCGACGTCGCTCCTGCAGCCCCAGTGACCGATCCGCCGAAGCCGAATTTCTTCGACCAGTTCGACGAACCCGCGCAGCCGGCCGCGGCGCGGCTCGGCCCCACGGTTGCAAGCGCGCCGGCGCCGGCCGGTTTGGATCTGGGGGTCGGCGTCCAAGGCGCCGCTCGTGGCATCGGCATGGCCGTCGGGCAACCTTTCGATCTGGCGAACATGGGCGCCAATGTGCTGCTCTCCGGCGCGGATTGGATCGGCGACAAGACCGGGCTCGGCCGCGTTCCGTTCCGATTCAAGATGCCGTCCGAGATGCTGACGTCCCTTGCCGGGGATGCCGCTCAGTCCGCTGGTCTTCAGGTGCACGACCCCGAGAAAATGTCCGCCGGGGAGAAGGCGGTCTACAACGCCAACGCCTTCGGCACGCTCGGAGCGCTGACGGCCGGGGCCATGGTGCCGGCTGCAGTCGGGCGCGCAACCAGCAGGGCCGCACGATTGCCGCAGGCGTTCGACAGCCTGCTGGCAGGCTACGGCGCCGCACCCGTTCGCACGGTGGTCGGCGAAGGTGCCGCCGGCGTCGGTGCCGGCCTTGGGAAGACCGCATCCGAGGAGCTGCTGCCCGAGGATGCGCGGAAATCGAGCCCCGCGGCGGCGGCGACCGGCGCGATCACTGACGTGCTCGGGATGCTGCTGGGCGGTACGGCCGGAGGCGTCGCCTCGAACATCGCCACCGGCCTCCCGCCGGCGGCACTGTCGACCGCCCGCGGCTTTTCCCGGGCATCGGATATTCCGATTGATCCCGAGACCGGCCGCTGGGCGCGCAACCGTGACGCCGACCAGGCGGCGCGCTACGTCCAGGGCAATGCGTCGGAGCCCTTCACCGCTGCCGACAACATCGCGGCCAACGCCAACGACTATCGCGCCATGGGCGCGCCCCTCCCGTCGGTGGGCGCGCTCTCGGAAGACCCGGGCGTCGCGGCCATCGCAGCCGCCGAGCGGAACCGCAACCCGGCCCCGTTCGCGCAGAGGGACGTCTCGCTCCGCGATGCCGCCATGGGCGAGCTCGAGAGCAACGTCCCGCTCGGCGCCGACCCTCGCGCGGCGACGGAATTCGTTCGGCGAGAAGTCGACAACCGGGTGAACGCCGCCTCGGGCGAGCTGCAGGCCGCCGAAGCGCGCCTTGCGCAGGCAGAGCAGGGACAGCGCGACGTTGCCGGCCGCGTGGCACCCTTCGCCGGACGCCAGGGCGATGCGAGCGCCAGCCTTGACCGTTCGATCGTCCAGGGCAGCCTCGAGCCGATGGACGCCGAGCGCCGCGCCGCGTTCGACGCCGTGCCGCGCGACGCGACCGTCCCGGGGCGGCCGTTCGTAGAGACCGCGGCCGGGATCCGCCGTGCCGCCGAGCACCTGCCGGAAAACGCGCGTCGGGAGGTGCTGCCCGAGCAGTGGCTGCAGGATTTCGAGAGCCTCGTGCGGCGCGATGCTGAAGGCCGGATCAATGGCGTGAACGACGTCACCTTCGGCACGATCAACGACCTGCGGCCGATCCTGGCGGCCGAAATCGCCCGGGCGCGGAAGGACGGCGCGCCGACGCCGTACCTCGACAACCTCGAGCGGCTTCGCGTGGAGATCAACCGGGCGACCAACCAGCAGCCGGAGGCGCAGGCCGCCGTAAGTCATTTCGAGAGCGTCTATGCGCCCGTGTGGGGGCGCGGCGCCGGCGAGGCGTACGGCTTCCGGCAGGACCTGAACGTCGACCGCCTCCACCGCACTGCCGCGCCGCCGACGGCGACGGCCGGCCGCTTCCTGTCCACCGGCGCCGGCGCGCGGGAGAAGGCCGAGGCACTGTCCCGCGTGGTGGAGTCCATCGCCGACCCGACGAACCGCGCCGCCGCGGAGAGCGCGGTGCGCACCTACGTCCTGGGCGACCTGACGCGGACCATTGGCCGGGATGGCCGCATCCACGAGAACGCCCTGGCGCGCTGGCTGAACGGCCCGAGCGGCTGGGGAGAGGCGCTGTCACAGTTTCCCCGGGTCCGGGATGAGGTCGCGCAGCTGCTGACCGACATCCGCGCCGGGAGCACGACGCGCAACCGCATGGCGGGGGAGGTCGAGCGCGCCGGCGCGCAGCTGAAGCGGACGCAGGCCGACGTGGATGCTTCGGGCCTCTCGCTCGTGCTGGGCCGCGAGCCGACCAAGGCGGCCGCCGCTGTCCTCGACAGCGGTGATCCCGAGCGGGCGATGCGCGAGGTCATGGCGACGGTGTTGCAGAACGCGGAGGCGCGGCTCGCCTGGCAGCGGGCCGTGTCGGAGCGCCTGATCCAGAAAGTGACGACCGCCTCGCCCGGGAAGGTGACCGACGGCGACTTCGCGCCCGAGTACCGACGCCTCGCCGAGGCCTTCCGGCAGTACGAACGGGCGCTGGCGCAGGTCTACAGTCCCGAGCAGATGAACGCGCTCCGACGTGCGCAGAAGATGCTCGAGCCCCTGGCGCGGGAGGCGCCGAAGGCGATGCCGGGCTCGGTGGATTCGGCGAACAGCGGCCTCTGGCGAGTGATCGAGCTGGGCCTCAAGGCAACGTTCGGCATGCTGAAAGGCGGCGGCATTACCCGCACGCTGAAAGTGGCGGCGGGGCCGGATGCGCACGCGGAAAGCATGCCCCAGCGTCTCGTCACCCGGATGATGTTCGATCCTGAGCTCGCCATGCACCTGCTCACGCGGAACGCGAACGACGTGGGCACACAGCGCTGGAACGGGAAGCTCCTGCGGCTTCTGGCTGGCGCGGAAGGGGTGCGGGAGGCTCAGGGCGGGGGCGAGTCTGTGCCTTGAGGGAAAGCCGGGTGGCAGTGTCAGGTCCGCCGCCCGGCTGCCTACCCCGTGTGAAACTTGGGCCGTGGCAGGCGGCGGCAAGCTAGCGCAACCTAAAGCAGGGCAGCAAGAGTCGGGGTCACCTGCGGGCGGAGCGGTAATTAATGTTATGCAAAATGCAGATCACCTAAGTTCGAAATATGATCACTCATAATGTCATTGTGAAATTGACCGAACCTTTACTACTCCAATGCGAGTGGTAACTCCATCTAGAACTATAAATACTTGAATTATACCTTCTGAATTGAGCGTAATCGGCCCCCCGATAACGTTTATAAGAGCCATATAGCGCGGATAATTTGGGTCACTCGGACCATTGCCAGCGCTACCGAGGCTGGCAATCGATACCGGAACGTCGTTCTTGATATTTGCCGACTCAAGAGTCTCGCCCGGAAGAGCTATTATCAATGTAAGTATTTTCTCGCCGTCAAATGGATCAAATATTATTCTACAGGACATGCAAAGCTTCGGTAAAATTGCGGGCACTTCACCGCCCACAACCAAGTCCGCTCCGTAACACCCTACCAACGTTACCTTGCCGGAAACTTCTTCGCGGATGTCGTCGCAGAACACCACCGAGCCATAAGGGGCGGGGATGAGATTGAAGCTCATGCCGCCATTCCAGGGCGCGAAGTAGCAGCGAGTGAGATCGACGCCAGCACCGGGCTATCCGACCGCGTAGCTTGATCCGAGCCGTAAACTATAGTCTGGCCACGAGACGACTGTGTTGCCGCAAAGTTGCACCCACTCTCTGCGGTTCCAGTAGGAACCAAATCAAAAACCGGCGTATAACCCATCGCGCACGCCAGCTCCGCGACCCTGCGGAGGGTCAAGTTAGCGTGGCCCGCAAGCTCTCGATTGACTACGGAACGATGAACTCCGATCTTTCGAGCGAGCTCGCTTTGAGTCAGCCCAGAACTTTCTTTTGCGCTAACTAGGGCGCGGAGGAGCTCGTCGCGAACAGTCCCGATGAACAGCGCCGCCGCGTGCCGCATTGGGTCAATCTGCATTCGAAACGACATCGCCTTGGTCCCCTCCCGCAATAAATTTGGGCTCGTTCAAGTCCAACGCTTCACGAAAGCGGATGGTTTCCTCCCGCAGCCCGTCGGCTAGCCCGAATTGCTTGACGCGAGCAAAGCTATCTACCCGCGCAGCAACAAACACATCTTTTTCCGGAAACCACCCAAAGAAGCGTATATCCGGCGCCTTGAGTTCCCATACGCCATTTTCCACCGGGGTCATGACATGAAGTCTGCGCCAATGGTGCAGCCTTTTGCCTACGATGAAGGCATGGAACAGAAATACCACCTGTTCATCAGGGGCGAGGTCTGTGTCCTTATAGAACCGTTCCAGCAACGGCAGCGATTGAGATAGCCACTCTTTCACCTCCTCGGAGATGAAGATGAAGCGCTCCGCGAACTCGCGGCGCCCAAGGGTTATCTCAACGCGATGCACGGCGCCGATGGCCGCCAACTTATGGATTGTTGGCATTTATGTCAACGAGGTTGAGCGCTTAAAAGCGCTGGGATATCGCAACCTCAACGAGAGAGGACCTTTTTGCAATATTTATCGGCGGCCACCCCTCTGTTGCCGGAGCCTCAGCCCTCGCTTCCAGCGCGAGGTAAAATGGGACATCCGTCCAGCTTGCTCAACTAGCTCGCATCACTCCTCACGCCCCGCGCCACGATCTGAAGCGCTCCCGCCTCTAGCGGCCGCTGCAGCGCCTTTGCGTCCTGCCACGGCGCCGTCATCCAGATCTCTATCTCCTCCGGCTCCGTGAGGATCACCGGCATGGCCTTCGGGTGGATGCTGGCAACCGGCTCGCTCGGCTCGGTGGTGAGGAACCCGAACAGGTCCGCTGTCTCGACGCCCGTCTTCATCTTGCGGACGCAGGTCCAGCCGGGCGTCCAGATCCCGCCGAACACGGCCAGCGGGCGCGCCTCCGAGAAGGCGAACCACACGTCCCCGCCGGCGGCCTTGTTGAACTCGCTGAAACTCGTGAAGGGCACGAGGCAGCGGTTCTCCGGGCCGAGCCATCGCTGCCAGTGCTTGCTCGACGTATTGCGGATGTTCGTGGTGCCCCCGTCCGGCTCCAGACTCAGCAGCTCCTTGAAATCAACTGGCTGCCCCTTGGCCTCCAGCTTTGCGGCGCGCTTCTTCGCCGCCTCCATGAGCGCCAGCTGGGACGAAGGCATGCCCCATCGCGCCATGGCGATCTCGCGCGCGCCGTCGGCGCCGGTCCGCACGATGGGCGCCTCATAGTCCGGGAAAATGCCCGGCTGCGGCGGCAGGTTGCCTACGAGGCTCCGTGTGGCGCGCGTCAGGTCGATGATCGCTTGGACGTTCGAGGTGTGGCTGTAGAGGTTGCACATGGGCCGAGGCTACGGCACAGCGCCGGCCGCACGCCAGCCCCTATATCTCGTGGCTTGTTCTCTTTTCGTTCTCGTGGAATCGATAGGCGCAGTTCAGCGCCGGAGATGACCATGTCGAGCGAGCCCCAGCCCGCCGAGCGAACCCCTTTTGACGTCAGCGATGCGGAGATCGAGGAGGCCTTGGCGGCCTGCGAAGGCGACCCGCGAGCAACAATCCGCGCCCTCCTGGTCGGACAGGCCTATCTTGAGCATGAGATGTCTCGCCTCCAGGCGGACGCGTCGTCCGGCTTCCGCCGGCGTCGCCACGCTCTTGGGGATTGAGGTGGGCCGCCGATCCAAGCGGTATTGGAGCTCGGCCGACCAAGAGGCCTTCATCGAGGCTGTGGGGGCGACCCGCCATCGCATCCGCGCCCTGATGAGCCATTGCCCTATCGGCTCTCCCGAGTACCGTGCTCTCTCGAACCTCATGGAAGCGGTGAACGCGGCTGGCGTGTTCCTTGACCTGCGGTGGACCAAGCCGGGAGGCAACCAATTTCAGGACGGAGGCGGCCGATGAAGGATCAGCCTTGGACGTCGCCCGACGCGCCGCGATGGAAGCGCTGGGCCGGGAGCGTGATCCTCACGCTCTGCATCGTCGGGGCGTGGATACTGATGCTTCTCGACCCCATCGTTCGCCTGTGGCGCTGGTGGTTCGGCGTCTGACGTTCCGGCACCGTCGAACGTCGTCACGGCCAGTGATAGCCTCCTGTCGCTACCTGAGGGAGGGAATCATGAAGACGCTCGCAATCGCGTTCGCCCTGCTGTCGCTTTCCGTTGCCGCCGCCTCGGCGGATACCTGCGTCGCCAACGCCGACGCGAAGAAGCTCGCCGGCGCGGCCCGCACCAGCTTCCTCACCAAATGCCAGAAAGACGCGACGGCGGCCTGCACTACCCAGGCGGCCGAGAAGAAGCTCCACGGCGCGGCGCAGACCAGCTTCACCACCAAGTGCGTCAAGGATGCGGTGGGCCAATAGTACGCCCCCTCGTCAGGGTGTGGCCCCGCCGCCACGCTACTGCCTTAGGTTGTTAACTTAGCGTTAACTCATCTCGACAGTCGGCTGCATATCTCCGACGATGCTCCCGAAGGTTGGGGGCATAAAAACAATGCTGAGGCGGGGAATTCGCATCGGCGCGGCTTGTGCGGCCGCGCTCTTCATGACTGGCTGCGTCACGACTGAAGTCGCCCGCTTCCAGCCGAAGGCCCAACAGGAAGCCATCGTGCGCGATGGGCAGCCAGCCTTGGTGTCCAAGAAGGCGAAGACGGTGGCGCTGGTTCGGCCGGCCTCTCGTGGCCTTCGGCCTGGCGCCCGGCCGGTCTACGTGGTGGCGGTATTCAACGCTACCGGCACCGCGATCACTCTGAAGGCCGAAGACATCACGGTTGAACAGCTGATCGACGGTCAGCCGGTGAACCCCCTCAAGGTCTACAGCTACGAAGAGCTTGTGCGGGAAGAGCAGACGCGCCAAGTGGTAAGGGCGGTTCTCGTGGGCGCGCTCGCGGGTGCCAACGCGGCGGTGGCAGCAAACTCCGGCTATTACAGCAGCACGTCCAGGGTTTACTCGCCGTATGGATCGGCGACTGTCGTGACCACCGGCTATAGCCCCACCGCGAACGCCATCGCCCAAGCGAACGCCTCCTATCAGAATGCCCAGATGATTAATGCTGCCGTCGAGCGTGGGCAGCAAAACATGGCCGCTCTGGAACGCGACGTGATCAAGGACAATACGATGATGCCCGGCGAGTGGTACGGCGGGCAGGTGGTTTTTGACCCGCCGCAGACGTCGACGGGCGATCAGAAGGCTTATCGAATCACGATCAACGTGGGTGGCGAGCGCCATGAGGTCGACGTGGCGCAAGAGGCGCCGGCCCGCGTCTGACGGCCGTTTACTCGCACCCGCATCCCGCAAGGCCACGCCGTTGCGTCGGGGCGGCATCATTGGGCTAGAGCGCGCCTGATATGGGGCGCCGTGCGACCATAGCCGTCGTGGCATTCGGGGCCGCCCTTTGGCTCATCAGCCAGCTCGGGAGTGGAAACAGGGCGCCGCAGAGTTCGAGTGGTCCATCTCCGCAAGCAGTAACCCCGAGCCGACCGATGGTCCCGCCATCCGCTTCTCCGGCTTCGCTCGCACCGCCAACGTCCACCAAGATCCTACCGACGGCGCCGGAGCCGGCACGACTGCAGGTCAGGGGGTCTGACGTCGCATTCCGGACCGGGCCATCTCGAGACGACGCGATCATTGATCGGCTCGCGAAGGGTCTGAAGGTGGAAGAAGTCGACCGCGCCGGCGAATGGTCCAAGGTGCGGCACCCGGTGACAGGCCGGGAAGGATGGGTGTTCTCCAGGCTCCTCAGCCCACTGGACGGCCAGGACGGCGTGGAGCCAGCAAAGCCCGCGAAGCCAGTTCCGGAGGTGAAGCCACCCCCAGCGCCCGCGTTGTCGGTCGCGGGCATTGCACAGCGTCTCATCGCCGAGTCGCGCGCCGCCTATCCAGGCTCCTGCGCTTGCCCATATGACACAGATCGGGGTGGCCGACGGTGCGGCGCGCGAAGTGCTTATTCGAAGCCGGGAAGCTATGCGCCGATCTGCTACGAGAGCGACGTCACGGCGCAGATGGTGGAAAGGTATCGCAGCAGGCACTGATTGCGTTTCTTCGGACCGACATCGGGCGAGATTCTCAGCATCGGTCATCGCCGGCAACACAACCCCATCTTGAGCGTTCTTTCGCTGTTGATGGGAGCAAGCCATGCGACTTAAGGGTTCGTGCCACTGCCGCGCCGTCCGGTTCACCGTGGAGGCTCACTGCCCGGTACCCTTCATGCACTGCCACTGCTCCATTTGCAGAAAGACAGCTGGGAGCGGCGGCTTCGCAATAAATCTCGGGGCGAACGCAGAGACCCTGAAGGTTCGTGGGCGCAAGCACCTCAAGATGTTCCACGCGCTCCTTCGCGAGCCCGGCCGTCGGGCAACGCGATCACCCGCCGAACGTCACTTTTGCGGGGAATGCGGCAGCGCCCTTTGGCTTTGGGATCCGAGGTGGCCGGAGCTTATCCATCCGCATGCCTCGACCATCGACACGCCGCTGCCGAAGCCGCCCGAGGTAGTGGAGGCAGCATTGGACTATGCACCACGCTGGGTGGATGTGCCGAGCGGACCCGATCACATCATGAGCGGCACTTGGCCTAGCGAATCCCTCGAAGAGTGGCACAGGCGGCACAACCTCATCAGCGAATGAGGGAGGACAGGGGGGCTCCAACGGAAGTTCAGGCGTTATCCTCTCGGATCGCCTTGCTCAGCCTCACGCCAGGCCCCTCGCCATTCTCCGCCACGAAGACCCTCGGCGCGAGAACTGCCACTTCTCATGGGTGCTCATGTCCCGCCCTCCGCGTCCGGATCATCCGGCAGCGGCGCCAGCGGATCCTCGTCCGGAAAAAGCTCCCGGCGCCGAATTTCGGCCGCGAAGCGCTTCGGGTGAAACGTCCCCTCGAGCCGCGCCAACTCGGCTCTGGCCCAAGCGAGCAGCCGCTGTGTCTCCGGCTCCTCCGGCTCCCCCACAACTGCAATCCAGGTGCGGATCTTGTCCGCGGTGAGCGCGCGCTCCGTCACTTGGGCAAGGAAATTGGAGCGCTGCCTTTCCCGCTCGGCGCGGGCATCGGCAAGGCGCCGGTTCTCTTGGGCCCGCATCGCGATGCGAACTTTCCTGGCCTCGGCCCTTTCTCCCTCGCAGAGGTAATCGAGCCACTCGTTTAGCGAGTTGGCGATGCTGTCGATCTGCGCCTCGAGCGTTGCGTATTTGTTATCCCGCCAATTCTGCCGCTGCCTGTCGGGCTGGGGACCCGGATCAACTGCCAACATGAGCGTGCCCATCGGCACCCTTAACGAGCTCGGGAATGCGTCCTCGATCCAGAGAAAAGGAGGCGTTCGCCTCTGCCGTTCGACCACAGCTTGCCGACGCCGCTCAGCGTCCGTCGGGTGATAGGGAGCATCCTGGGATTTTTCCGAGAAGCGCAGGCGGAGATGGTGCCGTGCTTTCGATACCTCGAGCGCGCCGTCGCGAATGCGCACGCTCACTTCAAGTTTTTCGAGCGCCCGGGCAAGCCTATCCAGTATGAAGATTGCGCGTTCGACCGAATTTCGGCCCAGCCACAAAAAGAGCAAGTTCCCGCCGCCGCAGTAGACCACGTCATTGATCGGCTTCGTGGCTCTCAATAGCTCTACAGACTCCGCAACCGCCGAGTGCGGCCGCCGCACACGCGTCCGTGGGACGGTCTGCTGCGTCCGGTTCGATCCTCGGCGAGTGGCCGGCGGCTCGGCTGACGCGGGCCCTGCCTCCTCTTCCTCCTCCTCTTCCTGGATCTGTCCGACTTGGGCCGCAGGCAATGCATCGCCAGCGAAAGAGGGCTCCTCGGCAGCGCGAGGCGGAACTGTGATGGTCTCCAGCCAAGCCTTGTCGACCGTCGGCAGTGCCACCTTATCGGGCTTGGCCCCTTTCCCCAGCTGCCGCCAGTACTGGTTGGTCGGCAGCGGAACGCGGTGGAACCTGCAAAGCAGGCGGAGCTGCATCTCATTGATCCCGAGCTTCTCCGCCAACTCGGCGCGCGGCCAGCTCCACACGAGGTCGTACATTTCCTGGCGGGTCAGGCTGTCGGGCATAGCGTGCACCTCGGCGCCCATGCGAAACCGCCTGACCTCGGAAGGCAAGCCTCAGTCCCCATGGACCGTCCGCTCCCCGGCGCGCCGACCCGTTCCAGCGGTAGAATTGCGGTGGACTCGCAACCCGGCACTTGGCATTGTTCCGCTAGGTCAGGGGTCATTCATGAACAAGAAGATGAGGCTGGCGCTCGCAATGGGCGTCGCGGTGTCGCTTGCCGCCTGCGCAACGATCACACGGGGCACCACGAGCCAGGTGCAGATCCAGTCTGAGCCGAGCGGCGCGGATGTCCGCACTTCAACCGGCTTCACTTGCACCACCCCGTGCACGATGACAGTGAACAGGAAGGACGAGTTCTCCGTCACCTTCGCAAAGGCCGGCTTCGAGCCTGAAGAGGTCGAGGTGAAGACGCGCATCGCCGGTGAGGGCGCCGCGGCGGGGATTGTCGGCAACGCGATCGTGGGCGGGGTGATCGGCCTCGCCGCCGATGCGGCGTCCGGAGCGACCCTGGAGCACACCCCGAACCCTCTCCGGGTCATTCTCTATCCGAAGGGGAAGAAGCCGGCCGACGCCGCACCAAACATTGTCTGGCCCCAGGGGCACGCGCCGATGGCAAAGCCTGGCGAGCCCGCCGCCCAGCCGGCAAGCTGACCAGGCAAGGAATCACTGCCCTACGGCATCCTTCACACACTTGGTGGTGAAGCTAGTCTGCGCCTATCGATTCCACGAGAACGAAAAGAGAACAAGCCACGAGATATAGGGGCTCAGCTCGCTCGCCAGCTGTAGCGACGGGCGTGGAGCCGCCCGGCGCGCTTGCAGCGGCCGCCACTATGCCGAGCCTAGGGATCACGCTACCAAACTTACGCTTCCGTATTGCGGCTCCGGGCGAAAGCCGAGCGGGTCGTTCAATCGCCGCCCTCTTCATGGGTTAGATAGCGTCAGGCGCTATCCCGAGTTGGAATATCGGAAATACGATAATCGGCGCAGCTCGATTTTCCGTTGCTGGGGCTCGGCCGATCAGGGGTATCCTGGGTAAATGCGCGACATGACAGACGGCCTCTCCGCCGACGAAATCGTCCACCTGCGTGCAATAACGCCGGGCACGCGCCATCGCATCCACCTGAACAATGCCGGCGCGGCGCTGATGACGACGGGCGTGTTGTCCACCGTCGTCGACCATCTCAACCTTGAGGCCGAGATCGGCGGCTACGAGGCCAAGGCGCGGGAGGTTGACCGCATCGAGGGCGTATATGGCAGCGTTGCGCGTCTCTTGAACGCAGATCCCGGAGAGATTGCGTTAGCGGAGAACGCGACAGTCGCCTGGCAATGGGCCTTCTACGCCCAGCGCTTCGAGGCAGGAGACCGCATCCTGACGACGACGGCTGAATATGCCGCCAATTACCTCTCCTATCTTCAGGTCGCCAAGCACACCGGCGCGATCATCGACTTGATCCCAGACGATGCCGAAGGCCGGCTGGACCCCAGGGCATTGGACGCAATGATTGACGGACGGGTGCGCCTGATCGCGATCACCTGGGTTCCGACGAATGGCGGGCTCGTAAATCCCGCCTCCGAGGTGGGGCGGATCGCCAGAGCACATGGCATCCCTTTCCTGCTCGACGCTTGCCAGGCGGTCGGACAAATCCCAGTCAATGTGGAGCAGCTCGGCTGTGACATGCTGGCAGCAACCGGACGCAAGTTCCTGCGCGGTCCGCGCGGTACGGGCTTCCTCTACATGAAACGCTCGCTGCTGGAGCGGACTGAGCCGGCGATGATCGACATGTATGGAGCGTCCTGGGCCGGAGGCGACCGCTATAACCTCCGTCCCGATGCGCGCCGTTTCGAGACGTGGGAGAGCAATTATGCCGGAAGGCTCGGCCTCGGCACGGCCATCGAAGAGGCACTGGCAATCGGCATTCCTCGCATAGAGACGCGCGTGAAGGCGCTGGCCGGAGGCATGCGAGCGATGCTGAGCGACGTGCCCGGGGTCACAGTGCACGACCTCGGACCCGATCCGGCCGCAATCGTGACCTTCACACTCGCTGGCATGGACGCCGCCACGGTCGCTGCCCGCCTCGCAGAACGCACAATCAACGTGTCCGTCTCGGCCCCGAGCAGCACGCCAATCGACGGGGCGCGCCGGCATCTGCCCCATCTCGTTCGGGCCTCGCCTCACTACTACAACACCGAAAGCGAGATCGAGCAGCTGGCGGACGCGGTCCGAGCCCTCGCGGAGCAATGACAGCCGACCGGAGGTTAGCGCCGGCCCGGCGCTGTGCCGTAGCCTCGGCAACGTCTACAGCACATCTCGAACGGTCAGGCGGCGATCGACCTGGTCCAGCTGCCAGCCAATTAGATTTCGCCGGTGGCGACGCTGTCGCTATAGGCCGGTGCCGTCTCAACGCCGACAGGAAATCCCCTGGACAACTGGAAAAGCAGGGCAGCTCCAAACCCCAACGTCAGCACGACGATCATAATTAAAAGAGCGCTCAGCACTCGCTCGGACCTTGCCATCCATTCGGATTCTTGCTGCCAGTTTCGGGCGGGCCACGGTGATCTAAGCCCGCGCATTCGTTCTTCTCCGGCCTTCGATGACCGACACATACAGATTTTTTAACCGATTGAATATCTCACCTTTCGTTAGGGCGCGTCGAAAGTCTTTCCGATTTCGAATGGAAATGCGATGCGGGGCCGGTAAAAGGAAGTGGCCGCCCCATCATCGCCCCGACCGGGCGTGCGGGGCCAGACGGTTTTTAAATCGATCCAGATTAAAGAGAAGGTACTCGCCACGACGCACAGCTTGGTCCACTGAGATTAACTCGGCCTCGATGAAAAATACCTCCAGCTTGATCTCGATAGGCGGCGAGCAGGCCACCTTCTTCTGGCTAAGGCTCCCCGTCATGACGTGACGTGGACGTCCACCTTCATACCGCCGAAGGCATTGCTGTCGCCGATGAAGCTGCCCTGCACAGGGATCGCCTGGCGGATGTCGCGCACTACTGCAACCGGGATGAGATTGAACCCGCCCATGCTGCGGTTGGTGGGGTCGAATGGGATCCAGCCAGCTCCGGGCACAAACACCTCCGCCCATGCATGGGTGGAGCCCATGCCCTGAGTCCCCACGACATTACCGGTCGGGTTATAGAGATACCCCGACACGATGCGCGCCCCGAAGCCGAGGCTGCGGACCGTCTCGACGAACAACACTGCGAAATCGCGACATGAGCCCCAGCCGCGATCAAGCGTCTGCGTCGGCGACTGTGTCCCCTCCTCGTCGCGGCTCTGATAAGATATCTGCCGAGATACGCCGGCGCTCAGATCCTTGAGTAGCGAGAGGGTGTCGGTGGATTTGCCACGAACGAAACCCATCGCCCAGCTCCGCAACCGGCCGCTGGCATCTGGAAACTGGGGGGTCCCCAGCGCGCCGAGATCGGTCCATTCGTCGGCGGAGTAACTGAACGGAAAGGACGTGGCGGAGCCCGCGATGGCGAACACCGGCCATGGCACGGCATCAAGCTGGAGCTCGGTCGTGCTCTTGATGACCAATCGATCGCCGGAAGTTGCGAAGGTCGCCGTGGCGACCGCATTTCCGAAGACATCCTGGGCCCAGTCCACGCGCGCCGCCGGGGTCAGCGCCAGTTCGTTCGACGTCACCTGCAGATCGCGGCTTTCGCGGGGGCGCAGCATCAGTCGGTGCGGCCCAAAAGTCACGGGTCGATGGAAGAGATAGGTGGTGGTGTGGCGGATCTGGAGAGGGATCAAGGACGCTCCGTGGGGCTCTACCGCGCTTAGGCGTCTGGCCAGGCTGCGCAAACAAAAGCGCTCCTGGCTCGCCCGTGTTCAGGTCGGCTCAAGGCGGGCAGGATCATTAGCCTAGCACGTTGTCGGTCGGCCGCCTCGTTGAATTTACGGACAGATAAATACTGTTGCAGGGCGCTGAATATTGGAGCATATTGATGCAGTCGATACAAAGCCTGATCACTTGGTTCTGCGCAGATTTTTATTTTGCGCCCATCCAATTCTCGCCAGAAAATGCGAATTCGACGGCCAGCTATGAGCTGGTGAGCTAATTATTGAAATTGAGAGGGTTTCCCATGACTGAGGGAACCGTGAAATGGTTCAACGCCCAGAAGGGCTTTGGATTCATCGCTCCTGACGCGGGCGGAAATGACGCGTTCGTCCATATCAGCGCCGTCGAGCGCTCCGGCCTTGGCGAACTGCGCGAAGGACAGAAGGTGGGCTTTGAACTCGTCGCCGACCGCAAGAGCGGCAAGATGTCCGCGGACATGCTCAAGGATCTGAGCTGATCTGATCGCCGGCAGCCCAGCTTTAGGGAATGCCGGCCTGACCATTGTTGCCGAAGGCTGACCACGGATGTACCGGCAGCCCCCGGTGGCGATGTGCCATCCCCTTGCCCTGCAGAGCGCCCGACGCCCTGTGGCCCTTGATGGTCGCAGGGCGTTTTTCGTCTGGCCGGCAGGATTCACCCACGCGCCCCAGAGGAGACGGTCATGGCCAAAGGACAGATGCGCGGCAATCGCGAAACCAAAAAGCCGAAGAAGATCAAGGTGCCAGACGCGCCAACGTCGTTCGTGAAGGGGCCCCCCGTTTCCTTGGGTCCGCCCAAGAAGAAAGGCTGAGGTGATGTCATGAACGTCCGCACCCGTGAAACCACGGTCACGTTCGATCACGCCTTCCACCTCAGCGAGGCCGATGGCGACCTTCCGGCGGGAACCTACCGTCTCGTCATCGACGAGGAGCAGCTTCTCGGCGTCTCATTCCTGGCCTACCGCCGTGTGGCCACGATGCTCCACACGCACGCCCTCGCGGCACCTCCGGGTCGAAGCAAGTGTCTTTCGGTGAATGCCGCCGAACTCGATGCCGCCGCCTTGAAGGACCAGCAGATATCCGCGAGGGCGCGTGAAGCACTCCGGCGCATGCGCTCCTCCTTTGACGGACGTGCCACAAACATGAGGTTTCCGTGACCCTTCAGTTTCCCAATGCCAGCCGCGTCTTTGATCCGGTCAGGGGCTGCGTCACCTTCTGGGGACACGACTCCGCCTTCGAAGTCGCGTTTCATCTCGACGCCGATGTCCTCACGCGGTTCAATCCCCAAGGCGGCCACGACGAGGCCACGTCCCTGCGAGCCTTCGACACCAACCGGCAGCGGATCGAGCGCGCAGCTAGCAGCGTCTATGCGCGCCGGCGAAAGAGCTTCTACCGTCTGTCCACGTCCGACTTCTAGGCCCACCATGGGCCGGCGCCCCGACCGCCTGAGCGAACGCTCGCGGGCGGTGCGTCGCACGCCGTGCCTCCGGCAAGAAAGGCGTTCGATCGCATGAACAAGGGCCTCAATATCATTTTCCAGTCGCTCGACGCGGAGCACGTCCTCGCCCGGGTCATCTGGCGCGAGCAGGACAGCGGCGGCGGCAGCCTCACGCTTGAGATTCCGCGTCCGCAACAGCGCGGCCGCTCCCAAGAGCACCGAGCAACTCCAGGCAGACGCTCGCGCCCTCGCCGTCCGCTTCGCCCGAGCCTTCGCGGATACAATCCAGGATTAGCCGGTGTCCTGCCCGTCATGAGACCGCCCGGCGATCCGCACGACACCACCACCCTCCCCTGCCATGGCCCGGAACATGCTGCGCGCGCCGACGACAAGACAAGCTCTTAGCAACTACAGCACCAGCAATGGACTGACGGCGACCTGGCCACCGAGGCGCCCGCTCGTCATCGGGTCCTTTCACATGCAAACGCGCAGGCCATGGCGGGCGCGGTCTGTGAGGCGGAACTGGCTTGAAGCACTCGGCCGGCGTCAGGGAAATCGGGCGCCGACCTCTTGCTTCGATGGCCGGCGGCTGACGGTCGAAGCCTTATCCCCTCTCGGCACCGAGCAGATGGCTGAATCCTCGCCGGACAGCCGAGTAGCACTCGCATGCTGCAGCTTCCAGCGCGAACCTGTCGGCGATGGTGATACGGCCCTGGGAGTAGCGTATGATCCCCGCTTGCTGGAAGAGCCTTGCGGCAACTGTCACCCCGGGTCGGTGAACGCACAGCATCATCGCGAGGAATTCCTGCGTCAGCGGAAACTCGTCGCTTCCGGCCCGATCATGGGCCATCAGCAGCCAGCCGGCTAGCCGCTGGTCGAGCGCATGGTGCCCGTTGCAGGCCGCGGTCTGGGTAATCTGCTGATGAAAGGCGAGGGTGTAACGCAGGAGCAGCGGGCGCAGCGAAGGGCTCTCCTCTAGCGCCGCATCGAAGCTGGATGCTCGGAGCCGCAACATCGTCCCGCGGCACTGGACCATGGCCTCCACATTGCTGCGGTCGCTGCCGAGGAAAAGAGGAAGGCCGACCATTCCCTCCGAGCCGACGAGGCCAACCTCCGCGGATTTGCCCTCAGCGAGCAGGGCGACCATCGAAACCCAGCCCGTCTCCGGAAAGTACGCCGCAGGAATCGGCCCGTCGGGTGTCATCAGCACGTGCTTTTGGTCGAGAAAGAGTTGCTCTAGCCGCGGCAGGAGCCTTTCGAACTCGCCCCGTGGCAGGGCCGCAAGCAATCGGTTCCGAGGCGTTGGGGTGGGGGCATTCTCAGAGGCCAAGGGACTGCTCCCGTGCGTCGGTTTCGGCGGGAGCCCATGTCTCTCTCAGCCGCCCGCGCCGGGGGATCTCGGCGGACGATGAATTGGACATGGGGGCAATCGGCCATCAAACAAGAGGGTGCGGGCCATGCAGATTCGGCGATGGGGCGGCAGTCCAAGCCCACTCTTAAGCTTGGCGGGCCAAGGCGCCGTCCAAGTTGTACGGTACAAGACATCATTTTTCCGGCGAAGTGGGCATGCAGTCTCAACGGTCAGCGGCGGGCTTCGCTGCTGACCAGGCGCCAAATGCATGGGCGCGGTGAGAAGATCGGTATGGTCGATGTTCGAATAGTCGATGGTCAAGAGGACCCGCCCGACGATGCCGATTGGATCCTGGTTGAAAGATCCCCAGGGGGAGAGTTCGTCGCAAGCGGGTCAATTCGGATGAATGGTGTCGGCGCCAGCATGCCTTACTTCGCGCCCCACGTGTTCCTGACCGAACATGCTGCCATTTCTGCAGCCGTCACCTGGGCGAAAGAGCACGGCTATTCGGCGGTCTACGTGCGGAGAGTTAGGGCGTGAACCTCGACAATCACCGCGCCAGCCAAGCGATCAGGGCGACCCACAATATCGCGAGGGCCACAATTAAAACAATGACACCCAACGACATTACTGACCCCACATAGGCAGGGGTAACTCGCAAAATGCAACTTTGTTCCGCTGAAGCTTGCCGAGTTCCTAGCCCATAGCTGGGGCATCGGAATTATTTCCAGCGTCTCGCTGATCTTGGTGGACCGCAACGCGGTTTCTGCCTGCACCCTTCGCCTCGTATAGGGCGCGATCCGCCCATGTCACGAGATCCGCGCCCGACGAAGCTGGTTCCAAGATTGCCGCTACAACGCCTATGCTGACGGTAATCTTGCCGAGGGCCGGCTCGGCCGGGCATGGGTCCATGGATGCAATAGATAGCCGCATGCGCTCCGCGATGAAGCTGGCACCCCCCGCCTCTGTCGCGGGAAGGATGACGATGAACTCCTCGCCGCCATAGCGCGCGGCGAAGTCTCCTGGCCGCCGGATGGATGCCGCGATTTCCTTGGCGATCCTCGCCAGCACCATGTCGCCCACCGCGTGTCCAAATCGGTCATTGACGCGCTTGAAGTGGTCCACATCGACGAGCAGCACCGCGAGGGAAGTATGGTGGCGCGCTGCGCGTCTCATCTCCGAGCCGAGAGCCAGATCGAAGGCGCGCCGATTAGGGAGGCCGGTGAGCTCGTCCGTGACGGCCAATATTTCGAGCTGCTCCTCGACTTCCTGGCTGCGCATGAGAGCGAGCCGGAGCGCGCGGATGAGGACGATCAACAGCACGCACATGCCCGCGGTGAGCGCTGAAGAAATCAAGGCGCTTTCCGTCCATTCAGCCATGGCGGCCGCGGGCGAGATACCGACGGAGAGAAGGAGCGGGAACCCACTGATTGTTTGGTGAAAATAATAGCGGTCGATGCCATCGAGCTGGGATCGCTGGCTGAACTGCTCGCCGGGCTTTGCAAGCATTCTCTTGAACACGGGGGAGGCCGCGATGTTCAGGCCGGAATTCCCCTTGCCGTCGGTCGATGGCGACCGAAGGATGACGGTGCCATCGGTGCGCGTGATGGCGATCACGCTTTCCGGACCGAGGTTGATTGGGTCCAGCAGGGATTGGAAGAACGCGACGCGGAGAGCCGCGACGACAATGCCCTCGAACGAACCATTGGGTCCCGAGATCCGCCGGCTCAAGGCGATGCTGGGATCACCTTCGCGCAGCCTGCTTGTGAAGGGCGCGCTGACGAAGGTGCCGCTGGAGCCTTTCAGATGGGCGATGAAATAGTCCCGGTCAGCAAAATTTCCCCGGCGCGGTGGCCGGGACCCGGAATCCTCGACAATGTCGCCGTTGCGGTCCTGGATGATCAAGGCGCCCAGGAACTGGGCGCTGGCGGCTCGATCGAACAGCAACATCTGACGAAGCTCGGGCGCCAGATCGCGCACCCCTTTGGTGGAAAACGCATCCTCCGCGCCCCGAAGCGTGAGGTCGATGACGTTCAGATTTCGCTCGATGTTGGCAGCGACGGTGTTCAACACGTTCTCGGCGGAGCGAAGTGCAAGCAGCCAAGTTGCTTGATACGACCGCCAGAGGGTCAATCCCTGCGCCAGAATGATGACGACAACGAGGGCTGCCACCATTAGCGGCACGTACGCTCCGGCTACAAGACGCCGCATCACAAACCTGCCCGGGAATGACCTGGACGACACCCTGACCGGTAGAAACATGCCTTCGCATCTGTGAAATGGCAATCGTGCCGGCACGGCCTGGGCACCCGTCGAGACCGATGTCCACGGTATGCCGCTAGCGCCGAGCCACCCCGTGCATTAGGTTGAGCTTCACGCTTGAGCTGCGAGGCAGGAACCGCAGCAGCTTGAGCAAGCGGTCTGGCCAGCCCCCATGGTCAGACCGAGGGAGCCGGGTGGCCTATGCCCCCGCAGTACCGCCCGGCTCCCCATTCCTCTTTGAATTTTCCGCCGCGGCTTTGATCAATAGTCCGCCTGACGTAGCTGCGTGCATGTGGTGACACGAGCGGAGATTAACCGTTCGGTGGCATAAGCGGTAACGGGGGAGCGCCTTCAGCTCGACGTGCGTATCGCGGGAAGGAAAAGCGGTGCTAAGAAGGCTTCCGGAACGGAGCCATGTACCAAGAATCCTTCCTGCAAGAACTCATTGACGGCATCCTGCGAGCCCTGTTCGCAGCCTTGTTGCTTATCGTCGCCGTGCGGCTTGCCAAACCGCGCCTGGAGCGGTTGGATCCTAAGTACGTCGAATTTGGTTGCGGCCTCCTGTTCGGCCTTCTCTCCCTCGCTGCCATCGCGCTGCCGCTCCCCATATCGCTCGCACAGACGACCGACCTTCGGGTCATCCCTGTGGTCCTGGCGGCGCCTGTCGCGGGTCTTTGGGCTGGGGCAGTTGCCCTGTTAATCGCGCTCGTGGGTCAATTGACGATTGCCGGAACGCCGCATGCGCCTGGTCTGGCGTCCGTCGTGGCAGCAGGCGCTGCAGGGTTTGCGGTCGCATGGTGGATGGGCTGGCGGGTTGCCGTTTCCGAGCAGGACGCTCATCCAATGGGAATGCGCCATCTCATGGCGCTGGCCGCAGGTGCCGCACTTGCCGCCCTGCCTGCCGAGCTTCTCGGCGTCGGGAAGCCTTCCAGCGACGCCGCCGACGGCGCTCTGACCTGGATTTTTCACGGCCTGCTGGTCCCGGGAGCGACCTTTGTAGCTGGGGCGCTGGTGATGGACGCGAAGCGTCGGCGCATGGTCGACAGAAGGCTGCTCGCCGAGGAGGTGCGGACGGCGACGCTCGCCGCGAATATTCCCGGTGTCCTGTACCAGCGAAGCACCGACGCAGAGGGCCGGACGGTTTTCCGCTATATGAGCCCCCGCGCACTGTATCTGTTCGGGCTGGAACCCGAGGCGATCCTGGCAGACGCGGATGTCTTCTTTTCCCACGTCCACCCTGATGACCGTGATGCTCTCAAGCAGGCGCTTCTGAAAGCCCAGACCCACCCCGAAGAGCCCATCGTCTTCGAATGCCGCTTCATTCGGCCGGATGGCCGCATGATCTGGGTTCAATCCCGGTCGCAGGTGAACCTGGAGGCCTCCAACCAACTAAGCCGGGCCGTTGCCGAAGGCGTCGTAATCGATATTACCGACCGCAAGCTTGCCGAGGCCGAGGCGGAGGAAGCCCGACGACTCGCGCTGCATGCAGCTGAGCACGATCCACTGACGGGACTTCCGAACCGCCAGGGCCTTCGCCATCTCGTTGCAGACGATGACCTCACAAGCGGCCATTCCGGGCTGTTGATGGTGATGGATCTGCGCAGCAGCAAGCTCGTCAATGACCTGTTCGGCAGCAGCGGCGGCGACGAGCGTCTGTTGGAGACCGCCCGCCGGCTGCGGGTCGCCACGCCGGCCGAGGGAATCGTGGCGCGAACCGGGGACGACGAGTTCACCATCTATCTCGATGACAGCGCCTTGGCTGTACCTGCTGACGTTTTCGTGGCCGACCTGATCGCGGCGGTCGCGCAGCCCTTTCGCTTGTCCGGACAGCTCGTCCCCATGCGGGCTGACGCGGGATATGTGGTGCGCGACAGTGACCTCACCGATTGGGAGAGTGTCGTTCGCGCGGCCTCGGCGGCCCTTGAAGAGGCCCGAAGCGGCAAAGAAGCCGCCATTGTCTGCTTCAACCTCAAGCTGAAGGTCCAGCGGGGCGAGCGACGGGCTTTCGACCTCCGGCTTGCCGAGGCCATCGACAATCACGAACTGGCAGTGTTCTGGCAGCCGATTTGCGCCGCCTCGAATGGAGACCTGCTGGGGCGCGAGGCACTCGTCCGATGGGTTCAGCCCGACGGCAGCCTGATCATGCCGAACAGCTTCATCCCGAGAGCCGAAGCCACAGGCCTCTG
This sequence comes from Pseudomonadota bacterium, assembly GCA_023442085.1. Lineage (GTDB taxonomy): Bacteria > Pseudomonadota > Alphaproteobacteria > Rhizobiales > Xanthobacteraceae > Xanthobacter. The sequence goes on along the minus strand of JAEZMT010000449.1, from coordinate 14,351 downwards.
GCCGACGCTCGACGCTTACATGCTGCGGCGGGCATGCGCGGAGGCGGCTCAATGGAAAAATGACGTCTGGATCTCTGTGAACATGTCTCCAGGCTGGCTCATGGTGGGCAACCTCGTGGACGAGGTGCGGGCGGCGCTGGAGCAAACCGGTCTTCCTGCTGAACGCCTGTGCATCGAGGTTACCGAACGGGCGCTGGTGGAAGACCATGCCTTGGCGGCCAAGCAAATCGGGCGCTTGCGAGCCATGGGCGTGTCGGTCGCGATCGACGATTTCGGCACCGGCTATTCCTCTCTCAGCTACCTGAACCGTCTGCCCATCAGCAAGCTCAAGATCGACAAGTCGTTTGTTGACGAGATCGAGACCAGCATCCGGGCCCGCGATGTGGTTGAGACCATCATCGATCTGTGCGGCAAACTCTCGATCCTGAGTGTCGCCGAGGGTGTTGAAACCGACAACCAGTGGTCATGGCTGAAGGTTCATGGCTGCACGGCCATTCAAGGCTATATCGCGGGCAAGCCGGCCCCGGTGAAGGCGCCGCACCAAGAAACCCAGGCGGGGATTTCAATCCGCGGCCGGACGTGATGAGACGTCTCGCGCCGAGGCATCTCGCACAGGACCATCCACGGCAGTCCTCTTCAGCTCTGCTGTTTGTCGGCGAGCAAAACGAAAGTTTGAGCGCTCCCGTCCGATTACCAACAAGCTCCCTGCCCACTGCTTTCGATGGTAGCCTAACGCGTTCGCCCTTGCCCTGACACTGGGGCGGACGGGAGCCGGGCGGTCTGCCCCCATAGGTCGCCCGGCTCAACCCTGCTAGAAACAATCTGCTGGACCTTGAATCGGCCAGGCCCAGAGCCGGGCGCCACCTTCCCGCATGTGCACCCGGCTCATGCTGCTCTGCTTTAGGTTGCTTACCGTACAGCAGTCCACCGCGGTCCAAAGTTACGCACGCGGTGGGCAGCCGGACGGTGGACCGCAATCGCCGTCCGGCACTCTGCCCTGCTCAGCCTCACAACGGTGTCCCATCTGCGCAGGCTCTTGACCCGCACGCGGGTGCGCTTGTTTCACGCCCCACGCCCTCCATACTTCAGCTTTCGCACGATGGTGGACTGGCTGACGCCCAGATGGCGGGCGGCGGCGCGGGTGGTAGTGAAGCGGCGCAGGGCGTCCTCGATCAGCGCAATCTCGATGCGGCGCACCTGCTCGTCCAGCGACGCGCCGCCGGCCACACGCGGCGCAGCGGCGGGAATTGCGAGGTCGCCGACATCGATGACGTCATGGGGCGCCGTGACAACGAGGCGCTCAACCATGTTGCGCAGCTCGCGGATGTTGCCGGGCCAGTCATGGGCGACGAGAGCGCGCGCCGCGGCATGGGAGAGCTGCTTTGCCGTTCGATATTGGGAATTGAAGCCGGCCAGTGCCTGACGCAGCAGGGGCAGGATGTCATCGCGCCGTTCGCGCAGCGGCGGTACCGCCACCGGCACCACGTTGAGCCGGTAATAGAGATCGCCGCGGAAGCCGCCTTCCTCCACCGCTTTCGCCAGATCGCGGTTGGTGGCGGCGACCACCCGGATGTCCAGCGGAATCGAGCGGGTGGCTCCGAGCCGAGCGACGACCCGATCCTGCAGCACGTGCAGCAGCTTCACCTGCATGTCCAGCGGCAGCTCGCCAATCTCGTCGAGGAACAGCGTGCCAGTGTTTGCCAGCTCGATCATGCCCGGCTTGCCGCTGCGCTGGGCGCCGGTGAAGGCGCCGGCCTCGTAGCCGAACAATTCGGATTCGATCAGGTCGCGGGGCAGGGCGCCGCAATTGATCTTGATGAAGGGCGCCTTCGCCCGCGCGCTCTCGCGGTGGACGAAGCGGGCGAACACTTCCTTTCCGACGCCGGACTCACCGGTGAGCAGGACGGTGGCGTCCGATCCCGCCACGCGCCGCAGCAGGTCGGCGATGCGCCGTGTCGTCTCGCCATGCACCACCGGGCCGCCTGCGCCGAGCCCTTCCTCGCGCAACTGCGCCACTTGCGTTTCCGCCCGGGCGAGGTCCTGGCGGATGCGCGACAGTTCGGCCTGGAGCTGGTCCAGCTCGGTGGTGTCTCGCGAATTGATGATGACACGGCGGACCCGTCCGGCTTCGTCGAACAACGGAATGCCGGTGGCGAGGATGGTCTTGCCTTTATGGGTCCGCTGGATGGCGGTGACGCGCTCACCGGTGGCGATGACCCGCGGAGCGATCACCGGGCGGATGATGCCATCTGCCTCCAGATCGCTGACCGGCCGGCCCACCACATCCGCGGCGCGGATGTCGTAATTTCGCTCGCAGCCGGGATTGACCAGCAATGTGCGTCCCTCGCCATCAGCCACGAAGATGCCGTCGAAAGAATTACGGATGATCTCGCCGAAGTCGCGCTCGGAGAGCGTGGGCGGCTGGGAACTGTCGCGCTCGGCGCGGACGCGAGCCATGGCGTTTCCTCGATGCGAGTTTGCATCAAACGATGCATGATCGGTTCGCATTTGTCGATCCGCCTTCCGCAAACCCTTGAAAACAGGTGGCATCCGGGTTGGCACGGCGGTTGCGATCTGTGGGGCGACTTGGTCTCGCGCCGGGTCCACCACAAGATCGAAGGAAACGCCCTATGACAATCGAGAGCGCGCCGGCTTCCCGGCGAGCGTCCCCTCCGGCTCTCTCCAGTCCCCGCGCGTCCGAATGGACCGCCCGCGTGGACCTGCCCGCCTTCCGACGCCTGATTAATGCCAAGCGCCGGGTCATCTCGCTGCTGCTCGGCGGCTCGCTTGGTTTCTTCTTCCTGGTACTGCTGCTCGCGGGCTATGCCCGGCCGCTGATGGCCACGCCGTTCGCCGGCCCACTAAACGTGGGATACGTGCTGCTGCTCGCCATCTACGCGGTCAGCTGGGGCGCGGCGCTGCTCTACACCTATGCCGCCCATCACAGCTTCGATCCGCTGGCACGGGAAGCCGTGCGCGAGGCGGAAGCGGGGAGGGCGGCGAAATGAAGCTGCTCGCCCTCGCCATCTTCGTCGCCATCCTGGCGCTGACGCTTGCCATCACCTGGTGGGCGGCACGGCGCACGCGCACGGCCAGCGATTTCTACACCGCCGACGGAACCCTGGGGCCGATCCAGAACGGCTTCGCCCTCGCCGGCGACTGGATGAGCGCCGCCGCCTTCCTCGGCTTCTCCGGCCTCGCCGCGCTCTATGGCATGGACGGCTCGCTCTATGCGGCGGGGGCGCTGGTGGCCTTCCTCGCCATCCTGATGCTGGTGGCGGAGCCGATCCGCAACACCGGCCGCTTCACGCTCGGCGACGTCATCGCATTCCGCATGCAGCGGCCGCAGGCGCGGCTCGCCGCCGTGCTCGGCACGGTGGTGGTCAGCCTCGCTTATTTGGTACCGCAGATGGCGGGCGGGGCGGCGCTCATCAAGCTGCTTCTGGGGGTGCCCTACGCCATCTCCATCGTGGTCGTCGGCCTCGGCATGCTGGTCTACGTGGTGTTCGGCGGCATGATCGCGACCACCTGGGTGCAGATCATCAAGGCGGTCCTGCTGCTGGGCGCGGCGGTGGTTCTGGTGGCCCTGCTGCTGGCCCGCTTCGGCTTCGATCCGCTTTCCGTCTTCGCCGCAGCGGAAAACAGATACGGTGCGAAAATCCTCGCGCCCGGCAATTATCTGAAGCACCCGCTGGACCAGCTTTCCCTCGGCCTCAGCTTCGCCTTCGGAACCGCCGGCCTGCCCCATGTCATGACGCGCTTCTACACTGTGCCCGACGCGCAGACCGCACGCCGCTCGGCGGTGTGGCTCATGTTTCTCGCCGGCTCGTTCTTCCTCGTCACCACCCTGATCGGCCTCGGCTCGGCGGTCCTCGTGGGACAGGATGCGATCCGGGCGGCCGACAAGGGCGGCAACCTCGCCTTGCCGCTTCTGGCGCAGCATCTGGGCGGCGGAGCCGACAGCATCGGCGGGCAGGTCTTCCTCGCCGTGGTAGTGGCGGTGGCGTTCGCGACCATCCTCGCGGTGGTGGCCGCGCTGACGCTCTCCACCTCGGGCGCCATCGCCCACGACCTCTACGTCAACGTCCTGCGCGGCGGGCATGTGAGCGAGCAGGAGCAGGTGAAGGTGGCGCGCATCTCGACGGTGATAGTGAGCGCCTTCGCCATCCTGTTCGGGCTGCTGGCACAGGGCATCAATGTCGCCGTGCTGGTGATCCTCGCCATCTCGGTGGCGGCGAGCGCTAACTTCCCTGTGATCGTGCTGTCGCTGTTCTGGCGCCGGTTCAATACGGCGGGCGTAGTGGCCGGCATGGTGGCTGGGCTCGTCTCCGCCGTGGCGTTGGCGCTCACCGGACCGGCCTTCATGGGGGCGGATGCTCTGTTTCCGGTGGTTAACCCGGCCATCGCCAGCGTGCCCCTCGGCTTCCTCGGAGCCATCCTCGGGGCGCTGCTCTCCCCGCGGGACGCGGTCTCCGAAGCGCAGTTCGACGAGGTGATGTTCCGCGCCAACACCGGACTGCGCGATGACACGCCGGCCGGCAAGAGCTTTCACTGATCGAGATCCTGAGACAGCAAGAGGAACGACATGATAAAGGCAGTCGTGTTCGACGCTTACGGCACGCTCTTCGACGTCCAGTCGGTGGCCGATGCCACAGAGCAGGCGTATCCCGGCCGGGGCGAATACATCACACAGGTTTGGCGGCAGAAGCAGCTGGAATACAGTTGGCTCCGCGCGCTGATGGGGCGCTATGCCGACTTCTGGAGCGTCACGCGGGAGGCGTTGGCCTACACCCTCGGAACGCTGGGATTGGAGCCGGACGAGGTCTTCCTCGCCGGCATGGCGGAGGCCTACAACCGCCTCACGCCCTATCCCGACGCCGCCCGATGCCTCGCGGAGCTGGCGCCGCTGAAGCGCGCCATCCTGTCAAACGGGGCACCAGACATGCTGCGGGCGCTGGTAGGAAATGCGGCCCTGACGGACAGCTTCGACGCGGTCATCAGCGTCGATGTCAAGCGCGTGTTCAAGCCGCACCCCGAGGCCTACGCGCTAGTGGAAGAGGTCCTTGGCGTAAAGCCGGCGGAGGTGCTGTTCGTGTCCTCCAACGGCTTCGACGTGGGTGGCGCGAAGTCTTTCGGCTTCCGTGTCGCCCGCGTCGCCCGCCTGCCGCGGGAGGCGCTGGCGCGCGAACTCGCCTCCGGGTCCATTGCGCCGCTCACCATGTTCAAGGCGCTCAGGATGCAGGAGGAGGCCTATGCCGAGGCGCCTGATTTCGTGGTGCCCGCCCTTGGCGACCTACCGCGGCTGGTCCGCGAGATGGCCGGTGCTCGCCTTGCGCCAGCCGTGTGACGAGGCAGGGAGCCGGTAGAGGAGATGGGCGGCGGCCATTGGCATGACCGGGAGCGTGGCGGCACTGTCGCCGCCATGCTGGTCGCCGCCCTGTCGGCTGGAACTGCCGTCTTCATTCTCCATCGGGTCGCCGCCGGCTCGGGGATGACGATCGCTGCCTTTCCCTTCATCACGACGCTGGTGCTGGTCTGCGGGGCGCCTGCAAGCCCGCCTGCCGGCACCCGCGCGATCCTCGGTGGCCATCTTATCTGCGGGGTGGTCGCAATCGGCGGGCTCGCGCTGTTCCCGTCATCGGACGTGGAAACCGCCGTCGCGGTGGGTCTCGCGGTGGCGCTCATGCTCGCCACCCGCTGCTTTCACCCGCCGGCTGGGATCACACCGCTGATCGTGGCTCAGTTCGACCCGGGCTGGGATTTCCTGGTCTGGCCCGTCCTCACGGGCGCGCTGGCCGCAGCGGCGTTGGCCCGCGCTCTTGAGCGACTGGGGGCAGGCGTTAAATGATCTGCCCACCGCCACTAACGCCACTTCCGCGGCCACGCTGTGCTTATTCCTCGCCGTGTCTGCTCCGTAGACTAAGCCCGCATTCAGGGCTTGAGATTCCAGAGCGTGCCTGGAGGCGCCGCTGCCGGATCATCCGGATTAATTTTGCGAGGGCAGGGGGCTGCGGTCCTGCTTTTCGGGGAGGTTCTGCATCCTGTCAGCTGTGAGCCGTCGCTGAAAATAGCTGCAGAAGTGGCTAAGATTCAGGTGGCGCGACCAATGCCTTCCCCAGCTGCGTCATTCTAAATGATACAACGTATCAATAACCTGCCGTCGACAGTTCCCGCGCAAGCTGCCATCCTCACTTTGTGCAACGCTTGGGGCTGAGCCGTGCGCGTCCTGCTGGTGGCCTTTTTCCTTCTCGCGCTCCTGCTGACAGGGCTGTTCATCCCGGCCCTCGTGGCGGGAGGCTGGGTCCTGTTGCTGCTGATTGGTGTGGCGCTGTTTCTGGTGGCCTTGCGCTGGCTGCTCGCCATCACTGTGGGCCTCCCGATCCTTGCCGGCGGCGCGCTGCTTCGGGAGATCAAGGACAGCGCTTCGACCGTCGCCGCGCCGGCGCACCCCATGCCAGGCGATCCGGACTATCTCGATTGGGCGAACCGGGAAGGGCTCGATTGGGCGAACCGGGAAGGGGCGTACAGCGCGCCGCGGGCGCGCGCCGCCTTCCACCTGCCGCCGGCCCCAGCGCGTCGGCGCTTCCCCTGGAGCCAACCCCGGGTGGTGAATGGCCGGCCGGAGCCCGGCCATCCCGACTACAATGCGTGGGCGAACCGCGAGGGGCGGTTCAGCGACAGCTGAGGGGCGTCAGCCCAGCCAGGGGTAGCGGCTCGCCATTTCCTCGGCCCAGTCGGCCAGGGGCGGCAGGCGAAAATACCAATGGCCTTTTGTCCGCTCCTCCACCTGCAGGGTTCCTTGGGGCGTCACGATTCCCGATCGGCCACCGAGCTCGCGCCTGAGGCTCTCGCTTCGGCCGGCGGGCTCGCGCAGCACGCGCCAGTCATCCCCCGACGCGAGCCACATCAGCGACTGCAGGGTGCGCCACTCGCCGAACCGGCGACTCCGGGCGAGGGTGCGGGCTGCGGCGGCGCAGATTTGGTGCCCAGGGCGCGCCGACGCTGCTGGGCGAACGGGCGCGGGGCCCATGGGCTTGGCCGGCTGCAACGTGGAAGCCTTCGCGATTTTTCGTGTCGCCGGCTTCCTTCGCGGCGACCACTGGAACGGCCGTCGGTGCTGCTCGCAACGCCGTGTTGGACCGCCCCGGCCCAGCAGCATCGTGCGCAGCTGAAAAGGCCGGCCACACTCGGCGCAGCGCGTTTCCCACACCGAGAGGAGGGTTTCCGAGCCGTCGCGGCGTGTGTGGGGCTCTTGCCCCAAGTACTGGTACTTCTGGCCCTTAAACGTGAACTCCATGGCTTTGACCCCGCTTTGGGGATCGAACTGTCACCACTGTCACTTGCGCGGGTAGGAAGGTTGGACAGAGAGAAAAATCAAAAATCAGAAAAAGAGATTTATTGAATAAAAAAATAGGGAAAACGCCTTTATCCCCCGCGTAAGTGACAGTGGTGACAGTTCGATCCGCTTGATTAAAATCAGGCGCCCCCGGTGGTTAAATCGCGGACGGCACGTCGAGCCGCGCCCGCCTCTCTGATTTTTTCGCTGGCGTGCGCTCGGCGAGCTCGCTCCCGAATTGCGATATCCGCGAAGCGCTGGTGGACGGCAGGGTTGATCGTCCAGAGCGCGGAAGTGTTTTGAGCTTCCGCTCGCCGTGCCCATCCCGCCTCGCAAAGTTCGCCCATGGCTGCCGCCACACGTTTCGCCCGCACCTCGAGTTGCGACTTCTTGAGGGACGCGTTCGCTCTCAGGATTTCGCGTTGGCGGATTTCCTGGCTCCCGTGGCTTAGGATGTACCCGGCGATCCATACGGCATCGGAGTCAGGGCCCCGCCTGCCATCGGCGCACCGGTGGACGAAAAGCTCATGCGGAAAGACGTACTCGGTCAGGAAGCGAAAGGCGCGCTCGGCGTTTAGAGGACCGATCTCGCGAAGTGGCAGGTCGAGGGCGTCGCTTTCGACACCGTCCGCCCAATCGATCAGGTGAAACATCAATGCGATGCGCGCCCATTCGCCTTCGAGCTTGTCGAGCCAGCCGCAAAGTCCGGCCGGCGCGTCGGGGGCGCGGATCTCGCGCTGCTGGAAAGCTACAACCTCTCGTCTGAACTGATCTGCCTCCGGCGCGAACCTGAAAGACGGCATGAATTCCCCGGCGCCGCGTAATTCCCACAATTTTTCCGCCACAGCCCGATACCCTGCGATCGCATCGAGGTCGGGCGCAATGTCGTGTTCCGAAGCGGGGCTAGCGACGTGAAAGACCAGAAAGCGCTGCAGCATGCCGTCGGCGCCTAAGTCGCCGTACATTCCACGGAGCACCTCCGGCTGGATGCCGCCGCAGACGCTGACCGCGACAGACGCAACCTCGATAGGGTCGCTCCCGACGCGGAGCACCCGGTGGGACGAACCGTCCTTGCCCTTGAGCCAGAAGCCGGCGTCCTTGCCTTTGCCGTTTGCGCGATATGCATCAAAGCCGCACAGCCACCCGCGGAGCTCATCGACGCAGCACGCGACACCTTGGCCGTTCTCCGCCAGCGCCCGCGCGACTGCCTCTGTGGTCGCGTCCTCAATCAACACGAACGACTGCCGCGGTCTCTCCGGCCGCGGCGCTCCGGGCGCGCCTGTCTTTTGCTTGCCCATAGCCGACAGCGCGGCATGGTGTTGCTCGCGCGCCTGGCGATTGGCAGCGTCCAGCCGCCCCTGAATGCTTTGGATGGGCTTCCACGCCTCCTTCAAGGTCGGCGTCTTCCTTGCGCCGGGCGCCCCCACGAGAACGCACCAGAGGATCGGCCGGACCTTAAATCCGGTGTTCGTTTGGCGGACCTGGACTTCGAGGCTCGCCGGCGCGATCCCGCTGAGCGTGGATAGCGCGGCCCCCGCGAAGCACCCAGGGTCGGTGTCATCCATGCGGAGGGCTTCGTCTCGGGCCCAGCGCTCGAGAACGGAGGGCAGCAAGCCCGCCGGCAGGCGGGGAGGCGGGCGGGAGTCGGCCCAAAGGTCCTCTGGCTCCGGCCAATCGTCCCAAGGAGGTTCCGACGCCTCGACCCTCTCTTGGGCCTCTGGATCAGGCGCCCCGAAGTCCGCCGCCACCGACTTGTTGCCGGCCGCGTCATTGGCGTAGCGATAGGCGTTACAGACCTTCTGGGCCAGATCGTCTGTAGCCCATGGCGGGGAGCAGCGGTCGTTCCAGTGCTCCAGCATCAGCTGCAGCGCGGTCGATTCGCTCACCCCGTGGTCGTGCAGTCGACACCCAAGCCTGAATGTCGCGGCGTCGCCTCCTTGATCCTGAACCGCGGGCTCCGCGTCCCGCAGCATCTCGATCGCCCGCGCGATATCCGCCGGGTGGTCGGCGAAGATGCCGTCGGCACTGTCGACCCCATCCTTGCGCCGCTCCTTCCCGCACAGCGCCAGCAGGTCTTCCGGCGCTTCGGCGATCGGCAGGTCGTCGACTACCTCATAGGCCTTCCCGTCCACGACGGAGCCCGCCAGCACCACCTGGCCGGCCGCGCCGCGGACGTCGATGCCGCAGTCCTTGCCGAACTTCGCGAGCAGCTTCCCCGTGGCGTTGGAGATGGGTGGCGCACCCTCGGGCGGGCGGAAGAACATGTGGTAGCCGCCGGAGGCGGATCGCTGGGTATACGTGCCCGGGAACAGCATCTGGAAGAGCTCGAACATCTCGGCGCCGCGCTTGCGGTGCTTGACGTCGAAATCGAGGATGCAGCCCGTCAGCCCGCCCCAGTTGCACCCCGGGTGCTCCTCCGCCCACCGGCGGATCTGGGCTTCATCGGTCGTGGCCTTCTCCTGCCACTTCGGCAGGTCCGGCGCCTTGCTGTTGGCCGGGATCGGAATGACCCGGATGCCGCGGCGCGCCGCGGCGAGTGCATGGTCGAGCATGGGAGGCGGGGGGGCTTCCGTCATCGGTCGCCTCCCTCGGCCGCGGGCGCCGGCGGCTCGCTCTCCGGCGGTTGCTGGGCGGATTTGGCGCGGGCGGCAGCGTCCTGACGTTCCTGACGCCGGGCCGCCGCGGCCGCCTGGTCAGCCTTTGCGCTCTCAAGCTGCCGCATCCGCGTTTCGTAGGAGCGCATGATTTCGACGAAGGACAATGCCATCACGCACCTCCCTCGCCGTGCAGCGGCCCGAATTCCACCACGTCCACCCCGGGCCGCTTCCATCGATTGACGAAGCGGAGCCAGTCGGGAGCGGCGGACGGCGTGGTCTCGACCGTAAGCCAACGGAGGCGCGTGCGGTCTTTCAAGTGCTCGTAGATATTGCCGGCTTGGTCGGTGCCTGGCTCGGACCAGATTGAAATGAAATCGGCAAGCCGCGCCATCCATTTCACTGTGATGTCGTCGAAGTCGCAGGGCAGGGGCGTACGCCAGAACGGCACTTCGCCCCGAACCTGAAATGACAGCATTTGCCGAGTCTCGATGAGGCGCCGGTGCCGTCGCGGAAGACCGGTCCCAGGCGCGATCATCACGACGTCAAGCTCGCGACCGCCCGGCGGCAGCAGACGACACCACAAATATCCCTCGTCAGGGACCGCGTAAGATGATACAAAAGGCATTGCTTTGAACCTCATGTGGCCCCGCCGTCATTCGACGTGCGGGGCTGTTTTTCATCAGGCCGATGGCAGGTATTCAGGCCAAATCCACATGGGCACGGCCCGTGCTGAGCAGGCGGTGCGGACGCGAACGAAGTGGTTTCGCCAGGCGAAAGCGGTCCAGTAATCGCGCAGCTCAGGCAGGCATTCGATTTCAAGCTTTGAGCCGAGAGAAAAGGTCGCGGCTTCTAGCAGGATTTGACTCGGCGCCGACGTTGGCGGGTCGACCGCTTCGACCGTCCGCGCTGTCTGCAGGGCCCAACACAGGCTGTCCTGGTCGAAGCTCTCCGGGAGGGGGATTCCCTCTGAGAAGTGGCACCCGGCGCGAATGGTGATGTGGAGCGCGTCGGCTTCAGCTAGCGCGCTCTTCAGTGCGGCCGAGAGAGACCCTGGCCCGGGCAGGATTGTCACCAGCCCGAAAAGGCCCCAGGAGATGCGTCTCAGCTCCACCTGTGGCCCATGGTAGCTGTAAGGGACGTTGGGGAGGGGCGGCACGGCGGTCAGTACTCGCTGGTGCTGCGGAACTGGCGCGAGGAAACCCACGCATCCAGATCGCCGACGCGGTAGGCGATGCGCCCCGACAGCAGCCGGATGAAGGGCGGGCCACCACCGCGGGAACGAAGGTTTCGAAGCGTCTTTTCCGCCAAGCTGAGATAGAACGCGGCGTCTCGCGTGGGCAGCAGGCGGGAGGAGATATCGGACGTAGCCGATGCGGTCCCGATATGGTGGCTTCTGGGAAGCGCCACAGTCGGCGAACTTGAGGCCGGAGCAGCGGGGTGGGAGGCGTCGTGCAGCGCCGCCTCCGCAGTAGAGCAGTTTAACATTGGCATGCGAGGACCCCTTTTTCGAAGGGGGCCAATCGCCCCCGCCGCCCGAGAGTGTCTCTCGCCGTCCCAATGCGAAAAAAGGGGGGGAAACCTCCACAACTGTTGACCAGCCTAGTGGTCGGAGGGCGTATTCACCGCCCCTTCTTGTTCACAGGCCTTCCCGGCTGACGTTTTCGGGCCCATTCGGCTGAGTACTCCTGCCCGCGACGGTGGGCAGAATCGATGCAATCACGCAGAAGGTGTCCAGCCATTTCCGGCGAGCATCCAGTTGCCTTAGCAGCCTCCTCCGCGATTGCATCAAGCGGTTTCGATGTATCGAATACACCCTTAATACATTTTCGCTTGTCAACTATTTTGCAATAAACTGACTTAGAATTGCAGTAATTTTCATCAAAGATACAATTTATGTACTGAATACGTAACCCGGGCCGATGTCTGATTATATGCTCGAAAAGCCGAAGTGCCTGCCATCGTCGGTTCAGTATGACTTCGCTTTTCGGCCCGCTTAGGCCAATAAATTCGCGTCTAAGCGTGCGTGAGCAAAGGGTGATATCCTTCCAAAAAGCTGCGCCGTGCGAAGGCAGAAAATTGTTGTATTTAGATAAATTGATTTTATTGAAAATTATTTGATCGATATGATCAAATCCAAATATTGTGTCTTGAGTATATATTACGTAGCCGTACTGTCTGTCATGGAAAATGGTGGCGACGTAGCTCCATTCTGCGGGAGGCGCGACATAGCGGCCCGGCGCAGATCGAGACTCTCCTTCAAAGCCTACCTTCGCAGCGGACATGCTTCGGATGCCGACGCGCCTGTCGAGCACGGCTCGAACGAGGGCGTCAATGGCGCTCTGGGCATCAGCGAATAGCCGGGGGTCTCGGGCGTTAGGATCCCGCAACGCCTCCAGGGAGCCGATATGAAGGGCCCAATAAGCCGACGGGGGGCTGAATCGCCCCTTTGCGTCGGGCTCGTCGCATTTTGCGGCATACATCACGGCTTCTGCTGTGCGGCAGATCATCCAGCTCAGAGACATGCCGATGGACCAGAACCCGCTCTTGTACCGGCGGGCCGCCTCCTCATCGTCCATCCGCACCCCTCTTGGCTCGGGGGTGCTGAATGATTTCTGCTGTGTTTTGCTGGGGCTGCATGGCGCGAGCGATCCGCGCCGCCGTTTTGTCCGCAAGGGCTAACAATGGATCGTCCCGCAGGTGGGCGTAGATCTCAGTCGTGCTCGCCTGCTTGTGCCCCAGCACCTTGCCGACGAGGTAGAGCGAGGCGCCGTCCGCCACGGCGAAGGAGGCGAAGGAGTGCCGCAGGTCGTGCAACCGCAGCTCCGGCATATTGGCGGCCTTCCGCACTGCCCCCCATGCCTTCGATAGGCCGACGATGTGCCCTTCGTCTCCGCGCGTCGCCGGGAAGACGTAGGGGTTGCCCTGCTTCCGCTTCAGGCCCTTCAGGATTTCCACGGCAGGGGAGGGGAGGGGCGTCACCTTGGCGCCGGTCTTACTGTCTGGAAAGCGGATCATCCCGCGTTCGAAGTCGATCCAATCCCACTGGAGGCCCTCTATCTCGCCTCGCCGGCAGCCCGTGAGCATCAACAGGCGGATGCACGCCGCAAATGACGGGTGCAGCTTGGACCCTGCCTCCAGCGCCGTGACGGCCTCCGATAGCTGAGACACCTCGGCCTCAGATAGGAACCTCTCCACCTTCTGCTGCTTGAAAAGGCGTACGCCTGCTGCTGGGTTCGCCGGGATGACGCCCCGCTCGGTCGCAAAGGACAGCATGGCCCGCAAGGTGGCCGTGGCCCTCGCGGCGATGCCCTTCCCGCCGGTGACGCGCGCCGCACCGCGCGGCTTCGTCTTCGTCGTGCGCGCAGACTTCCCTTCGGCAACGTCGTTTTGGAATTTGGCAATGTCGGCACGCGTTAGGCCTTTGGCCGTCCGCGTCCCGAGGAGCGGCTTGACGTGCCCCCGCAGGATCGCGCCGTCGGTCGCCCAACTCCGGGCCTTTTTGTTCGGCCGCGCCGCCGGGCCGTCCTCCAGGTACAGGTCGGCGAGGTCCGCGACCGTCATTGCCGCTCTGTCGACGGCACGGGTGTCCAACGGGTCGGCACCTTGGACGATCCTATGCAAAAGATCGCGTGCCCGCTGGCGGGCATCATCGACCGTCCAGGGGGAGCCGTGACGGCCGATCGTAATTCGGCGCTCGCGCCCCTGGGCGTTCCGATAGTTGAGGATGTAGGCTTTGGCGCCGGCGGGGGTAACCCGCAAGGCGAAGCCCTTCACTTCGGAGTCCCATAAAAGCAGCTGCCGGCCTTCGGCCGGCTGTGCAGCGTCCACGATCCGCTTTGTGAGCTTAGACATTGGCTCGCCGCTTTGTGTTGGTGTCAGCACTATGTCAGCACGGAAGCGGGGCCTTTGGCAACTCGCAAGGACAAGGGAGGGCGAAACAACCACTGTGCTGCAAGCGCTCTTGATCGCCGGCCGGCTTCTCGCCTAGTATCCGAAACGCATTCGTAATGCGTGGGTCGGGGGTTCGAATCCCTTCCGCGGCACCATTTGCCTCGAAACCGCCGTTCGCTGATGTAAGAAATCCTGCGAACATAAGGCTCGCATGATCGTCATCGGTCCAGAGGCCCCTTGCGCCCGCCGTCAGATGCCCTGGCCGCCGGACACCTCGATGCGCTGCGCGTTGACCCAGCGATTGTTCTGGGAGAGGAGGCTGGCGATCATCGGCCCGATATCGTCAGGCAGGCCGACGCGGCCGAGGGCTGTCATCTCGGCGAAGCTCTTGTTCAGCTCAGGATTGTCCCGGACGGCGCCGCCGCCGAAGTCGGTCTCGATCGCACCGGGCGCGACCGTGTTGACGGCGATCCCGCGGGCCCCGAGTTCTTTCGCCATGTAGCGGGTCAGCACCTCGACCGCGCCCT
>JAEZMT010000443.1 GCA_023442085.1 Pseudomonadota bacterium | reverse complement strand
TCACGCGGTAGCCGGCACCCTCCAGCGCGGCGGCGCAGGCGGCGCCCGAATTGAGCGAGACTTCCCGCTCGGAGGACCAGCCGCCCATCAGCACCGCGACGTGTTTCGCCATCGAAATATTCCCGTTCCGAATCCGGCGCGCGCCGGGGCCCGCTCTGAAGAGAGCAGCTTTGCGCCAGCACCATGGCGCGGTCCGGTTTTAGGTTTTGCTAACGGCTCAGGCTGGAGAGAGGGGAAGCCCGATCCGCTTGATCTCCCACTCCAGCGTCACGCCGGAGTTCTCCTTCACCCGCCGCCGCACCTCCTCGCCCAGCCCCTCGATCTCGGACGCCGTGGCGCCGCCGAGGTTGATGAGGAAATTGGTGTGCAGCTCCGACACCTGCGCGCGGCCGATGGTGAGGCCGCGGCAGCCGGCGGCGTCCACCAGCTTCCAGGCGCTGGTCCCGAGCGGGTTCTTGAAGGTGGAGCCGCCGGTGCGGCTCTTGATGGGCTGGGTCGCCTCCCGGCTCTCGGTGATCTTGGCCATCTCGGCGGCGATCTCCGCCGGATCGCCCGGGCGGCCCTCGAAGACGGCGCGGGTGAAGATCACGTCGTCCGGCACGCCGCAATGGCGGTAGGTGAAGTCCATCTCCGCATTGGTGAAGCGGACCTTGGCGCCGGAGCGGGTGACGCCTTCGGCCTCCACCAGCACGTCCTTGGTTTCGCCGCCATAGGCGCCGCCGTTCATGCGCAGCGCGCCGCCGATAGCGCCGGGAATGCCGCGCAGGAAGGAGAAGCCAGCCAGCCCCGCATCCGCCGCCGCGCGCGCCACCTTCACGTCCGGCACGCCGGTGCCGGCTATGATGCGGGTGCCTTCGACCGTCACGTCGGTGAAGCCGCGGCCGAGGCGGATCACAACGCCCGGCACGCCGCCGTCGCGCACGATGAGGTTGGAGCCGAGGCCGATCACCGTCACCGGCAGATCGGCCGGCAAGCGGGCGAGAAAATAGGCGAGGTCGTCGGCATCCGCCGGCAGGAACAGGAGCTGGGCCGGGCCGCCGACGCGGAACCAGGTGAAGTCGGCGAGCGGCGCATTGGCCGTGAGCGTGCCGCGCAGGTCCGGCAGGAGCGGCCGCAAGGCGGGCAGCAGATCAGGGAATGCGGCGGGGGCCGCCCCGCTGGTCTCGGCCATGGTCATGGTGTCACCGGTCCTTCGGGGGTGCCTCTCCCACACAAGCGGCGACAGGGCAAGCCGGGCGATTTCCCCATGGCCGCTGACGTGGCATCATGCGGCTCCGTTCGCCTGGAGCTGCCCACCATGAGCGAAGACGCGCTTCCGCCCGACACCAAGCTCACCACCACCAAGCAACGCTGGGCCGAGGAGGGCCGCTTCCTCACCGGGCGCGTGGCCCGCCCAGACGCCGAGCGCCTGCCGCCCGGCCAGCATCTGGTGCGCGACTGGCCCGTGCTCGACCTCGGCCTTCAGCCGGTGGTCACGCGGGAATCCTTCCGCCTCGACGTGACCGGCGCGGTGGAGACCACCCTGTCGCTGGACTGGGCCGCCTTCTCGGCCCTGCCCCAGAGCCGGAGCCTGAGCGACATCCACTGCGTCACCACATGGTCGCGCTATGACAACACCTGGGAAGGCGTGCTCACCCGCGATTTGCTCGAAGCCGTGCACCCCGCGCCCCATGCGGCGGCGGTGATGCTGCACAGCTATGACGGCTACACCACCAATCTTCTGCTGGCCGACTTCGCCTCCGAGGACGCGCTCATCGCCCACAGCTGGGAAGGCCGCCCGCTGACGCAGGAGCATGGCGCGCCGGCGCGCCTCGTGGTGCCGCACCTCTATTTCTGGAAAAGCGCCAAGTGGATCAAGGCGATCGAGTTCATCGCCCGCGACAAGCCCGGCTTCTGGGAAGAGCGCGGCTACCACATGCGCGGCGACCCCTGGGCCGAGCAGCGCTATTCGGACGATTGAAGGCGCGCACCTCCGCGTCGGACGCCGGTCGCGTCACGCCGCGCGGCGGCGCGTGACCTCGGAGCGCGCGAAGAGTTCGGCCACCCAGTCCACGAACACGCGCAGCCGGCTGGTGAGGTGGCGGCTGGGCGGATAGACCACGTGGATGGGCATCTCGCCCGCCTCCCAGTCCGGCAGGATGGGCACCAGCGCCCCGGACGCGAGGTGCTCCTCCACCTGGAAGGTGGGGGACATGATCGCGCCCATGCCGGCCAGCGCCGCCGCGATATAGGCGTTGCCGTCATTGGTGGCGATGCTGTAGCGCCCCGTCAGCTCAATCACTTCGTCGCCCCGGGTGAAATCGAAGGGATGGTAGCGCCCGCTCTGCTGGCTGAAATAGCGGACGAGCTTGTGCGTCTCCTCGAAGTCGAGAGGGTGCTTCGGGGCGCCGTAACGGGCGAGATAGCCGGGCGACGCCGCCAGGACGAAGCGCAGCACGCCAATGCGCCGCGCCACGAGGTTCGGATCCCGAATCTCGCCAACGCGGATGACGCAATCCACATTCTCGCTCAGAAGGTCCACCGGCCGGTCCGTGCAGCCCACGTCCAGCGCGATATCGGGATAGCGCTCGATGAAGTCGGGCAGCGCCGGCATCAGCAGTTGGGTCGCGAGCGAGGGCGAGATGTCGATGCGCAGCTTTCCGCGCGGCACGGCCTGCGCCGAGGAGAGTGAGCCGTCGAGCTCATCGATGTCGTGGAGGATGGCCAGCGCCCGCTCGTAATAGGCGGCCCCGTCCGGCGTCACCGTCACCCGGCGCGTGGTGCGGTTGAGAAGGCGGGTCTGCAGGTGCGCCTCAAGCGTCTGGATATGCTTGGTGAGCGTCGCCTTGGGCATCCGGAGGAGATCGGCGGAGCGCGTGAAGCTGCCCGTCTCCACAACACGGGTGAATGCGCGCATTGCAGCAAGCTGGTCCATCCGAAGCCCTCAAATGCAGCACTGTTCCCATAGGTGAACAATGAACTCATAAACTAGCGGTTTATCCCCTTCTAGATCGCCAATATGGTTTCTGCATCGCACAAGGGCGTGACGGCCAAGAATGGCTTGCCGCCCGAAAGGACGAGGCAGATGACCCCCACCAGCCAGACCATAACCCTCGAGACCGGGACCGGCACGCTGCCGGCGCGGCTCTACGGGTCGCGTCCGGCGAAGGGGTCCGCGCCGCTCGTCTTCCACCTGCACGGCGGCGCCTTCACCGGCGGGACGCTGGAGTGCGGCGCCTATATCTCCGGCATTCTCGCAGCGGCCGGGGCGGTTGTGGTGTCGGCGGACTATCCGCTGGCCTGCGAGCACCCGTTCCCCTTCGCGCTGACCGCGCTGTTTGCCGCCGTCACCGATGTCTATCGCCGCCGGGCCGAACTCGCCGGGCGCGGCGCCCCGCTCTATCTGGCGGGGGAGGAATCGGGTGGCAACCTCGCCGCCGGCCTCGCCATGATGGCGCGTGACCAGCATTCCCCTCCGATCGCCGGGCAGATCCTCGTCTCGCCCATGCTCGACCCCAGCCTCGCCACCGCCTCCATCCGCCGCGCCGATGCCGGCAGCTGCGGCTGCAAGTGGGCGGATGGCTGGCAGACCTATCTCGGCTCGCCCGAGAAGGCGGCCCATCCCTATGCGGCGCCCCTCGCCTCCTCCCGCCTCGGCGCTCTGCCGCCGGCGCTGGTGGTGAGCGCCGAGGACTGCCCCATGTGTGACGAGAGCCGGCGCTATGCCGACGCGCTCGCCTCGGCCGGCGTGCCGACCTGCGTGCACATCCTTCAGGGGCCCACCGAATGGCCCGACAGCATCTCGTGTCCGGCGCCGAAACCGGCCGCCTGGACGGGCGCGATGCGCGACCTGTTCCGCGATTTCTTCGTTTCCACGCGTCCCGCTTCACGGACCGGTCGGCTCAAGGCCGATCCGGCCGTCCTCTGACAGACCGACCGCCAAGGACTGCCCCGCCATGACCGCCCCCAACTCCGCCCCCAACGATACGCCCCCTACTCCCGTGTCCGCCTCCACCACCCCCGCCGCCGCGAAGAAGTCCCGTCTCCGGGAGGCCCTGCTGCTGGGCACCGCCGCACTCCTCGCGGTGTTCGGCGTGCTCTACGGCCTGCCCAAGGAAGGCGGCGCCCACGCTGACAAGCCCGCCGCCGCCGCGACAGCCGCCCCGCCGGCCGTACCGGTCTCGGTGGCCACGGTCGAGCAGCGCGAGGCGCGCCTGTTCGACACCTTCTCCGGCCGCCTGGAGGCGGTAGAGCGGGTGGAGGTGCGCTCCCGCGTCGCCGGTGCCATCAAGGCGGTGCACTTCCGCGAAGGCGCGCTGGTGCGGGAGGGCGAACTCCTCGTCTCCATCGATTCCGAAACCTATGAGGCGGATGTGGCCGAAGCGGAAGCGCAGGTCGCCTCCGTGCAGGCCCGGCTCGACCTCGCCCGCAGCGAGCTGGAGCGCGGCGAAAAGCTGTTCACCACCAAGACGCTCTCCCAGAGCACCCTGGATGAACGCCTCAACGGTCAGCGCGCCGCCGAGGCCGCGCTCCGGGCTGCGCAGGCGAAGCTCGCGGCGGCGAAGCTCAACCTCTCCTACACCAAGGTCCGCGCCCCGGTGTCCGGGCGCGTCGGCAAGTCGGAGATCACGGTGGGCAACCTCGTGGCCGCCGGCCCCGGCGCGCCGGTGCTGACCACGCTGGTGTCCGTCGATCCCATCTACGCCAGCTTCAGCGCCGACGAGAGCACCGTCGCCCGCGCCCTCGCCGGGCTCGGCGGCGGCGGTGACGTGGCCGACCGGCTCGACCAGATCCCGGTGCTGATGACCGTCGCCGCAGGCACGCCGCCGGTGGAAGGCGTGATGCAGCTGGTGGACAATCAGGTCGATCCCCGCACCGGCACGGTCCGTGTCCGCGCCCGCTTCGCCAATCCGGACGGACGGCTCCTGCCCGGCCAGTTCGTGCGGCTGGAGATGGGCCAGCCCAAGGCCGCGCCCGCCGTGCTCGTCAGCGAGCGCGCCGTAGGCACGGACCAGGACAAGAAGTTCGTCTTCGTGGTCGACGGCTCGAACAAGGCGGTGTGGCGCGAGGTGACCCTCGGCGCCCCGGTGGACGGCCTGCGCGTCGTCACCAACGGCCTCTCGGCCGGCGAGCGCGTCGTCGTCAACGGCCTCCACCGGGTGCGCCCCGGCGCGGCGGTGACGCCCGAGCCCGTCCCCATGCGGGTAAGCGAGGCGGCGACCACCCGCACGAACTGACCAATCCGGCCTTTCCGGTCCTCCGGGACGGCCACCGCTCCCAAGACATCGCCTCGCCCCCTCCCCGCACGGAGGGGGTCGGGAGAGGGCTGCGCCGGGCGTAAACGCCCCCTCGCCCGGTGCAGCCCCTCACCCCATTGCCAGGCACATCCCGCGCGCACCGCAGCGGGGCTGCCGGTTGCGTTCCGCGTTTCGCCCGTCTTCATCCAGCCGCCGCGTGGCGGGAGGGTTCCGTGAACCTGTCCAGATTCTTTATCGACCGCCCGATCTTCGCCGGCGTCCTCTCCGTTTTCATCTTCCTCGCCGGCCTCATCGCCATGCGGGCCATGCCCATCTCGGAATATCCGGAGGTGGTGCCGCCGCAGGTGGTGGTGCGCGCCACCTATCCCGGCGCCAATCCCAAGGTGATCGCCGAGACCGTCTCGACACCGCTGGAGGAATCCATCAACGGCGTCGAGGGCATGCTCTACATGTCGAGCCAGGCCACCACCGACGGCATCATGACGCTGACCGTCACCTTCAAGCTCGGCACCGACCCGGACAAGGCGCAGCAGCTCGTCCAGAACCGCATCTCCCAGGCGGAGCCCCGCCTGCCGGAAGAAGTGCGGCGCCTTGGCGTGACCACCGTGAAGTCCTCGCCGGACCTCACAATGGTGGTCCACCTGATCTCGCCCAACAATCGCTACGACACGACCTATTTGCGCAATTACGCGGTGCTGAACGTGAAGGACCGCCTCGCCCGTATCGACGGCGTGGGGCAGGTGCAATTGTTCGGCGCGGGCGACTATTCCATGCGCATCTGGCTCGACCCGCAGAAGGTGGCCGAGCACGGCCTTTCCGCCGCCGACGTGGTGCGCGAGATCCGCGCCCAGAACGTGCAGGCGGCGGCCGGCGTCGTGGGCGCCTCACCCGGCGCACCGGGTCTCGATTTGCAGCTCTCCATCAACGCCCAGGGCCGCCTCGCCAACGAGGAGGAGTTCGCCAACATCGTTGTGAAGAGCGGCACGAACGGCGAGATCGTCCTCCTGAAGGACGTGGCGCGCATCGAGCTCGGCGCGTCGGAATATGCCCTGCGCTCGCTCCTCAACAACACCCAGGCGGTGGCGGTGCCGATCTTCCAGGCGCCCGGCTCCAACGCCATCCGCATCGCCGACGACACGCGGCGGGTGATGGAGGAGATCAAGCAGAACATGCCAGAGGGCGTGGACTATTCCATCGTCTACGACACCACCCAGTTCGTGCGCGCCTCCATCGACGCTGTGGTCCACACGCTGCTGGAAGCCGTCGCGCTGGTAGTGCTGGTGGTGATCGTGTTCCTCCAAACCTGGCGGGCCTCCATCATCCCGCTGCTGGCGGTGCCCGTCTCCATCGTCGGCACGTTCGCGGTGATGTACGTGTTCGGCTTCTCCATCAATGCCTTGACGCTGTTCGGCCTGGTGCTCGCCATCGGTATCGTGGTGGATGACGCCATCGTCGTGGTGGAGAATGTGGAGCGCAACATCGAGGGCGGGCTCTCCCCGCGCGAGGCCACCTACAAGGCCATGCGGGAGGTGTCCGGCCCCATCATCGCCATCGCCCTCGTGCTGATCGCGGTGTTCGTGCCGCTGGCCTTCATCACCGGCCTCACGGGCCAGTTCTACAAGCAGTTCGCCCTCACCATCGCCAT
The DNA here is from genome assembly GCA_023442085.1 of Pseudomonadota bacterium. Taxonomy (GTDB): domain Bacteria; phylum Pseudomonadota; class Alphaproteobacteria; order Rhizobiales; family Xanthobacteraceae; genus Xanthobacter. Next base: position 1,847 of record JAEZMT010000443.1, on the reverse strand, counting down.
CTCGACGGTGATCTCGGCCATCAACTCCCTCACCCTGTCGCCGGCCCTCTCGGCGCTGCTGCTGAAGGGTCACGACGCGCCCAAGGACCGGCTCACGCGGGTCATGGACTTCGCGTTCGGCTGGTTCTTCCGCGGCTTCAACAAGGCCTTCGTACGCGGCTCCAACGCCTATGGCTCGGTGGTGCGCCGGACCATCGGCCACAAGGTGCTGATGCTCGGCCTCTACGTCGTGCTCGTGGCGCTGACCGGCGTGCTGTTCAAGGTGGTGCCCCCCGGCTTCGTGCCGGGGCAGGACAAGCAGTATCTGGTCGGCTTCGCCCAGCTGCCCGACGGCGCCACCCTGGACCGCACCGAGGAGGTGATCCGCAAGATGAGCGACATCGCCCTGAAGGAGCCGGGCGTGAAGTCGGCCATCGCCTTCCCGGGCCTGTCCATCAACGGCTTCACCAACTCATCCAATTCCGGCATCGTCTTCGTCGGCCTCGACGAGTTCGAGGCGCGGCGCGACCCGTCGCTGAACGGCAACGCCATCGCCATGAAGCTGAACGGCAAGTTCGCCGGCATCCCGGATGCGATGATCGCCATGTTCCCGCCGCCGCCCGTGCAGGGGCTCGGCACCATCGGCGGCTTCAAGCTGCAGATCGAGGACCGCGCCGGCCTCGGCTATGCCGCCCTCGACGAGGCCACCAAGGCCTTCCTCGGCGCGGCACGGCAGGCACCGGAGCTGGCCGGCCTGTTCTCCTCCTATCAGGTGAACGTGCCCCAGCTGTTCGCCGACATCGACCGGGTAAAGGCGCGCCAGCTGAACGTCGCCGTCACCGACGTGTTCGAGACCATGCAGATCTATCTCGGCTCGTCCTATGTGAACGACTTCAACAAGTTCGGCCGCACCTACACGGTGCGCGTCCAGGCCGACGCCCCCTTCCGCGCCCGTGCCGAGGACGTGGGCACGCTGAAGGTGCGCTCGCAGACCGGCGAAATGATCCCGCTCTCGGCGCTGCTCAAGGTGCGCTCGTCGGCGGGACCGGAGCGGGCCATGCGCTATAACGGCTTCCTCTCCGCCGACGTGAACGGCGGCGCCGCCCCCGGCTTCTCCTCGGGCGAGGCGCAGCAGGCGGTGGAGCGCATCGCGAAGGAAACCCTGCCCAAGGGCTTCTCCTTCGAGTGGACCGAGCTGACCTACCAGGACATCCTGGCCGGCAATTCGGCGGTGTTCGTGTTCCCGCTCGCCATCTTCCTCGTCTTCCTGGTGCTGGCGGCGCAGTACGAAAGCCTGATGCTGCCCCTCGCCATCATCATGATCGTGCCGACGGGCCTCTTCGCCGCCATGACCGGCGTGTGGCTCGCGGGCGGGGACAACAACGTCTTCACCCAGATCGGTCTCGTGGTGCTGGTGGGGCTCTCGGCGAAGAACGCGATCCTGATCGTGGAATTCGCCCGCGAGCTGGAGTTCGAGGGCCGCACGCCGGTGCAGGCTGCCATCGAGGCGAGCCGGCTGAGGTTGCGGCCCATCCTGATGACCTCGCTGGCCTTCATCATGGGCGTGGTGCCGCTCGTCACCTCTATCGGCGCGGGTGCGGAGATGCGGCAGGCCATGGGCACGGCGGTGTTCGCCGGCATGATCGGCGTGACGGTATTCGGCATCTTCCTGACACCGGTCTTCTACGTGATGCTGCGGGGGTTGGCGGGCAACCGCCCGCTCACCCAGCACGGGCACGCCCCGGCGGGTGGGGCGGCACCCCCCACGCCCCATGCGCTTCAGCCGGGGGAATAGGAGGCGGCCAAGGAGCCTTTCCGGTCGGAGCCCCACTTCCAGCGTGCTCACCGGTCTCCCCAGCCCCGGCATC
>JAEZMT010000442.1 GCA_023442085.1 Pseudomonadota bacterium | reverse complement strand
AGCGAAGATCCGGCGGCGATTCGGGCGGAGGTATTGGAAGGCGCGCGCGGCGCAGGCCGGAGCGACGTGCGGGAGATCGGCGACCGGGCGGAGGCCATCCGAGCCGGCGTCTCCCTGCTGGAAGCCGGGGATGCGCTGCTCGTTGCCGGCAAGGGTCACGAAACCGGCCAAATCATCGGCGACCGGACATATCCATTCTCGGACGCGGCGGAAGTCCTCGCCGCCCTCAAGGAGGTCGCGGCATGAGTGCGGGCGAAACGGAAGGCCGGGTCCTCCACAGCGTCGCGGAAATGGTGGCGGCCATGGGAGCTGAGGTGCGCGGCACGCCGCGCGATGCCACCGGCATCTCCATCGACACCCGTTCGCTCGCGCCCGGCGACGCCTTTTTCGCCATCGCCGGTGAGAACAGCGACGGCCATGCCTATGTGGGCAAGGCGCTGGAGGCGGGGGCCTCGGCCTGCGTGGTGGCGCGCGACAAGGCAGACCAGTTCCCCGACGATGCCCCCCTGTTCGTGGTCGACGATGTGCTCGCCGCCTTGACCGATCTTGCCCGCGCCAGCCGCGCGCGCTCGCAGGCCGGCATCGTCGCCGTGACGGGATCGGTGGGCAAGACAACCACCAAGGAGGCGCTGCGCATCGCCCTCGGCGCCGACGGCGAGACCCACGCCTCCGCCGCCTCCTACAACAATCACTGGGGCGTGCCCCTCTCCCTCGCCCGGCTGCCGCGCGAGGCGCGCTACGGCGTGTTCGAGATCGGCATGAACCATCCCGGCGAGATCACGCCGCTGGTGCAGTTGGTGCGCCCGCAGGTGGCCATCATCACCACGGTGGAGGCGGTGCATATCGCGCACTTCTCCGGCATCGAGGAGATCGCCGACGCCAAGGCGGAGATCTTCCAGGGCGTGGAGCCGGGCGGCGCGGTGGTGCTGAATCTCGACAACCCCCTCTTCCCCCGCCTCAAGGCCGCCGCCGAAGCACGGGGCATCGCGCATATCGTGACCTTTGGCGAGACCGCTGGTGCGGATGTGCGGCTGAAGGAGGCGGCGCTGCAATCCTACTGCTCGGTGGGCGTCGCCGACGTGATGGGCACGCCGGTGACCTTCAAGGTCGGCATGCCCGGCCGCCATATCGTGCAGAACATGCTGGCGGTGCTCGCTGCGGCGAAGCTGGTGGGCGCCGACCTCGCTCTGGCCGGCCTCGCCCTCTCCCACATGAAGGCGCCCGCCGGTCGAGGCGTCGCGCTGCGCCTGCAGGTGAAGGGCGGTCAGGCGACGCTGCTGGATGAAAGCTACAACGCCAATCCCGCCTCCATGCGCGCCGCCCTCGACGTGCTCAGCCGCACCCCGGTCGGCCCCCGCGGCCGACGCATCGCGGTGCTGGGCGACATGCTGGAGCTCGGCGACGACGGAGACGCCCACCATGCGGAATTGGCCGAGGCCGTGCGCGCGGCGAAGATCGATCAGGTCTTCTGCTGCGGGCCGCACATGCACGCGCTCTGGCAGGCCCTGCCCTCCGAGCGGCGGGGCGGCTACGCGATCCACGCCTCCCACCTCGAGCCCATGGTGGCCTCCGCCATCCGGGCCGGTGACACGTTGATGGTCAAGGGTTCCAACGGCAGCCGCATGGGACCGCTGGTCAAGAGCCTCGCCGAGCGCTTCCGCGCCGGCGAGGATGCGCTGCTCGAAGGATAGAATTCAGATGCTCCAGTGGCTTGCCGATCTCCACCAATCCTTCACGGCCTTCAACGTCTTCCGCTACATCACCTTCCGCACCGGCGGCGCGGTGATGACGGCGCTGCTGTTCGTGTTCCTGTTCGGCCCGGCGATGATCTCCATGCTGCGGCTGAAGCAGGGCAAGGGCCAGCCCATCCGCACCGACGGGCCGCAATCGCATCTGCTCACCAAGAAGGGCACGCCCACCATGGGCGGGCTGATGATCCTCGCCGGCATCGCGGTGGCGACGCTGCTGTGGGCGAACCTGTTCAACATCTACATCTGGGCCGTGCTGCTGGTGATGCTGGGCTTCGGCATGATTGGTTTCTATGACGACTACCTGAAGGTGACGAAGCAAACCCACAACGGCCTCTCCGGCAAGACACGCCTCGCCATCGAAGCGGTGATCTCCGGCGTCGCCGTGGTCATCATCATGACCATGGGCAAGTCGGGCCTCTCCACCTCCGTGGCCTTCCCCTTCTTCAAGGACCTTCTGCTCAATCTCGGCGTGTTCTTCGTGGTGTTCGGCGTGTTCGTCATCGTCGCGGCCGGCAATGCGGTGAATCTGACCGACGGCCTCGACGGCCTCGCCATCGTGCCGGTGATGATCGCGGCCGGCACCTTCGGCCTCATCGCCTATCTCTCCGGCAACGTGCGCTTCGCCGACTATCTGCAGATCCACTATGTCGCCGGCGTCGGCGAGCTGGCGGTGGTCTGCGGCGCGGTGATGGGGGCCGGCCTCGGCTTCCTGTGGTTCAACGCCCCGCCCGCCCAGGTCTTCATGGGCGACACCGGCTCGCTGGCGCTGGGCGGCCTGCTGGGCACGGTCGCGGTGGCGACCAAGCACGAGATCGTGCTCGCCGTGGTGGGCGGCCTGTTCGTGCTGGAGGCGGTCTCGGTGATCGTGCAGGTGGCCTCGTTCAAGCTCACCGGCAAGCGCGTGTTCAAGATGGCCCCCATCCACCACCATTTCGAGCAGCTCGGCTGGACGGAGCCGCAGGTGGTGATCCGCTTCTGGATCGTCGCCGTGGTGCTGGCGCTAGCGGGATTGGCGACGCTGAAGCTGCGGTGAGGGGCCTCAGACCCAGAAGAAGGTCGTCGCCTTGTCGAGGTCCAACGAGGTGGGGCCGGTGAAGGTGGTGTGGCGCGACGACAGCCGCCCCAGCGTAGCGATCGCATCCGCGTAGCGATCGCGCTGGGAATCGTCGAAGATGATGAGCGTGCCCGGGCCGATGCGGCCCGCCTCGATCGCCTCCGCGAGCCACAGGGCGCAGGCCGCGCGCTCGCGGCCGTCAATGACAAAGACCGAGAACGCGCCGGGGTCCACGTCCGGCCGTGCGTAGGCGCTGGGCTCCGACACGCGGATGTCGGCCTTCAGCTTCATGGCCTCCAGCGACTTCCGCAGCATGCCCGCCCATTCGGAGACATGCTCGTAGGCGATGACGACCATGCCGTTGCGCACATAGTAAGCGGTCGACGCCCCCGACCCCCATTCCAGCAACTGGCGGCCGGACCGCGCGCGCAGCTCTTCCGCGAGGACGGGAAAGCTTTTCCAGGCGAACCACGGCACCGGATTCTTGAACCGGTCCTCGTTCGAGAGGGCAAGCTGGTTGAATAGCGGCGCATATTCCTTGTTGGTCGCAGTTAAGAAGAACCAACGCCAGGTTGAAGGTTGCAGCAGGCGGTAGGATTCCTTGAGACGGTCAAGGTTCATGACAAACTCGCCCCTTTCCTATGGAACAAGACACCCTTGGGGAGTCGAGGCACGCATGAGCAACCGATCGTTGCAGGTTGCCATGAAACCTGACCGTGTGGGAAGCTCAATCCCCTACCTGTTGCGAAATCCCAACGTAACGTCAGATCGAAGCGCGGCGGGGTGGCGGCGCCCCTCACCGCGGGCAGGTATTGATCCCCAGCAGCGGATAGGCTGGGCAGAAGCGGAAGGCGGCGGTGAGCAGCATCACCACGCCCACGGCGCCGATCAGCCAGGTCCAGTTGCCGAGCCCGGCCAAAGCCGGCACGGAGGGAGCCACGAACGGCACCAGGATCAGCACGACCCCGGCGATGAAGCGCAGCACCCGGTCAATTCCACCCACGTTCGCGACCATCTCGATCTCCCAGTTCCAGCCTGCAAGTGCAGCGGGCACATCGGCGGGGCCAATCCGGTGCGGCAGTCCCGGCCGTCCCCTCCTCAACATTCAATAGTATGAATGTCGAATCGGGCAAGCAGGGGATTTCCCTTAAGGTGGCCTCATCTGGAAATCTGCCTGCGAAAGGGGTTCGCACTTTTTCGCATCATGCTCTAGACGGATGCCCGGACTGCATTGCCGCAACGGACGATTTTACCGCCATGATCCCCGTCACCGTCTTCAAGGATGCAACCGTCGCCCTTTTCGGGCTGGGTGGCTCGGGCCTTGCCACCGCAGAAGCGCTCAAGGCCGGCGGCGCCACCGTCGTCGCCTATGATGATTCCGAAGCCTCGCGCCGCAAGGCCGGTGAGGCGGGCATCCTCGTGCAGGATCTCCACGACATCGACTGGACCATCGTCCAGGCCCTGGTCCTCGCCCCCGGCGTGCCGCTGACCCATCCCGAGCCGCACTGGTCGGTGAAGATGGCGCAGGCGGCGGGGGTCGAGATCATCGGCGACATCGAGCTGTTCTGCCGCGAGCGGCAGGCCATCGCGCGACGCTCGCCGTTCGTGGCCATCACCGGCACCAACGGCAAGTCCACAACCACCGCGCTCATCACCCACATCCTGCGCATCGCCGGTCGCGACGTGCAGATGGGCGGCAACATCGGCACCGCCATCCTCTCCCTCGCCCCGCCGAGGCCCGGCCGCGTGCATGTGGTGGAGTGCTCTTCCTACCAGATCGATCTCGCGCCCAGCCTCGATCCCTCCGTGGGCGTGATGCTGAACATCACCCCGGACCACCTCGACCGCCACGGCACGCTTGAAAACTACGCGGCCGTGAAGGAACGCCTCGTCACTGGCGTCGAGCAGACCGGCACCGCCGTGGTGGGCGTGGACGACGATTTCTCCGCCGCCATGGCTGACCGCGCCGAGCGTGCCGGCAAGCATGTGGTGCGGATTTCGGTGAAGCGGCCCCTGCCCGATGGCATCTGGCGCGAGGGCGAGACGCTGGTGGTGTCTGAAGGCGGGGCCGAGGTGTTCCGCCTGCCCCTCGGGGGCATCGGCTCCCTGCGGGGCACCCACAATGCCCAGAACGCCGCCGCCGCCTATGCCGCCTGCCGGGCGCTCGGCGTCGCGCCCGAGGTGATCGCGGTCGCTATGAAGCGCTTCCCCGGCCTCGCCCACCGCATGGAAGAGGTGGGCAACAAGGGCAAGGTGCTGTTTGTCAACGATTCCAAGGCGACCAATGCGGACGCCGCCGAGCGCGCGCTGACGAGCTTCACCGACATTTTCTGGATTGCCGGCGGCAAGCCCAAGGCCGGCGGCATTGCGCCGCTCGCTCCCTTCTTCGATCGCGTCGCCAAGGCCTATCTCATCGGCGAGGCGGCGCAGGATTTCGCCGCGACGCTGGGGAACACGGTGCCCCACGAGATCGTCGGCACCCTCGACAAGGCGGTGGAAGCCGCCGCGCGGGATGCCGAGGCCTCCGGCCGCGCGGATGCGGTGGTGCTGCTCTCCCCTGCCTGCGCCAGCTTCGACCAGTATCCTAATTTCGAGGTGCGGGGCGACGCCTTCCGCACTTTGGTCCAGGGGCTGCCCGGCATAGAGGCCCGCACGCGGTCCACCACGCCGGTGGCGCAGAAGGAGCCGCCGAAGGGCGGCGGCCATCCGCACGGAAATCCCCATGGCGGCGGGCATCCCCATGGCATGGGGGGGCATGGCGGGCATCCGGGCGGCCATCCCGGTGGTCACCCCGGCAAGGGGCATCCCTGATCCGGCCCGCGTTTCATCCGCCGACCTGCGAGAGCGCGGCCCCGGCCGCCCGGCCTTGTGATTCAAGGCCTTCCGTGGCACCTGTGCGCCGCACAATGGAGAGACCGATGGCCGAGACCGGCACCCGCCACCCCCTGCACGCCCCGCCGCTGGTGGAGGGCCTCTCCGCATTCTCCGGTGACTACGACCTGATTCTCTGCGACGTGTGGGGGGTTCTGCACAACGGCGTCGCCGCCTTTCCCGCCGCCTGCGAGGCGCTGACGAAGGCGCGGGCCGGCGGCGCGACCGTGGTGCTGGTTTCCAACGCGCCCCGCCCCAACCGTTTCATAATGGGCATGCTGGACGGCCTCGGCGTGCCGCGCTCGGCCTATGACGCCATCGTCACTTCCGGCGACGTGACGCGCGACATGCTGGAGGCACGGCCCGGCGCCCGTATCCATCACCTCGGCCCCCCGCGGGACGTGGGCACGTTCGACGGGCTGGACCTCACCCTCGCCTCGCTTGAGGAGGCGGACCTCGTGGTCTGCACCGGCCTCCTTAACGACGACGTGGAGACGCCGGAGGATTATGCCGACGCACTCGCCGCAATGAAGGCACGGGAGCTGCCCTTCATCTGCGCCAATCCCGATCTCGTAGTCGAGCGCGGCGACAAGCTCATCTTCTGCGCCGGCGCCATCGCGCAGGCCTATGAGCAGATCGGCGGCAAGGCCTATTGGTGCGGCAAGCCTTACCGGCCCATCTACGACACCGCCTTTGCCCGCGCCGAGGTGATCCGCGGCGAGGCGGTGGAGCGAAACCGCGTGCTCGGCATCGGCGACGCGCTGCGAACCGACATCGCCGGCGCCAACGATGCCGGCTTCGACAGCCTCTTCATCTCCGGCGGCATCCATGCGCAGGAGCTGAAATCCATCGACGGCGCCATCCCCGACACCGAATCCCTCGCAGACCTCTTCACCGGCCACGCCCATCCGCGCGGCGTCATGCCCCGCCTCGCGTGGTAGCCGTTCACCCCTTGAACCGGCGTGCGGTTTGACCGATCCCGAAGGCCGAATATCCTGTCCCGGTGCCGCCGAGGTTCCGGGCATTCCGCAGAACACCAAGGCAAGGCTTGCGCCCGCCGATGACCGTGTCTCTCCCCCCTGATTTCGTGCTGGTGCGCGGCGCCCAGCCCCTGCCGCCGGCGCTGGCGCGGCCCGTCATCGCCATCGGCAATTTCGATGGCGTGCATCGCGGACATCAGGCGGTATTCGCGGCGGCGCGGACCATGGCGGCGGAGACGGGCGGGCCGGCGCTGGCGCTGACCTTCGAGCCGCACCCGCGCACCTTCTTCAATCCCGCCGCCGCGCCCTTCCGCCTGACTCCGGCGGCGGAAAAACTGCGCTACATCGCCGACAGCGGCCTCGACGGGGCGATCGTGCTCGAATTTGACGCCGCCCTTGCCGCCATGGAGGCGGAAGATTTCGTCCGCGAGGTGCTGGTGGGCCGCTACGGCGTGGCCGGGATCGCCGTGGGTTTCGACTTCCACTTCGGCCGTCATCGCGCCGGCTCGCCCGCCTTCCTGAAGGAGGCTGGAGAACGGCACGGCTTCGCGGTCACCGTGGTCGAGCCCATGCGCGACGAGAACGACGCGATTTCCTCCACCGCCGTGCGCAAGGCGCTGGCGGCGGGGCAGGTGGGCCACGCTGCCCACATGCTGGGGCGGCCCTTCGCGGTGACGGCCGAGGTGATCCACGGCGACAAGCGCGGCCGCACCATCGGCTTTCCCACCGCCAACCTCGCCTTGCCGCAGGATCTGGAACTGGCGTTCGGCATCTACGCCGTGCGCGCCGTCACGCCAGCCGGCCAGTTCGACGGCGTGGCGAATTACGGGCGGCGCCCCACCTTCGACAACGGCCGGGCGCTCCTGGAAGTCCATCTATTCGATTATTCCGGCGATCTCTACGGCCAGTCGCTGGAGGTGGAATTCCACGCCTACATCCGGCCGGAGCTGAAGTTCGACGGCATTGATGCGCTTGTCGCGCAGATCAAGGCCGATGCGCGGCAGGCGCGCGAGGTGCTGGGGCATAAAGTCTGACGGATCGCCGGGTTAAGTTAGCCACACCTTAACCGGCTGGTCCCATTCTGGGGCGGATGACGAAGTCCGCCAGAAAAGACCGCAAAGCCGTGCCACCCGCTCCCGCCGCTCCCCCGGAAGACCGCCGCTCGCCCTTCATCCGGCTTGCCGACCTCCTTGCGGGGATCGAGCCCGGGCGCCAGCCGCTGAGCGCCGCCGTGGGCGAACCGCAGCACGCCATGCCAGATTTCGTCGGCCCCGTCCTCACCAGCAATCTCTCGGGTTTCGGCCGCTATCCGCGTGCCGAGGGCACCCCGACCTTCCGCGCCGCGGCCGCCAGCTGGCTGGCGCAGCGCTACAAACTGGCGAAGCCGCTCGATGCCGATCGCGAAGTGCTGGCGCTGAATGGCTCCCGCGAGGGCCTGTTCTCCGCCGCCATCGTCGCCCAGCGCCTGGCCGATCCCGCGAAGGGCGCCAATGGCAAGCCGGCCATGCTGCTGCCCAACCCGTTCTACGCCGCCTATGCCGCGGGCGCCGAGGCCGCCGGCTGCGAGGCGGTGGTGATGCCGACCACGAAGGAAAGCGGCTGGCTTCCGGACCTCGACGCGCTCGATCCGGACCTGCTGAAGCGCACGGTCGCCCTTTACATCGCCTCCCCCGCCAATCCGCAGGGCGCCATCGCCTCGGCCGACTATCTCGGCAAGGCGCTGGAGCTGGCGCGGCGCAACGGCGCCTTCCTGTTCTCGGACGAGTGCTATTCGGAAATCTATCTGGGCGCGGAAAAGCCGGCCGGCATTCTTGAAGTCGCCGGCACGGATCTCTCCCGCGTCGTGGCGTTCAACTCCCTGTCCAAGCGCTCGTCCCTGCCCGGCCTGCGCTGCGGCTTCTGCGCCGGAGATCCGGCGTTTCTCAAGGATTTCCTGGCCTTCCGCTGGGTCGCCGCACCGCAGGTGCCGGAGCCGCTGCAGGCGGTGGCTGTGGCCGCGCTGGAAGACGAGGCCCACGTCACCCGCTCCCGTGACCTCTATGCCGCGAAGTTCGACCTCGCCGACCGCATGCTCGCCGGCCGCTTCGGCTATGAGCGGCCCGGCGGCGGCTTCTTCCTGTGGCTCGACGTGTCCCACCTTGCCGACGACCGCCTCACGGGCGGCGAGGCGGCGGCGGTGAAGCTGTGGCGCGAGCAGGGACTGCGCACGGTGCCCGGCGGCTATCTCGCCCGCCGCGACTTCACCGGCGCCAACCCCTCCGCCGGGTTCCTGCGCGTCGCGCTGGTCCAGGATCTGCCCACCTGCGAGGAGGTGCTGAAGCGCCTCGTCGCAGCCCTCTGAAGGGAGCCGTGCCGATGCCCATGGCCCGCCGACGCCCAAAGGCAGCCACCGCCGATGCCGTCATCAACAGCCGGATGGATGCGCCTCACCACCATGTGCACCGGCTCGAACTGATTCCGGAGAGCATTCGGCTGGTGGTGCGCCGGCGCGGGCGGGAGATCGTCGGCACCGGCCTCATCCTCGCGACGCTGACCTCGTTCGTGGCGCTTGGCACCTGGTCCGCGACCGACCCGAGCCTTTCCAACGCCACCCATGCCCCGGTCACGAACCTGCTGGGCCGGCCCGGTGCGATCATTGCCGATCTGCTGGTCCAGCTGTTCGGGCTCGCAGCGCTGGCCGTGCTGCTGCCGCCGCTCTATGCCGGCTGGCGTCTCGTGACCCACCGACCCTTCGCCAGGGAGCGGCTGCGGATCACCTGCTGGCTCATTGGCGTGCTGGGCACCACCGCTTTCCTCGGCGCCATCCCCCAGCCCGAGCATTGGCCGGGCCTCACCGGCCTCGGCGGCGCTTTGGGCGATCTCTTTCCGCGCGCCTTCGGCGTGATGCGCGGCGGCGCGCTCGCCGGCCTCGATTCCATGCTCATCGGCGCCGCCGGCCTCGCGATCGGGGCGGCCGGCCTCTTCTTCGCCCTGAGCGGCGGTCGTCGCACGCCGCTGAAGCTCGCTCCAGCCTCCGAGCTGCCGGGCGAAGTGGGCGACGAGGACGAGGAGGACGACGGCACCGCCGTGTCCCTCGGCGCCCTCACCCATACCTTCCTGTCGTGGAAGGCGCGCCTCTCCGCCGCCGGCCTCGCCCGCCGGTCCCTGCCCGCCGCCCCCTCGGCCGCGCCCGTCGAAAGACCGGGCCAGCGGCAGGAGCCGCGCCTGGAGGGTGCGATCGCGCCCGCGCCCCACGATCTCCCCGATGCCCCGCTGGAGGCCCCGCCCGAAGGCGCCGCCGCCCGCCGCCGGGCCGCCCGTCGCGGTGGTCGCCGCGCCGGCTACCAGCATCCCTCCCTCGATCTGCTGACCCCCGCGCCGCCCGCCAAGGCCCCCGCTATGAGCCCGGAGGCCCTCTCCGGGACCGCGCGCGAGCTGGAGGCGACCCTGCAGGACTTCGGCGTGCGCGGCGAGATCGGCCAGGTGCGCCCCGGCCCGGTGGTGACGCTCTATGAGCTGGAGCCCGCGCCCGGCATCAAGTCGTCCCGCGTCATCGGCCTCGCCGACGATATCGCGCGCTCCATGAGCGCCGTGTCCGCCCGCGTCGCCGTGGTGCCGGGCCGCAATGCCATCGGCATCGAGCTGCCCAACCAGAAGCGCGACAAGGTTCTGCTGCGCGAATTGATCGCCACCAAGGATTTCGGCGACACCGGGCACAAGCTCGCCATCGCGCTGGGCAAGACCATCGGCGGCGATCCGGTGATCGTCGATCTCGCCCGCATGCCGCACCTGCTGGTGGCCGGCACCACCGGCTCTGGCAAGTCGGTGGCCATCAATACCATGATCCTCAGCCTGCTTTACCGGCTGAAGCCGGAACAGTGCCGGCTGATCATGGTCGATCCCAAGATGCTGGAGCTGTCCGTCTATGACGGCATCCCCCACCTTCTTGCCCCCGTCGTCACCGATCCGAAGAAGGCGGTGGTTGCGCTGAAGTGGGCGGTGAAGGAGATGGAGGACCGCTACAAGAAGATGTCGAAGCTGGGCGTGCGCAACATCGACGGGTTCAACGCCCGGGTGAAGGACGCCAGCGAGAAGGGCGAATCCATTGCCCGCACGGTGCAGACCGGATTCGACCACGAGACGGGCGAGGCCATCTACGAGAGCGAGGAGATGAACCTCGAGCCCCTGCCCTACATCGTCGTCATCGTCGACGAGATGGCCGACCTGATGCTGGTCGCCGGCAAGGACATCGAGGGCGCTATCCAGCGGCTCGCCCAGATGGCCCGCGCCGCCGGCATCCATCTGGTGATGGCGACGCAGCGCCCCTCCGTGGACGTGATCACGGGCACCATCAAGGCGAACTTCCCCACCCGCATCTCCTTCCAGGTGACCTCGAAGATCGACAGCCGCACCATCCTCGGCGAGATGGGCGCCGAGCAACTGCTGGGCCAGGGCGACATGCTCTACATGGCCGGCGGCGGCCGCATCAGCCGCGTGCACGGCCCCTTCGTCTCCGACGAGGAGGTGGAGAGCGTGGTGAAGCACCTCAAGGCCCAGGGCGCGCCCTCCTACGTGGAGGCGGTGACCGCCGAGGATGCGGAGGATGAGGACGGCGACGGCGCCGTGTTCGACAAGAGCGGCATGGGCGACGAGGGCATGGACCTCTATTCCCAGGCGGTGGCGGTGGTGATGCGCGACCGCAAGTGCTCCACCTCCTATATCCAGCGTCGGCTCCAGATCGGCTACAATCGCGCCGCTTCGCTGGTCGAGCGCATGGAGAAGGAGGGCCTCGTCGGCTCGCCCAACCACGCCGGCAAGCGCGAGATCCTGCTGCCCGAGCAGGCAGCCGAGTAGGCGCGTGGCATCACATTCCCGCGTGAGCGGTTCCCGGTTCCGGTTGCAGCTTCGGCCGAACCGGAACACAAGCGGCGCTGGGCGGTTTTCCCGGGCGTCGGCAAGGCCACAGGTTCGCCATAGCCCGGCCGCAAGTTGCGTATTAGACCCCTGTCCATCCGATCAGCCCGCGCGAGGCGGGATCGGAGCGTCGGGAATGACCTTCCTGCCCGCGACACGCCCTGCGCCAGAGATGCCCATGATGCTCATCCGCTCCGCCGCCACCCGCTTCACCCCCCGCGAGGCCCGCGTCCCGTTCGCGAAGACGCGCCGCGCGGGCGCCGCCGGCCTGCTGCTGGCGCTGGGGCTGGTCGCGGCTGTCCCTGCCGTCGCCCAGACGGTGCAGCCCCCCGGCGACCTCATGCGGCCTCAGGGCCAGATGAAGGGGGCCGCGCCCATAGCTGCGGCCCAGCCGGCCGATGGCCGCGCCCCCAAGGCCACGGTGGATCGCATCACGAGCTACTTCAATTCGGTGCAGTCCATGACGGGCACCTTCACCCAGATCGATCCGGACGGCTCCAAGCGCACCGGCGACTTCTACATGCAGAAGCCCGGCCGCGTCCGCTTCGAATACGACGCGCCGAGCCCGGTGGAGCTGATCTCCAACGGCCAGTCGGTGGCCGTGCGCGATCGAAATCTCAACACCCAGGACATCACGCCCCTGTCGCAGACGCCGCTGCGCTTCCTGCTGGCAGAGCGCATCGACCTCGGCACCGAGCCGCATGTGACCGGCATCTTCCAGGACGACCGCTTCGTGACTGTGGTGATGCAGGAAACCGTGCCCATGTTCGGCACCTATCGTCTGCTGATCCTGTTCGACGCCAAGACTTCGGCGCTGAAGCAGTGGGTCGTCACCGATCCCCAGGGCTACGACACGCAGGTGTCGCTCTCGAACGTGCAGGTGAACAAGCGCCCGGACCCCAAGCTGTTCGTCATCAATTTCGAGCGGATGCTGCAGTAAAAGCTGGGGACGACTGACACTCCGCCGATCACATCTGCGTGCGCGCGCGGATGGCGGCGGAGAGGGTGCCTTCGTCCAGATAATCGAGTTCGCCGCCCACGGGAACGCCCTGGGCGAGGCGGGTGACACGGGCGCCGGTGTCGCGCAGCACGTCGGTGAGGTAATGGGCCGTCGTCTGCCCGTCCACCGTGGCGCCAAGCGCCAGGATGACTTCCGAGACCTCCTGCGCATGGACGCGGGTGACAAGGCTCGCGATATTGAGGTCGTCCGGCCCCACCCCGTCCAGGGGCGATAGAACGCCGCCCAGCACATGATAACGGGCATTGAGAACGCCAGCGCGTTCCAGCGCCCACAGGTCCCCCACATCAGCCACCACCACCAGCGTGCGTGCATCCCGCGTCGGGTCGGTGCAGACCGTGCACGGGTCCGTCACGTCCACGTTGCCGCACGTCCGGCAGGTGACGATCTTGCCGATGGCATCGCCCAGCGCAGTCGCCAGCGGCGCCATGAGCGCCTCGCGCTTCTTGATGAGGTGCAGGGCCACGCGGCGCGCCGAACGCGGCCCAAGGCCGGGCAGGCGGGCCAGAAGCTGGATCAGACGCTCGATCTCGGGTCCGGCGACGGCACGTGGCATGGCATCCTCGTCCCCGCCGGGCGGGCGACATTGAGCGGCCGATGCCGCTTCGGGAACCGCATCGACCTTTGAACATGTGGCCCCCCGGCCGGGTGCGGAACGACCCCACCTAACCCGGTTCGGGGCGGCGCACCAGTGGTCGGGGCGCGCTCTCGGCGACGCCGGCGACAAGCTCAGGCGCGAGATTGGTGACGTCAAATCAGGACGGCGACGGGGTGCCGACGTCACGGAAACCTCGACCGCCTCGCGCATCTGGAAGTTGTACAAATCGGGGCATGTACTTGTCGCCTTAGGTACAGAAAAACAGCACGCGAAGCCGGCGGGTTAGTATCTCCCCGGCTATGGACGCGCTGCCTTCGCGGACCATGCCTCAGGAACACTTCCCATGGCCGATGTTTTCATCTGTCGAGGCCGCGATTCGCTGATCTGGCAAGGATCATTTCGTTCGGCGGGGACGGGCAGAGCCCCTCATCGACCGCCGCAAACTGGCTCTATTGCTCGCTTTCCAAGAGTTTTTGGCACCCGATTGTATTTATAGGACGAGGTGCTATAGATAAACCGCGTAACTTAATCAGCCGATGCGGCGTCTGCCTCGGCGGAGCATGTGGCCAAGGCCGTTCTGAGCCCGGTCACATTCCAACCGCTCCCCGCATTGCCAGCTCGCTTTAGCGAAGAACAGAAAGGGACTCCCGTGAGCGACTCTGCGTCCAATACTCCGTCGCCGAGCTTCATCGACTTCACCGCGGACATCGTCGCCGCGTATGTGAGCAACAACAGCGTCGCGGCCGCCGAGCTTCCCGGTCTCATCGAGTCCGTCTACCGCGCCCTCGGTCAGCTCGGCACCCCGGCCGCGCCGCAGGTGGAAGAGCAGAAGCCGGCCGTCCCGCTCAAGAAGTCGGTGACGCCCGAATACATCATCTGCCTGGAAGACGGTAAGAAGTTCAAGTCTCTGAAGCGGCACCTGCGCACCAGCTACGGCATGACCCCCGAGGCTTACCGCGAGAAGTGGGGCCTGCCCAAGGATTATCCCATGGTCGCCCCGGCCTATGCTGCGGCCCGCTCGGAACTCGCCAAGAACATGGGCCTCGGCCAGACCCGCAAGAAGGCGCCCGTCGCCCCTGCGAAGAAGACCACCCGCCGCAAGGCCGCCGCCTGATTTCAAGATAAGGCCGCGCCTGCGCAAGAAGATGCGGCCCTCATCTGGAACGCAAAAAGGCCGGGCAACACGCCCGGCCTTTTCTTTGTCAGCTGCGTTGAACTTCAATCCAGCCCAAGGCGGCGGCAGATCTCGTCGAGCTGATCGAGGCTGGCATAGCGAATGCGCAGCTCGCCGGCCTCGCCCTTGCCGTCAAGGCTGACGGCGAGGCCCAGCGCATCGGTGAGCCGCTTCTCCAGCGCCCGCGTATCCGCGCTCTTGCTCACGGTCGCTGGCGCAGGGGCGCCACGGCCGTTCACCGGCGCAGCCGGCGGCTTGGCCTTGGAGAGGGCCTCCACATCCCGCACCGTGAGCCCTTTGGAGATCACTTCGCGGGCCACCTTCTCCGGGTCGGCCACGGAGAGGAGGGCGCGCGCGTGGCCCGCGCTGAGCCGCCCCTCCGCCAGGTGCCCCTTCACCGAATCTGGCAGTTTCAGCAGGCGCAACGTGTTGGCGATGTGGCTGCGGCTCTTGCCGATGACCTTGGAAAGCTCGTTCTGGTTGTATTGGAACTCGTCCATCAGGGCTTCATAGCCCTGCGCCTCTTCGACCGCATTGAGGTCGGCGCGCTGGACGTTCTCGATGATGGCGATTTCCAGCGCCTCGCGATCGGTAAGCTCCAGCACCACCACGGGTACCTCGTGCAGGCTTGCCCGCTGGGCAGCGCGCCAGCGGCGCTCGCCCGCCACGATCTCGAAGCTGTCCGATCCCTTGAGGGGGCGCACCACGATGGGCTGGATGATGCCCTTCTCGCGGATGGAGGCGGTGAGGTCTTCCAACCCCTCCTCCAGGAAGGCGCGGCGCGGGTTGCGCGGGTTGGCCTTCACCTGCTCGATGGGCACGCGGCGCGGGCCCCCGCGCGGGCCGGAGCTGCGAGCCGGAGCGGCCTGCGGCTCACCCATCTCGCCGATCAACGCGGCAAGCCCCCGCCCAAGCCGGGAGCGCTGTTCGTCCGCCATCTTCGTGTTGTCCCTCTGATCTTCCGTCAGGCCGCAGCCGCCGCGCGCGCCGCCCGCTCGCGCTGGATCACTTCCGAGGCTAGCCGCAAATAGGCCTGCGATCCCAGGCACTTGAGATCATAGAGCAAAACCGGCTTGCCATAGGACGGCGCCTCGGACACGCGGACATTGCGGGGAATGATGGTCTCATAGACCTTGTCGCCCATGAATTGCCGCACGTCCTGCACCACCTGCTCCGACAGGTTGTTGCGGCCGTCATACATGGTCAGCACGATGCCGTGGATGGTGAGGCTGGGGTTGAGCCCCACCCGCACCTGCTCCACGGTCTTCATCAGCTGAGAGAGACCCTCCAGCGCGAAGAATTCGCATTGCAGCGGCACGACGATCGCGTCCGCCGCCGCCATGGCATTGACGGTGAGCAGTGAGAGGGACGGGGGGCAGTCCACCAGGACATAGGTGAAGCGCGGCGCCTGCGGATCGGCCGCGAGCGCCCTCAGCGCATCCCGCAGGCGAAAGGCACGGTCGCGCTCGGCGGCGATCTCCAGCTCAAGGCCGGAGAGGTCGAGGGTGGAGGGTGCCACATAGAGTTGCGGCACGCCCGTGGGCATCACCGTCTCCTGCATGGAGGCCTCGCCCACCAGCACGTCATAGGTGGAGAGGTTGCGCGAGCGGCGGTCGATGCCAAGCCCGGTGGAGGCATTGCCTTGCGGGTCGAGGTCCACCACGAGCACGGTCTCGCCGATGGCCGCAAGCGCTGTGCCGAGGTTGATCGCCGTCGTGGTCTTGCCGACGCCGCCCTTCTGGTTGGCCAGCGCCAGCACGCGCGGCGCGCCCGCCGGTTTGGACAGATCGGCTTGCGCGGAATGGTCAGCCTGGCTCATGGCCCGTGGTCCCCTAGGATCTGATCCCGCGAGCGCGGGCCAGCGGTGTCGAACGTCCACTGGGCGGCGCCGGCCCTATGGGCGCGCCTTCCCCGGTGGGGCGGCTACTTGCTGTTGCGCCGGGCGCTTCGGACGAGAAGAACCCGCGCCTCTCGGTCGCTGACGCTGGCGCGAAGATCGCAATCAAGTGTCCAGCCTTTGCGGGCATCGGTCAATTCGCGTTCGGCGTCGCGCCCCTTGGGAAACACCCCGAGCGCGCCGGCCAAGAGAAAAGGCTCTGCCAGCTCCAGAAGCTTGGGCAGAGGCGCCAGCGCGCGGGCGGACACCACCTCAGTGCGCGGCGCAAGCGCTTGAGACACCTGCTCGATTCGCTGGGCATGAACCGTCACCGCCAGCTCTGCCACCCGCGCGACCTCGCGCAGGAACGCCGACTTGCGGGTGTCGCTCTCCACCAGATGAACTTCAGCCCTAGGACGCTCCGAGAGCGCGGCCGCCACAACGAGCCCGGGAAATCCGCCGCCCGAACCGAGGTCCACCCACCGCGCCGAATCGGCGGAAACATGGTTAATCAATTGCAGCGAATCAGCGATGTGGCGGCTCCACACCTCGGACAAAGTCGCCGGAGCAACGAGATTGATGGTCTTCTGCCATTTGCGCAGCAGGTCCACGATAAGGTCGAGACGGCGGAATGTTTCACGTGAAACCGCCGCCTCGACAGCAGCGCGCGCGGCATCATCGGTGACTGTCCTGGTCGGCCTCATGCGCGGACCTCCATCCCCATGATCCACAGCACACGAGAGACGCTCATGCAGACCGCCCGCCCGCCCGGCGCGCGTGGGTGGCGATGAGGGCGAGGGCGGCCGGGGTCATCCCCTCCATCCGCCCCGCCTGACCAACCGTCCGGGGGCGAACGCGCTCCAGCTTCTGCTTCAGCTCATTGGAGAGCCCCGGGAGGTGGACATAGGACAGCTCCTCCGGAAGAGCGAGCGCTTCATCCCTGCGCAGGGACTGGATGTCGGCCGCCTGCCGCTCCAGATACACCGCGTACTTCGCATCGATCTCTACCTGCTCCGCGATGGCCGGGGGCAGGGCCTTCAACTCGGGCCAGATCGCCGCGAGGCGGTCCATGTCGATATCGGGATAGGCGAGAAGGTCGAAGGCCGACCGGCGCTGGCCGTCTCGGTTGAGAGCCAGCCCATGCCGCGCGCCCTCGGTCGGAGTGAGGGACAGGCCGCGTGTGAGCGCCCGCGCCGCCTCCAGGGCCTGGGTGCGCGCGTGGAAATGCGCCAACCGTTCGCCCCCGACCAGCCCCAGCGCGGCGCCACGGGCGGTCAGACGCTGGTCGGCATTGTCGGCGCGAAGTGTCAGCCGATACTCGGCGCGCGAGGTGAACATGCGATAGGGCTCACTGACGCCGCGGGTGACGAGATCATCCACCAGCACGCCGAGATAGGCCTCGGCGCGGTCGAATACGATCCCGTCTGACCCGCCGGCCCGCCGCGCCGCGTTCAAGCCAGCGAGCAGCCCCTGCGCGGCAGCCTCCTCATAGCCCGTTGTCCCGTTGATTTGCCCGGCGAGGAACAGCCCCGCGACGCGCTTGGTCTCAAGCGTAGGGGCCAGCTCGCGCGGGTCCACGTGGTCATATTCAATGGCATAGCCCGGCCGCATGACCTCTACCCGCTCCAGGCCAGGGATGGTGCGCAGGAAGGCGATCTGCACATCGGCCGGCAGGGAGGTAGACAGGCCGTTGGGATAGACGGTGGGATCGTCCAGCCCCTCCGGTTCCAGGAAGATCTGGTGGCCGTCGCGATCGCCGAAGCGAACGATCTTGTCTTCGATGGAGGGGCAGTAGCGCGGCCCGGTGCTGCCGATCCGGCCGGAATACATGGCCGAGCGGGAAAGGTTCTCCCGAATCAGCGCATGTGTTGCGTCCGTGGTGCGGGTGATGCCGCATTCGACCTGCGGATTGGGCAGGCGAGTGGTCAGCGCGGAAAAAGGCTCGGGCGGATCATCGCCCGCCTGCATCTCCAGGCTGGCCCAATCGATGGTGCGACCATCAAGGCGGGCCGGCGTGCCAGTCTTGAGCCGGCCGAGGGCGAGGCCGAGGCGCGCGAGGGCAGGGGAGAGGCCAAGCGCCGGCTTCTCGCCCATGCGGCCGGCGGGCGTGCTCTCCTCGCCGAGATGGATCAGCCCGTTGAGGAAGGTGCCCGTGGTGAGCACTACCGCGCCGCATGGGAGCGCCCGGCCATCGGCAAGGCGAAGTCCGGCCACGCAACCTTCGTTGACCAGAAGGTCGTCGGCCTCGCCTTCGATCACCACGAGGCCCGGCTGCTCGGTGATCGCCTGCTGCATGGCCCGCGCATAGAGCTTGCGGTCCGCCTGGGCGCGCGGTCCGCGCACGGCCGGCCCCTTTCGGCGGTTGAGCACGCGAAACTGGATGCCGCCCTGGTCCGCCACGCGACCCATCAACCCATCCAGCGCATCGATTTCGCGGACCAGATGGCCCTTGCCGAGCCCTCCGATGGCGGGATTGCACGACATGGCGCCGATGGTGGCGAAGGCATGGGTTACCAGCGCCGTGCGCGCGCCAACCCGCGCCGCGGCAGCGGCGGCTTCGCATCCGGCATGTCCGCCACCAACGACAATGACATCGAAGGCGAGCGACTGGGGCGTTTCGGTCATAGCGATCCGGAAGAGAAAGGACGTGCCCTCTGGAAACGCCGGTTCTGGGGCGGCGTCAAGGCAGGCGCAGATGTTTCACGTGAAACACGCCTGGAAGGAGCTACTTTCCGATGCAGAACGTGCTGAAGAGGGCATCGAGCACATGCTCCACATCCACCCGGCCGATGGTCTCGTCCAGCGCCCGGACCGCGAGCCGCACATCTTCTGCCCGCAATTCCTCGCGGCCGCCGAAGTCGCCCATCGCACGCGCCAGATGCTGCGCGGCCCGCTCCAGCGCGAGCCGCTGGCGTTCCCGCGTGACCAGCGCGGGCTCGCGTCCGCACAAGGCCTCGGCCCGCGCCGCTATGGCCCCGACAAGGTCATCGAGGCCGTGATCGGTCGCGGTGGAGAGGCCGATGAAACCCTCCGGCACCGGCCCGCCCCGGTCGGTCTTCGTCCGCACCCGGATGGCGGAGGCGAAGGCGGCCGGTGGGTTTTCTCCCGTTTCGCTCAGCCACAGCACGGCGTCGGCGGCCTCGGCACGGGAGAGCGCGCGGCGCACACCTTCGGCCTCCACGGCGTCTGCCGTCTCGCGCAGGCCGGCTGTATCCAGGAGGGTCACGGCCTGTCCGGCGAGTTCGAGATGGACCTCGAGCACATCGCGCGTCGTTCCGGGAATGGGGGAGACGATGGCCGCCTCCCGGCCCGCGAGGCGGTTCAGCAGGGTTGATTTCCCCGCATTGGGCGGTCCGGCGATGGCGACGACCAGCCCGTCTCGCACCCGCTCCCCGCGCTCGGCATCGGCCAGCGTGGCGGCGATCTCTTGCCCCATGGCACGGAGGATATCCAGCGCCGGCCGGACCACATCCTCTGCGACATCCGCCTCGTCGGAAAAATCGATGCCCGCTTCCAGCAGGGCGAGGGCGGAGACGAGCTTCCCGCGCCAGCTCGCCACCCGGCCGGAAAGCGCGCCAGAGGCGAGCGCTAGGGCCTGCCGGCGCTGGGCCTCCGTCTCGGCGGCAATGAGGTCGGCGAGCCCCTCCACCTCGGCGAGGTCGAGCTTTCCATTCTGGTGGGAGCGGCGTGTAAACGCGCCCGCTTCGGCGGGACGAAGGCCCGGAAGCGTGCTCAGCGCACGCAGCACCGCCGCCACCACGGCCCGCCCTCCGTGTAGGTGAAGTTCCACCACATCTTCTCCCGTGGCGCTGGCCGGGCCGGGGAAGAAAAGCACCAGGCCACGATCGAGCGCCTCACCGCTCGCGGGATGATGGAGGGCGCAATAGCGAGCCACGCGGGGCGGGGGCAGGGTGCCCGACAGCGCCAGCGCGGCCGCGCCGGCCTCAGGCCCAGAGATGCGCACGACGGCGACGCCGGCGGGCAGGCGCCCGGAGGACAAAGCGAAGATGGTGTCACACGCGGCGTCACCGGACATGGCCTGATCCTCCGGGCGGATGGCTGCGGATTTGCACGGCGCAGCCGGAGCCGCCATCTGTCGTCTGTTTCATCGCCCGAACCATTATCCCGCCAACCCGTTGCCTTCAAAGCCGGTCCGAAGCCGAAGGATTCCTGACATGAGCCTCAATCGCCTTTCCCGCGAGACGAGCCCCTACCTGCTCCAGCATCAGGACAATCCGGTGCATTGGTGGGCGTGGGGGGACGAGGCGTTCGCAGAGGCGCGCGCCACGGGCAAGCCCATCCTCCTGTCCGTGGGCTACGCCGCCTGCCACTGGTGCCATGTGATGGCCCACGAGAGCTTCGAGAATGCCGAGACGGCGGCGGTGATGAATGCGCTGTTCGTGAACATCAAGGTGGATCGGGAAGAGCGGCCGGACGTGGACCAGATCTACATGTCCGCGCTCCAGCAACTGGGGCAGAGCGGCGGCTGGCCGCTCACCATGTTTCTCGATCCGGCCGGCCGGCCGTTCTGGGGCGGCACCTATTTTCCGCCCAAGGCGAGCTATGGGCGGCCCGGCTTTGTCGACGTCCTCCGGCAGGTCTCGGCCGTCTTCTCCGAGAGCCCCGAGAAGGTGGAAAAGAACGCCCAGGCCATCCTCGCGCGGCTGAAGACGGCGGGCCAGCCGACGGAGGGTGCCGCCATCGGCATCGACGATCTGAACGATGCCGCCCGGCGCCTCGTGCCGCTGATCGATCCCGTGCATGGGGGCCTGAAGGGCGCGCCGAAGTTCCCGCAGTCGGGGCTGCTCGAACTCCTCTGGCGCGCCGGTACGCGCAATCGCGACGACGCCATGAAGGCGCTGGTTGCCCTCACACTGAACCGAATGTGCGAGGGTGGCATCTACGATCATCTCGGTGGCGGTTTCGCGCGCTATTCGGTGGACGAGATCTGGTTCGTCCCGCACTTCGAAAAGATGCTCTACGACAACGCGCTGCTACTGGAGCTTCTGGCGCTCGCCCATGCCGACACAGGCGATGCGCTCTTCCTACAGCGCGCCCGCGAGACGGTCGGCTGGCTGAAGCGGGAGATGCTCGCCCGCTCCGGCGCCTTCACCGCCAGCCTCGATGCCGATTCGGAAGGGCATGAGGGGCGCTTCTACCTCTGGTCGCTGGCGGAGATCGAGGAGGTCTTGGGGGCCGAGGATGCGGCGTTCTTCGCGCGCATCTACGACGTGACGAAGGCCGGTAACTGGGAGGAAGGAAACATCCTCAACCGCACCGATGCCGGCGTGGTTTCGGCCGAGGACGAGGCGCGGCTCGTACCCCTGCGCGAAAAGCTGCTCGCGCGGCGGGCGGGGCGGGTGCGGCCGGGGCGGGACGACAAGGTGCTGGCCGACTGGAATGGCCTGATGATCGCCGCGCTCGCCCGCGCCGGCGCCTTCCTGGGCGAAGAGGAATGGGTGGACCTCGCACGCACGGCCTTCGGCGCCGTGACGGCCCACATGGTGACGAACGGGCGCCTCGCCCATTCGTGGTGCGGGGAGAAGATGGTGGGGCCCGGCCTCGCCTCCGACCTCGCAGCCATGGCCCGCGCCGGCATCGCGCTCGCCGAAGCGACCGGAGACAAGGCGCCCATCCGGCTCGCCGCCGGCTTCCTCGATGCGCTGGAAAATCACCATCTCGACCCGGCCAATGGCATCTATTTCCTCACCGCCGACGATGGGGAAAGCCTCATCGTGCGGCCCTCCGCGACCCATGACGAAGCCGTGCCGAACTACAATGCGGTCGCCGCCGATGCCCTCATCCGGCTTGCAGCTCTCACCAGCGACGACAGCCTGCGCACACGGTCCGACCGCATCCTCGCCGGCCTCTCGGGCGCGGCGGCGCGTAACGTGCTCGCCCACGGCGCGACCCTGAACGCCATCGCCACGCGGCTGGGCCTCGCCGAGATCGTCACCACCGGGGCAAAAGGGGAGGCGCTGGCGAAGGCCGCGCTCAAGGTGCCGTTCCCGCTTCGGATGGTGGTCCGCGCCGAAAACGTCACGGCCGCCGCCGGCAGTGTCATGGCGGCCCGGATCGCGTCGGCGCCGGGCGATGGAGCGGCCTTCGTGTGCGTCGGGGAGCGCTGTTCTCTGCCCGTGACCGAGCCGGATGAGCTGGCGGCGGCGGTGTCCGCGATTTTGGCTTGAAATGGCAGTCTCAAGCTGGGGGACGGAAGCGACCCATCTTCAAATCGCGTCAGACGGCGACTGGCGGCCGATCCAAATCGCATGACCAATGAGCCGGACCCGACGCCATTTCGCCGCCAGAGGCCTTCCTAATCGATCAACCTTTGATTGAATTTTGGTTGTAATATGATTCAGAGGATGCAGTGCGCACCGATTGCCGAATCAGCTCGCCGTTTTCTCGACTGCGGTGACCTCGGCATATTTCAGCCAGATCGCCTTGTCGCCAAGCGCTGCGACGAAGGCGGCATGGGCTTCCGATTCGGCGGCACTGATGCGCGGGGGCAGGGGTATGGGACGCGGATGCGCCGCGCGGGCCTCCACCACGAGGCGGGGCGCTTCCGTTGTCTCTTCCACGAGGCCGATCAGGGTCGCCTGCCGCCCGCCAAGCAGCTCGCTGTAGACCTCGGCCAGAAGCTCGGCATCGAGCAGCGCGCCGTGCTTCACGCGGCGCGACGAATCGATGCCGTAGCGGTTCATCAGGTCATCGAGGCGATTGCCGCCGCCGGGGTGCTTGCGGCGGGCGAGCGCCAGCGTATCGATGACCCGATCGCGGGCGATGGTTGGGCGGCCGAGGCGCTCCAGCTCGGCGTTCAGGAAGCCGATGTCGAACGCCGCGTTATGGATGACCAAAGTATCGTTCTGGATGAATTCTAGGAATTCATCGGCAACCTGCGAGAAGATCGGCTTGTCGGACAGAAATTCCGACGACAGGCCGTGCACGTTGAACGCCTCCTGCGGCATGTCCCGCTGGGGGTTGATATAGACGTGGAAGACGTTGCCGGTAAGGATGCGGTTGACCATCTCGACGCAGCCGATCTCCACCAGCCGGTCGCCGCCGTAGGCCTCCAGGCCCGTGGTCTCGGTGTCGAGAACGATCTCGCGCATGACCCCTCCTCAACCCTTCCGCCGGCCCGGCCCCGACAAGGCGCGCACGATGCCTTCCACCTGATGCTCGGCGGCGGCGAACCCGCGACCGGTATCGATGACGAAATGGGCGCGGCGGCGCTTCTCCTCGTCCGGCATCTGCTTTGCGAGAATGGTCGCGAATTTTTCGTCCGTCATGCCCTCGCGGGCGAGCACCCGCTCGCGCTGCACAGCTTTCGGCGCGCTGACCACAGCCACGGCATCCACCCGCCCGTCGCCGCCCGTCTCGAAGAGAAGAGGAATATCCAGCACCACGAGGCGCGCCCCGCTCGACCGTGCCTTCGTCAGAAAGTCCGTCTCGGCCGCGCGGACCAGGGGGTGCACGATCGCCTCCAGCCGCTTCATCGCCTCGGCATCGCCGAGCACGCGGGCACCCAGCGCCGCGCGGTCGATGGCGCCGTCTCGGGCCACGCCTGGAAATTCGGCCTCCACCGGCCCCACCGCCGCGCCGCGGTAGAGCGCGTGGACGGCGGCGTCGGCATCATGCACCGGCACACCCAGCGCGCGAAACATGCGTGCGGTGGCCGATTTGCCCATGCCGATGGAGCCGGTGAGGCCGAGAACCCACATCCCTCAGGCCTCCAGCTGCCCCTTGGCGCGCAGGTCTTCCACCAGAACGGCGCGCAATTCCGGCGTCACCTCCGGCGTGACGCCGAACCAGCGCCGGAAGCCGGGAACGCCCTGGTGCAGCAGCATGCCGAGCCCATCGACCGTGCGGAACCCCGCGGCGGAGGCGGCTTTCAGGAGGGGGGTCATCAGAGGCACATAAACGATGTCGCTCACCACCGCCTC
>JAEZMT010000403.1 GCA_023442085.1 Pseudomonadota bacterium | reverse complement strand
TGGTGCGCGCATATTCTACCCACTCGTGGGGGAAGGACGGGCGGCGGACATTCACCTCAGGCGCGATGGTGTCGCGGTCGAGAACGACGATCCTGTGCATGGTCTTGATCTTTCCGATTGTCGCGACGGGCTCAGAGCCGCACGCGGGCAGCCTCGGCCACGGCCTCGGCGGTGATGCCGAAGTGCCGGTACAACGCATCGGCCGGGCCGGAGGCACCAAAGCCCGTCATGCCGACGAAGCCCCCCTCCTCGCCGATCCACCGCTCCCAGCCGAACTTAACCGCTGCTTCCACCGCGACACGCACGGTGCCCACGCCCAGCACCGCCTTACGGTAGGCGGCGTCCTGACCCTCGAACAGGCTCCAGCAGGGCATGGAGACCACCGCCGTAGGAATCCCCTCCGCCTGCAGCAGCGCACGGGCCTCCACGGCGATCTGCACTTCGGAGCCGGTGGAGATGAGAGTGACCCGGCGCGGGCCGCCCTCGGCCTCCTGAAGCACATAGGCGCCCCGGGCCGAGCGGTTCTCCGCGCCGCCGTCACGGCGCAGGGCCGGCAGGGACTGGCGCGCGAACACGAGCGCCACCGGGCCGGTGCGATGAGTGAGTGCGATCTCCCACGCCTCCGCCGCCTCGATGGCGTCGCAGGGGCGCAGCACCATCATGTTCGGCATGGCGCGCAGCGAGGCGATGATCTCCACCGGCTGGTGGGTCGGCCCGTTCTTGCCGATGCCGATGGAATCGTGGCTGAACACGAACTTCACCGGCAGGCCCATGAGCGCTGCCATGCGCAGGGCCGGGCGCTCGTAATCCGAGAACGGCAGATAGGTGACCGCCAGCGGGGTGATGCCGGCGTGGGCGGCCATGCCGTTGGCGAGCGAGCCCATGGCATGCTCGCGCACGCCGCAATGGATGTAGCGGCCTGCCCGATCCTTCGCGGTGAAGGCGGAGAGTTGGCGCTTGTGGTTGGTGGGCGCCTCCAGGTCCGCGCAGGCGGTCATGATCTCGGGCAGCACCTCGTAGAGCGCCGCTGCGATGTCGCCGGAGGTGGCGATGGAGAAGTCCGCCTTGGCTTCGGCCGCCACCTTCGCCTTGTAGGCGTGGATGGCCTCACGCGCGCCGGCAGGAAGGTTGCCGACGATGGTGCGGTGGAATTCGTCCTGCACCGCATTGCCGGTGGCCGCAAGCCGCTGGCGCCACGCGGCCCGCGCCTGCGCACCCGGCGTGCCCGTGGCGCGCCAGGCGGCGCCGATGTCGGCGGGAATGTCGAAGGTGCCCCCGGTCCAGCCGAAGCGCTCCGCGATGGCGGCGCGATCCTCTGGGAAGAGCTTGCCGGAGTGGCCGCCGCGTTGGCCTTCGAGGCGGGGGATGCCACGGGCGATGGTCGTCCTGCAGGCGATCATGGAGGGGCGGGGATCGGCCTTGGCGGCACGGATGGCGGCATCCACCGCCGCGATGTCGTGGCCGTCGATCTCCACCACGTGCCAGCCGGCGACGCGGAAGCGCTCGGCGACGTTCTCGGAGATGGAGAGCTCGGTGGAGCCATCATCGGTGATCGAATTGTCGTCCCAGAAGAAGGTGAGCTTGCCCAGCTTGAGGTGGCCGGCGAGCTGGATCACCTCCTGCCCCACGCCCTCCTGCAGGCAGCCGTCGCCGACGAAGGCCCAGGTGCGGTGGTCGATGAGGTCGTCGCCGAAACGGGCGTTGAGATGGGCTTCGGCGATGGCCATGCCCAGCGCATTTGCGATGCCCTGTCCCAGCGGGCCGGTGGTGGTCTCGATGCCGGCGGCCGGCTCGTACTCCGGATGGCCGGCGCAAGGTGAGCCGAGTTCACGAAAGCTCTTCACCGCATCCAGCGAGATGTGGTGGTAGCCGGTGAGGTGCAGCAGGGAATAGAGCAGTGTGGAGCCGTGCCCGTTTGAAAGCACCACTCGGTCGCGGTCCGGCCAGGTGGGGTCGGCGGGGTCGAACCTCAGGTGGCGGCTGTAGAGCACCGCCGCGATCTCGGCCATGCCGAGGGGCACACCCTGATGGCCTTCTCCCGCGGCGAGAATGGCATCCACTGCCAGAAACCGGATGGCGTGCGCCATGGGCTGGAGCGTCGCGGAAAGGGCAACATCGCCAGGGATGGCAGGGGCTTGGCCGCTCAACGTTCGTCTCCTCGTCGTGCTTTGATCTTTTAAGCGCGCGATGATGCCGAAAGCAGCGCGAGGCCGGTAACGCGAAAAACGCAACGATTGCTGAAACTGGTTCACCGATGGAGCGGCGTGGCGCCCGCTTGCCGCCGTTCAAGTTCATCCGCTTCAGGTGTGGGAAAACATCTTCTTGCCGGCCACCGGCATGTCCACCTTCAGGATCGTGCCCGTGTCGGACTCGGTGATGAACAGGGTTCTGTTGTCCTCACCGCCAAAGGCGACGTTGGTGAGAGTCCGTCCGACCCGGCCG
The DNA here is from genome assembly GCA_023442085.1 of Pseudomonadota bacterium. GTDB lineage: Bacteria > Pseudomonadota > Alphaproteobacteria > Rhizobiales > Xanthobacteraceae > Xanthobacter. The sequence goes on along the minus strand of JAEZMT010000403.1, from coordinate 5,592 downwards.
GTGATGAGGTGCGTGGGCATGCCGAGGGAATCGAACCGCCACACGCCGACGCCGAGCTGGCAGACGATGAGGCCATCCTCCTCGTCCAGCGCCATGCCGTCCGGGCCGCCATGGCCGCCGGAGAGCTGGATGTAGGTGCCGACCTTGGAGAGGGCGCCGTCGGTCATGATGGGGCAGCGCCAGACGGCGTTCTGGCGCGTCACGGCGAGGTAGAGCCGGCTCTCGGTCATGTCGAGCACGAGGCCGTTCGGGCTCGGTACGTTGCCCAACAGCATGTCGAGCTTGCCGCCGGCATCGAGCCGGAAAACGCGACCGGTGGGGTCGTGCATGCCGGTCTGGCCCTGATCGGTGAAATAGAGCGTGCCGTCGGCGGCGAACACGAGGTCGTTCAGGCCCTTCCAGGCTTCGCTGTTGCGCGAGGCGAGGAGGGGCTCGATGGTCCCTGTCCGGGGGTCGAGCAGCAAGAGGCCGGCCTTGTGGTCGCAGATGAAGATGCGGCCGTCCCTGTGGATCTTCAGCCCATTCGGCCAACCGTCGTACTGGCACACCAATTCGCAGTCGCCGCCGGGCGTCAGCCGGAACACGCGGCCGAAGGGGATGTCGACGAAGAAGAGGTTGCCGTCTCGGTCGAACGAGGGGCCTTCCAGGAAGCTGTCCACCTCGACATTGGCGCGGTTGGGGTCCGACCAGGCGGTGCGGCGCTTCGTCCGCCACTTCTCCTCAAGCCGGTAGTGGACCTCGGCGACCAGACGCTCGACAGGATTGAGGAACAGCATCGAAACCCCCGATCGACGGACCGTCAGCGCCGCGGCCCCGGCCAAGACCTAGTCCTGACGGGATGCCCTGTTCAATGCAATTGCGGCTTTGACCGTCGCGCCCGTGGGGGCGGGCTGGAACGTCTGCCGGGGCAGGGCACTTTCCTTTGCGAGACAGGCAAGAGCGAAAGGAGCGCAGCCATGGCACAAGAGGGATCCGACGCCGAGAGAACTCGCCACGCCACCGACACCGGCCAGAACCGCGACAAGGTGCGCGGCCCCGATTTCGCCGCCGCTCCGCTGGGGACGGACGACGAGGCCGGCGGCCACGCGCCGCAGCAGGACTGGCGTCCGCCGCAGAAGGGGGACCGCATCGCCGACGGTGACCCCAGCCTCGGCGAGCTGTATCGGCCTCAAAGCGAGGAGGACAACCGCGCCCACGCCAATGCGCCGCCGAACTGGGGCACCTGGGCGATCGTCGCGGCAGGCTTGCTGGTGCTTGGGCTCGCGGCGGCCAGCTTCGCCAGCTGATCGCCGCATGCGGGGCCGGCTGCAGAGTCGTTCGACGCACCGGGGCAAGCGGAGGCGAGACGGCTGAGCACTCTCGTCTACGCCAGGCTGATCGACGATAGTACGTCCCCCGGCCAGCTATTGTCTTCATGGGCCGCGCCGGCGCCGGAGGCCCTCGAGGTCGAGAATGGTCACCGTCCGGTAGCTCCTGCTGATGAGGCCGCGCACCTCGAACGCCTCGAGGATGCGCCCGGCGCTGGAGCGGGACAGGTTGGCCATGGAGGCAAGATCGTCCTGGCTAATGTCGATGGGCCTCTGCGAAGACAGGCCCTCCGCCACCCCTTTCTGCCTCCGTTCCGGCCCTTCGGCCAGAATGGCGAGGATGGCGGCGAGCCGGTCCTCTGATCTGCGCATGCGCAGCGCGTCGATGACGGCGAGCGCGAACAGTTCGTTGCGCAGCGTGAGGTAGGCAAGCCACCGCCAGGCCTGTCCGTCGGCGTGGACAATCGCATCCCACTGGCCCAGCGGCAGATGGGCGACGACGCTGTCCCGCGTGGCTACGATGCCGATGGCGCGCGGCCCGCGCGTGATAACGGAGGCCTCTCCGATCCAGAAGCCCGGCCGGGCGAGAATACCGAGGAAGGGCGCGCGCTGGCCGGGCGCAACCATGACGCCGAAGGTCCCATCAATGAGGCCGTAGAGGCCACCGGCCGCGTCTCCTGCCCGATAGAGCGTCTCGCCCCGGGCGACGCGCTTCAGCTTGCAGCGATCCAGCACGGCATTGCGGAATGTCTCCGCCGTCTGGGACAGCCAGCCATGTGCGCGCAGGGCATCGAATTCGGTTGGCCGGCTCATGGTCGGGCTCCAGCTTGGATTGCGGAAATCTACTCAATCCGACGTGTGGCGATCAAATAAGCTCGCGGGCACATCACCCATCCCACGCTCCGCCCAGAAGGGGCTCCAGCCTCCGGCGTGGGACAAAAGAGGAAGCGCCCATGGTTTCCCGCCGCGATCTCCTGAAATCGGCTCCTGTGTCCGCCGCCGCCTTCGCCATCGGCGGCAATTTCCTCATGGAGGGCACGGCGGCCCATGCCGATACGCCCGCCCCGCCCGCCGCCGGCCACTTCCATCCCCGCGGCAAGGCGCCATCCAAGCACACGGTCGCGGTGCTGAAGGCCGCGCGCGACGGGTTGCCCTTCGCCGACACGCGGGATTTCGAGGAGCAGAAGCGCGGCCTCATCGCGCCCATGACGGAAATGGTCATTCCCGCCGATGCGGGGCACGTCGCGTGGGACATGAAGAGCTTCCAATTCCTCGATCAGCAGGACGAATTCGATTCCATCCACCCGTCGCTGCACCGCATCTCGCGGCTCAACAACAATTACGGGCTCTATGAGGTGGTGCCCGGCATCTACCAGGTGCGCGGCTTCGACCTCTCCGACATTAGCTTCGTGCGCGGCAAGACCGGGTGGATCGTGTTCGATCCGCTGGTTTCGGCGGAGACGGCCCGCGCGGCTTGGAAGCTCTTCCAGGCGCACAAGGGAGAGGGGCTGCCGGTGTCTGCCGTCATCTACTCCCATACCCACGGCGACCACTGGGGCGGCGTGCGCGGCATCGTGGACGAGGCGGACGTGCGGTCCGGAAAGGTGCCGATCATCGCGCCCGTCGACTTCATGGACTTCACGGTCTCCGAGAACGTCTATGCCGGCAATGCCATGAACCGGCGTCTGTTCTACCAATACGGCCTGCTGCTGACGGTAGCCCCCCACGGCTATGTGGGGCAGGGTCTCGGGACGCGGGTGTCGGCCGGCTCCGTGGGGCTGATCGCCCCGACGAGGTTCGTGCGCGAGCCTATCGAGGAGTTCGAGGTCGACGGTGTGCGGATGGTGTTCCAGAACACCCCGAACACCGAGGCGCCGCGGGAGATGAACACCTGGATTCCCGACCTCAAGGCGCTGTGGATGGCCGAGAACGTCACGGCCACCCTCCACAACATCTACACCCTTCGTGGCGCGCAGGTGCGCGATCCGCTGGCCTGGTCCAAGTACATTTCGGAAGCGCTCTACCGCTTCGGCCTGAAGGCCGAGGTGATGTTCGCTTCCCACCACTGGCCGCGTTGGGGCAATGCGCGCATCCAGGAGGTTCTGCGCGCCCAGCGCGATCTCTACGCCAACATGAACAACCAGGTGCTGCACCTCGCCAACCAGGGCGTCACCATCAACGAGATCCACAACGTCTATGAGGTGCCCAAAAGCCTTCAGGCCAAGTGGGAGTGCCGCGGTTATCACGGCTCGCCGCAGCATAATGCGCGCGGCGTGATCCAGCGCTATCTCGGCTTCTGGGACTGCAACCCGGCCACCCTGATCCCGCTCTCCCCATCCGATTCCGCGCCGCTCTACGTGGAGATGATGGGTGGCAGCGCGAAGATCATCGCCCGTGGCCGGGCGCTGCATGACGAGGGTAAGTACATGCTCGCCGTCGAGATCGTGAACAAGCTGGTGCAGGCCGAGCCGCAGAACACGGAAGCGCGGGAGCTTCTGGCCGATATCTTCGAGCAGATCGGCTACCAGCAGGAGAACCCCGGCCTGCGCAACAGCTTCCTCAACGGAGCCTATGAATTGCGATCGGGCATCTCCCAGGGCGAGAAGGTGAATTCGTCGAGCCCCGACGTCATCCGGGCCATGACCACGGAGCTGTTCCTGAACTTCCTCGCCATCCGCATGGACAGCCGGAAGGCCGAGGGCCTGCGCTTCACCATCAACCTCGTAACGCCGGACAATGGCGAGACATTCATCGTCGAGCTGGACAACGCCACGCTCACCAACATCGCCGGCTTCCAGGCCGAGAAGCCGGATCTGACGCTCACCATCAACCGCTCGGACCTCGAGCAGACGATGATGGGAACGAAGACCCTCGCCGCTCAGATTGCCGACGGCACCGCAAAGATCTCCGGGGATGTCAGCATCCTGGCGAAGCTGGCGGCGACCATGGTCGATTTCGATCCGCGCTTCGAGGTGATGCCCGGCACGCGGGCGAGGCCCAAGGAGACTGTTGCGGCCGATGGGTTCGAGGCCGTGCCGGAGAAGATCATCGCCGAATAGGTCGGCGGGACCACAAACGACAGAGCCGGCCTCAGGGGCCGGCTCACGGGTCGAGGCTGTCTTTGTGGCCGGGCGCGACCGGGGACGCGCGATGGCCTGCCTCAGGCCGGCAGGACGACGACCTTGGTCTTCACCGGGGTCTTGTCATAAAGGTCGATCATGTCCTGGCTGAGCAGGCCGACGCAGCCGCTGGTGACGCCGGACCCGATCGACTCGGGATCGCTGCTCGCATAGATGGTGTAAAGGGTGTACTGGCCGTTCTGGTAGAGATACAGCGTCCGCGCACCCAGGGGATTTTCGAGGCCGCCTGGCATGCCGTTGGCCCATTTGCCCGCCTCGGGCTGACGCTTGATCATCTCCTTGGGGGGCGTCCAGACCGCCCACTCGCCCTTGCGCCCGACATAGGCGTCGCCGCTCCACAGGAAGCCGGCGCGGCCAACATTGGCGCCATACCGGGTGGCGCTGCCTTCGCCCTCGATGCGGTAGACATAATAATTGCTCGGGTCGACGATGATGGTGCCGGGCGCCTCTTTGCTCTCGTAGGCGACAGTACGACGGTAGTATTTTGGGTTGACCTTGCTGATATCCGGCGCGGGGATGGGAAACTTCTCGTTCGGCATCGCCGGGTAGAGCTTCTGCGCTTCGGCGAGGCTCATCACGTCGGACGAGCAGCCGGCGAGACCCAGTGCGCCGACGCCGAGGGCCGAGCCGAAGAGGAAGGAGCGGCGGCTGAGGGCGCCGGACCGGGCCCCGGACATGGCAACTTCGTCGGTCATGGTGATCTCTAAGCGTCCCTTCTGTCGATTGCCTGACGCGGGTGGCGCGCCAGATGCAACCTCTGAGCAGAATTCGGCGCGGACTTTGCCGTCAAGCGGCGCCTCTGGCAAGCGCCGGGCTCACCACCGCAGGGCAGCCATGCGCGGAAGGCGCCCGCATTTGTGCCATCTCGCCTTAGCCGGTGGGGGCGGAACGTGGCTGTCGCCGCGTGAGATGCGGCAATGATACCGTCGCCGTGCGCGCTATCGGCGGACGGCAAATGCCGTCATCGGCGCGACCATCGCGGAGTCCGGGTCAGGCCTTGCTGCGGCGGTTTGCGGTCGTCTTGGTGGCCTTCGGGGAGGCGGGCGTGGCCGCGGCCTCCCGGTCGCGCGCCTCGCGCACGGCGCGCAGACGCGCGCTGTTCTCGCGCACCGCCTCGAAGTCGGTCCGGTAGCGATCCATGGCCC
>JAEZMT010000400.1 GCA_023442085.1 Pseudomonadota bacterium | reverse complement strand
TAGGCCTTGCGCAGGCGCTGGATGGTCTTGCCCAGCTGCCCCGTGATCACCTGTGCGCCGGTTTCGAGAGAGCTGCCCCCCCGGTCCCTCACAGCCATGCTGCAATATCCTTCCAACCGAACGTACGTTCGCTTCAGCGGACGATATCGCTCTGGCGCGCGCGATGGAAGGTGGGGCAATGACGGAGGGACGCATTTGCGGGCTTCTCCGGTAAAAAGGCACCCTCAACCGCAGGTGGAGCGTGCGCCTTGCGTCCGAGGGGGAAGGCCACACGCCGCACCAGCCGGCTTTGGACTTCACCTTCGCCCTGTGATAAGCGCAGGGTCCGCTCCGGACGGGCGTCAGCCGCCCTAGCCGGGAGCCTCCACGCCATCACCGGAGACCTGCCATGGCCTCGCAGGACGCGAACCACTCCTCCGTCTCGGAGGAAATGAACCGCTTCTTCACCGCCTCTCTCGCCGAGACCGACCCCGAGATCGCCGGCGCGGTGAAAGCGGAGCTGGGTCGCCAGCGGGACGAGATCGAGCTGATCGCCTCCGAGAACATCGTCTCGCGCGCGGTGCTCGAGGCCCAGGGCTCCGTGCTCACCAACAAGTATGCCGAGGGCTATCCCGGCAAGCGCTATTACGGCGGCTGCCAGTTCGTCGACGTGGCCGAGAATCTCGCCATCGAGCGTGCCAAGAAGCTGTTCGGCTGCGGCTTTGCCAACGTGCAGCCCAATTCCGGCAGCCAGGCGAACCAGGGCGTGTTCTTCGCGCTGCTCCAGCCGGGCGACACCTTCCTCGGCCTCAACCTCGCGGCTGGCGGACATCTGACCCACGGCTCGCCGGTGAACATGTCCGGCAAGTGGTTCAAGCCGGTGCCCTACACCGTGCGCGAGGACGACCAGCGCATCGACTACGAAGAGGTGGCCAAGCTCGCCGATGAGCACAAGCCGAAGCTCATCGTGGCCGGCGGCTCCGCCTATCCGCGCATCATCGACTTCGCCAAGATGCGCGCCATTGCCGATTCCGTCGGCGCGCTGCTGATGGTGGACATGGCGCACTTCGCGGGCCTCGTCGCCGGCGGCGCCCATCCGAGCCCGTTCCCGCACGCCCATGTGGTGACCACCACCACCCACAAGACCCTGCGCGGCCCGCGCGGCGGCATGATCCTCACCAATGACGAGGGCATCGCCAAGAAGGTCAATTCGGCCATCTTCCCGGGCATCCAGGGTGGCCCGCTGATGCATGTCATCGCCGCCAAGGCGGTGGCGTTCGGCGAGGCGCTGCGGCCCGAGTTCAAGCTCTATGCGAAGAACGTGGTGGAGAACGCCAAGGCGCTGGCCGAGACCCTGAAGGGCCATGGCTTCGCCATCGTGTCCGGCGGCACCGACACCCACCTCATGCTGGTGGACCTGCGCCCCAAGCGCCTCACCGGCAAGGTTTCGGAGGCCGCGCTCGGGCGCGCGCACATCACCTGCAACAAGAACGGCATTCCGTTCGATCCCGAGAAGCCGTTCGTGACGTCGGGCGTGCGCCTCGGCACCCCCGCGGGCACCACCCGCGGCTTCGGGGTGGCGGAGTTCCAGCAGGTGGGCAACCTCATCGCCGAGGTGCTCGACGTGCTCTCCCAGAAGGGCACCGACGAGGACAGCCTGGTGGAGGCCGCCGTGCGCGAGAAGGTCTCGACCCTGCTCGCCCGCTTCCCCATCTATCCCTGAGGATCGACGACCGGGAAGGCGTGAAGGATGCGGTGCCCCTATTGCGGCGGCCTTGAGACGCAGGTGCGCGATTCCCGGCCGACGGAAGACAACACCGCCATCCGGCGCCGCCGCATCTGTCCCGATTGCGGCGGCCGCTTCACCACGTTCGAGCGGGTGCAGTTGCGCGAGCTGATGGTGCTCAAGCGCTCCGGACGGCGCGTGCCGTTCGAACGGGAGAAGCTGGAGAAGTCCGTCAGCGTCGCCCTGCGCAAGCGCCCGGTGGACAATGAGCGCGTGGAGCGGATGCTCAACGGCATCGTGCGCCAGCTGGAAAGCGTGGGCGAAGGCGACATCACCTCCGAGACCATCGGCGAGATGGTGATGGAGGGGCTGAAGCAGCTCGACGACGTGGCGTATGTGCGGTTCGCCTCGGTCTACCGCAATTTCCGCGAGGCCAAGGACTTCGAGAACGCTCTCGCCGAGCTCTCCCACGAGGGCGAGCCTCGGGTGGGCGAACCCCGCGCCGACGATGCCGAGCCGGCAGCGGAGAAGCCGCGCGTCCGGCCCGCGCCACGGGGCGGGGAATGAACGTGCGTCCGGCCGCCTCCGCCCCCGTCCTGTCTCCCCGCGAGGACGAGCTGTTCATGGCCGAGGCGCTGAAGGTCGGCCAGACCGGCCTCGGCCGCACCTGGCCCAATCCCTCGGTCGGCGCCGTGGTCGTGCAGCATGTGGACGGCGTGCCGCGCATCGTCTCCAGCGCCGCCACCGCTCCCACCGGTCGCCCTCATGCCGAGCCGCTGGCGCTTGCCGCCGCCGGTGAATTGGCGCGCGGGTCCACCCTGTATGTCACGCTGGAGCCCTGCTCCCACCACGGCCGCACGCCGCCCTGCGCCGATGCCGTCATCGCTGCCGGCGTGAGCCGGGTGGTCGCCGCCATCGAGGATCCGGACCACCGGGTGAAGGGCAGGGGCGTCGCCCGCCTGCGCGCCGCCGGCATATGGGTCACGGTGGGCGTTGGCGCCGAGCAGGCGCTCTTCGATCACGCCGGCCACATCCGCCGCGTCACCGAGGGGCGACCCCATGTGATGGTGAAGCTGGCCGTCTCCGCCGATGGCAAGGCCGCCCATGCCGGGCCGAAGCCGGCCGTCGTCACCGGGCCGGAGGCGCGGGCCCGGGCGCATCTCATGCGCGCGCACACCGACGCCATCCTTGTCGGCCTCGGGACGGTCCTCGCCGACGACCCTATGCTGACCTGCCGGCTGGAGGGCTATGAAGGCCGCTCGCCGGTGCGGCTCGTGCTGGACGCCGAATTGGACATCCCGCTCACCTCAGCCCTCGTGCGCACCGCCTGCGACGTGCCCCTGTGGGTGATCGCCGCCGAGGATGCCCCTGCCCATCGCGCGGCCGCG
>JAEZMT010000352.1 GCA_023442085.1 Pseudomonadota bacterium | reverse complement strand
GGATGCCAAAGCATTCGCCAATCCCGTGACCACGGCATCGGCAAATTCGGGCGTGCGCGCATCTTTCAGATCATCGACACCCGCTTGATCGTCCCAGATCATCCGCGCGGCGCGAGCCCCCAGGTCGGCGTCACTCTCGGCCGCAATCGGTGATGGAAGAACCGCTAATTCATTCATATATTGAAGCACCCCCGAAAACATGGACGTTCAAAGATTAGAACGAATAAAGCAAAAGTCTAACTGCTTGAGGGCAGGTTCAAGCCCGATAGCGATGGCGACCGGGGGCGCAAACGTGCGGCATCGCCCAGTCGCTGGGGAAGTCCGCCCCTGGGATGCGCCTATCGCCAGGTTAGCGCCGGACATGGGGCGCATAACTGTCACTTGAAAGCCTCTACGCGACGTCCGCGTCGGGCCAGAAATCGACCATAAGCGATTCGAACTTTTTCACCGCCAAACGCCGCCGCTTCTACGCTTTTTCACACACAGACTATTTCCCGCTCTTTGCAGGGCGTAGTCTCGGTGGCTACGGCGTACTGTAGAGGGAAATCGGCGGTATCTGCCGCACCGCCGTTGGCGATGATGAGAACTACGTTTACGCCATAACCCTATGATCGGAAGGGTGTCCCTTCAAGAAAGAACGTCCGCCCGGTCCTCCTGATCACCGCCGGTCACCTCTAGGATCATCGTGAACGACGATAAGACGGCGTTGGCGCCACAGTAGCTGACCATCTGGCCGTCTTCGAAAAAATGCTGGTTTAGGGGGCCGAAGCATTCCCTTGGCAGCGGGCGCAAGGCCCTGGGATTGTGGAACACTTGCAGTTCGTCGGCCCACCCCTCCGAATAGCCTTCGGTACCAACCTCCTCAACGAACCGCGTACCCACGACGGCGTTCGGGTCTGGATCGTATCGAATGCCCGAGCGAATGTAGCGATGCTTCGGAGGCGCGTAGCCGGCCAGGACGCCGATGCGGTCAAACTTGGCCAATGTGCCAGCGTTCGAGAATATGACCGCCGAAACATTCTCAGCGTCCGGAAGGCTAAAGAACCCGGACTCGATCGTCTTTCCCTTGAATGTATGGCTCTTCAGGTCCCGGTTTGTGATGACGAGCTTGCCGTCAACCATCTCCCAATCGGTGGTGAACCGTAGAGGTATGCCCAGATCGCAGACTGGGTGTAGGTCATCGATCCTAGCTCGCCCTCCGACGCAGGCTTGTGAAAATCAGCTACGGCAATCACGAACGGCAATCCGGCAGCCCCGTCCTCCTCCCAGTAGGCCTTGCCTGCAGCGGAACGCCGTTTGAGCTTATTTGTCAGAGAGTTGCCATACTTGATCGGCATATAACCAGCGAGAAAGGCGGCGATTTCCTCCGGCGTCTTCGGGTTTGGGTGCTGCGACAGCACGCCATCCTTCGAGGGAGCCACCGTTGTCGCCTCGACCGCGAACGCGACGCCCGGCGCACTGACCCGGAAATCTGGGGCCTCGCCATGGGCGACATCATAGCCGCCCTCCCGAAAGGTAGCCCAAAGATACAATTCCCAAAGCCGCTGATCAAACTGATGCCGCTGAAATTCCCGCACGAAGTGCGGGTCAGCCGCCGTCAGCCAGGGTCCAATCTCGCGCAACACCGCCCGCGCTGGCGCTCTTCCTGGCCGTTGGATCAATTCGACAAAATACGGGTGCAACTGCTCGGGCCGCGTGCCCGGAATTGGCGTCAGAAGATCAATAGGCGCATTGGTCTCATCGCCTTGAATGCCGAGTTCGGCCAAGTCGGCCACTCTGCTCACTTCCGCAATTTTGAGGCGAAGACCGGCCTCGGCCCTACGCTCGCTGGTCACACTCACGTCGAAGACCGGCCTCGGCCCTACGCTCGCTGGTCACACTCACGTCGAGGTGGACGCCCCGGAACCTGCCAAGCCGATCGCGCACCATGAGCGCCCAGCTGAAATCGTCATCCAGACGGTCACGGAATACGACGCCGATGACGTTTTCATCCAGATCAGACCAATAGGAAAGTTCGTCAGCAACGAGTTCGGTCGGCGATAGGCGGGTCCCGATCGCGAAGAGATCAAATCGCGCTTGACTGAGCCTTTTCGTCATCACGCATTCACTTCCGTTCCTGCGAGACCCGGGTAGCCAACATCACCCGAGCCGAAATTGCGGCTTGGCCAGTATGCGCGTGGCAAGGCCGATCGCAAACCACGCGTCCTGCTTGATCAGGGCGTCCGACCGAAGGCCCGCTGTAATAGCCCAGCGGTCGATGTTCTGGTCGTCGGCGACCGTTCGGAAATGGCTCAGCGGATTCCGCAGGCTCATCAGGCGTTCCAGATCGCCGAAGTCCTCGCTGGAGATCAGATTCCGATCCTGGCAGCGCTTCAATGCGGGGGCGCCATGACGCTCAGGACCGGCAAAGGCAGCGCCGGTGGCGTCTATCGCTACTACACCTGTTCGACCAAAGCCCGGCAGGGGAGGACGGGCTGCGAAGGCCGCTCGATCCCGATGGACCGGCTCGATCAACTGGTGGCGGGCCATCTGGAGGAGCGGCTACTTCAACCCGAGCGCCTGGAAACCATCCTTGCCAGTGTCCTCGACCGCCGCCAGGAGCGCACTGAGCGTCGCCGCGAGCACCTGGCCGAACTGCACAAGCGCATCACTGAGACAGACCAGCGCCTCAACCGGCTGTTCGACGCCATCGAGTCCGGCGTCGCCGATCTCGACGCGCCTAGTTTAAAAGAGCGGATCGCCGGCCTCAAGGCGATTCGAGAACAGGCCAGCGCCGACGCCGAACGCGCCCATGCTGCAATCGTCCATGCCGGCAATCAGGCTGTGAGCGCCGATATGGTCAGAACCTTCGCCCACGCGGCCCGCCAGCGCATTCGGCTGGACAGCGGCGACTACCGCCGCGACCACCTGCGGGCGTTGGCTCAGCGCGTCGAGGTCGCGGACAAGGAGGTCCGCATTATGGGTTCAAAGTCCGAACTGCTCCGCACCCTGGTCGCCGCCTCGGGCGGAAAATCCAGCGTAGCCGGTGTTCAGAGTTCTGTTCTGAAATGGCGCGCCGGGGAAGATTCGAACTCCCGACCCCCAGATTCGTAGTCTGGTGCTCTATCCAGCTGAGCTACCGGCGCCTGTGCCCGGGACCGGCTGGGCCGGTCGAGAAAGCGGGGAGCTTTCCGGGACGTTCGCGGCGTGGAATTCCGCGAGGCCCGTCTGCTACTCCTTTTCACCGGAGGGTGCAAGGCCCCTGCGCCGGATCGCATGAGCGGCAGGCTGCAAAGCGTCCGCCTTGTGGAAAACTCGGCGGGTCACGCCCGGATGCGCTCGCGGCGGTGATGGCGGCTTTCCGGCTGGTCGGGTATGGTGATGGCGAAGGTCGTGCCGGTCTTGGTGTCCAAAAGGCGGATGTGGCCGCCGTGGGCGCGCACCAGTTCGTCGGCGATGGGCAGGCCCAGCCCGGTCCCGCCCCGGCGCGCCGAGGAGACGAAGGCCTCAAACAGATGGTCTCGCCGGGTCGGGGGGATGCCTGGGCCGGTATCGCTCAGCTCGATCTCCACCACCGGCCCCTTGCGGCGGGCGCGGATGCGGATCTGGTCACGCTCGGGATCGAGCGGCGCCCGTGCCTCCAGCGCCTGAAGGGCGTTGCGGGTGATGTTGAGGATGACCCGGAACAGCTGGTCGGGGTCGGCGTCCGCGGTAAGGCCGCGCTCCACGTCCACCACCCAGCCGACGCCGGCACCGCTGCCGGACGAAAGGCCGAGGGTTTCGCGCACCTCTTCGAACAGATGGGCCAGTTGCACGTCGCGCCGCTCCGGCAGCGGCTCCTTGGCGCGGCCGTAGGAGAGGGTCTGCTCGCAATAATGGATGGCGCGGTCGAGGGCGGCAAGCAGCTTCGGCGCGAACCGCTGGACCGTCGGGTCCGGCACGGACGCAAGGCGGTCCGACAGCAGCTGAGCCGATGACAGGAGGTTGCGCAGATCGTGGTTGATCTTCGACACGGCGAGGCCCAAGGCCGCGAGGTGGCTCTTCTGGTGCAGGGTGTGGGAGAGCTGGCGCTGCATCTCCTCCAGCGCCTCCTCGGCGGTGCCGATCTCGTCCGAGCGTCCGGAAGGCACGATGATGCGGGAGGCGTCCTCCGGATCGTCACGGAAGGCGGACATGCGCTCGGTGAGGCGGCGCATGGGGCGCACGAACAGCCAGTTCAGGCTGACATAGACC
>JAEZMT010000339.1 GCA_023442085.1 Pseudomonadota bacterium | reverse complement strand
GATGTTCTTCGTCCACGAGGCGCCGCACGATCTCGACGATGGCCGCGCGGGAGGGCAGATCGAGCCCCACCGTCGCCTCGTCCAGCAGCAGCAGCCGGGGCCGGTGGATGAGCGCGCGGGCGATCTCTACCCGCCGCGACTGGCCGCCCGACAGTGTGCGCACCTTGTCGTCGATGCGATCGGCGAGGCCCACCAGCGCCAGCAGTTCGGCGATGCGGGCCTTCACCTCGCGTCCCGCCATGCCGTGCAGGGCGCCGTGATAGGCAAGGTTCTGCCGCACCGACAGATCGAGGTCGAGGGTGCGGCTCTGGAACACGACGCCCAGTTCCGCCAGCGCGGCGGAGGGCGCGCGGGAGAGGTCGTGGCCGAAGATGCGGACCCGCCCCTCGCGCGTCGCATAGAGCCGCGTCGCCAGCGAGAACAGGGTGGTCTTGCCCGCCCCGTTCGGCCCCAGCAGCGCGACGAAGCAGCCGGCGGGAACAGTGAGCGAGACGCCATCCAGCGCGCGGCGGGGCCCGAAGGCGTGGCTCACCTCCTCGATCTCCAGAGCCGCAGCCTGTGCCGCAACCTGCGCGCCATCGTTCATTGCGGCGAGACCACCACGCCCCACGGCGCGCCGCCGACCTTGATGGACTTCACCACCTTGAGGTCCTGAACATCGATCACCGAAACGTCGTTGGAATTGCCATTGGTGGTGAAGAGCAGCTTCTCGTCCGGCGTGAAGGCGAGCTGCCAGACCCGCTGGCCGACGAGGAGATATTTCTGCACCTCGTAGGTCTCGGCATTCACCACCGCCACGCGGTTCGCCGGGCCCAGCGCGACGAAGGCGGTCTTGCCGTCCTTGGTCAGGCGCACGCCCACGGGCTGGATCGCCTCCTTGGACACGCCGGGGATCTGGAACGTGACCTTGTGGAGGATCTTGCGCGTCTCGGGATCGATCACGGACACCGTGCCGCCGATCTCGGCGGAGACCCACAGGCGCTTGCCGTCCTTGGAGAATTCGGCGAAGCGCGGCCGCGCATCTACCAGCACGTTAGCGATGATCTTGTTGGTCTTGGTGTCGATGAAATGCGCCATGCTGGTGGTTTCGGAGGTGGCGACCAGCGTCGCCCCGTCCGGGCTCACCGCCATGCCTTCCGGCTCGGTGCCCACCGGCACCTGCGCCACCACCTTGTTCTGCTCCACGTCGAGGACCGTGACCTGGTTGTCGTCCTCATTGGCGATGTAGAGCGGATTGCCCGAGGGATGCAGGGCGAAGAGTTCCGGATCAGGACCGGACTTCAGCTTGCGCGTGACCTTGAGCGTCGCGGGATCGATGGCCAGCACCGCGTGGTCGTCGCTGGCGCACAGGAAGAGCACCTTGCCGTCCGGGCTCATGGTGATGCCGCGTGGCCGGCGGCCGATCTTCACCGTCTGCTTGGCTTCCAGCGTGGTGGAATCGATGACGGTGATGGAATTGCCGCGCTCGTTGGAGACGTAGACCGTATAGGCCGAGGCCACATCCGCCGCCGTCAGCGCGGCGGCGCCGGCGAGAAGGGCAACGAGGCGGCGCGGGACGGTCGGGGTCATCGGGCTTCCTCCAGAATTCGCGCGCCTGCCGCGCTTTTGGGCCGGGCTCTCACTTCAGCCGGCATTTGGATTCCCGCTCGTCCACGCCGAGGGTGTCGAGGGGGGTGCGCTGGTGCAGGAAGCCCTCCTCCGGCGCCACCGAGACGATGCCGAGCGGCTGGGCGATGAGGAGGGGCTGGCGCACCTGCTGGTCCCACGGCCGCACGCTCACCGGCACGCCCTTGAAGGCGGCGAGGTTGAAGTCGGGCGAGCGCATGAACTTCGCGAGCGCCACCGGGTCCGTGGTCTTGGCGCGGGTCGCGGCCTCGCCCACCATGCGCACGGCGAGCCATGCCTGATAATCGCTCGCCCGCATGGGTCGGCCTGCCGCCCGCAGGAAACGGTTCTGCAGCTGGGCCGAGCCCCACGCATCCTGCGCTGGATGCCAGGTCCCGGCGGTGAGGCCCTGCGTGCCCGCCACCAGGCGAGGCTCGAAAGTGCGGTAGGGAATGTAATTGCCGAAATCGTTGGCCTCATCCGCCACGACGAGCACGTCGGCATCCACGCCCCGGCTGAACACGAGGGCATCGGAGCGGGTGATGCTGTCGGAGCGGTCGCGACCGAGGGGGCCGAAGGTCCACGGCTTGTCGGCGACGATCTTGAGGCCGAATTTCTTCGCCGATGCGCGCAGCGCGTCGGCATAAAGCTGATCCGCCGGGTTCGGCCCGACGATGAGGAACAGCTTGCTCCAGCGCTTCATGGCCAGGAACTGCATCAGCGCATCCGCCAGCATCGCCCGGCTCGGCGCGACATGGAAGATGTCGGCACGGCACTGGTCGGCGCGCAGCGCATCGTCGGTAGCTGCGATGTTGAACAGGGTGACGCCCCTGCCCTTCACCGCGTCGTCCACCTTGAGCAGGTCCGCCGCCGGCAGGTTGACGAGGATGAGCTTCACTCCGCCGTCCGCGAGCTTGCGCGCGGCCTCGCTCGCATCCTCGTCCTCGACCAAAGTGACCGGCTCCAGCGCAAAGCTCTGGCCGGTGAACTGGCCGGTCGTGTTGTTGTCCTTGATGGCAAGCTCCGCGCCCGACACCGCATCGTCTGCCGGCACCGCCAGAAGATCGTAGAGCGGCGGCGGGGGGACCTCGCGGGTGAGAAGGCCGAGCCGCAGCTCCATCGGAACCGGTGCGGCATCGGAAGGGGGGGCCGCCGGCTGCGCCGATACCCGACCGCCCAAGCCGACGCCCATGCCGAGAACGCCCGCGCACAGCATCGCGGCGCAGGCTGTGGCGAGGAGACGGCGGGACCCACCCGGACGCATCCAGTCGCGGCGCCGGGGAAGGCTCATGGGAAGGCGCATGGGCAATCGGGGCTCAGTCGATCCGGGTCGTCACAAGGGGAAGATGTAGCCATCATCAGCCAAAAACGGCAACCGAATAGACATAAGAAAACAATAAGATGATCTGTCCTTGCCAGCGGCGGGGAGGCTGTGACACCCTTCGACATACCAAAGGTTCCCGATGATGTCCGGCGCCCGCTTCGTCTTTGTCCTGCTTCTCGCAAGCGCAACATTTTTCGGCGTGACCGGCCGCAGTATTGCTGCGCCTGCTCCCGTGGCGATCTTCGGCTTTGAATTATTTGATGATACGGCGGACCAGCGCGATAGCATTCGCGCGGAACAGGCCGCCCGGCTCAAGCTCATCAATGCCGAGCTGGAGCGCCTCGTCGTGGAAACCGGGCAGCTCAAGCCCGTCGATCTCGCGCCCTTCGCCGCGCGCATCGAGGAGGCCTCTCCCTTCTTCAAGTGCAATGCCTGCGAGAACGAAATCGCTGCGGCCGCCGGCGCGCGGTTCGAGGTGATGGGCGTGGTGCGCAAGGTGTCCAACCTCATTCTCTCCATCGAGTTGCGGGTGAAGGAGGTGGACCTCAAGGGCGTGGACGGCAGCGCCAAGGTGGTGCGCGTCGGCGTCGTGGACATTCGCGGCAACACGGACGACTCCTGGACCCGCGGCGTGCGCTATCTGGTGAAGAACCGCATCTTCGCCCCCGGCCTGCCGGACCTGTCCCAATGACGCGGCCGCAAGGCCGGACGGAACGACAAGACACTGTTGGAGGAAATTCTTCATGAGGCAGATGATTGCCGCCGCCGCGGCCCTTGCGATGGCGATGGTTCCGCTCGCCGCCGATGCCCACGGCCCCACCCGCAAGAAGATCACCGAGAGCGTCGAGATCAACGCGCCCGCGGACAAGGTGTGGGCCGTCATCGGCAATTTCCAGGACATGAGCTGGCACCCGGCCGTCGATAAGAACGAGGGCAAGGGCGGCAATGCCGTGGACGCCACGCGCCTGCTCACCCTCAAGGGTGGCGGCACCATCGACGAGGTGCTGGTGAAGTATGAGCCGGAGCAGAAGAGCTATTCCTACCGCATCAATGCGGTGGACGTGAAAGTGCTGCCGGTGACCAACTACTCGTCCACCATTGCGGTCATCCCGGTCGATGCCACCCACACCAAGGTGGAATGGCGCGGCGCCTTCTATCGCGGCTACCCCAACAACGATCCGCCCCCGGAACTGAGCGACGAAGCCGCCATCGCCGCCGTGACCGCCGTCTATCGCGGCGGGCTGGACGCCCTCAAGGCCAAGGTCGAAAAGGGCTCTTGATGACCCTCAAGCGGCGCGCGGCGGTCGCGGCGATCCTCGCCGTGGCGGTCGCGCCGCTCGTCTCGCCCCGGCCTTCGATCGCGGCGGAGGCCTTCATCACCAATCAGCCCGGCAATGAGGTGGCGGTGGTGGCGCTGGATGGTGCCGCCGCCCCGCCCAAACTTGTCGCGCGCATTCCGGTCCCCGGCGAGCCGGCCGGTATCGCCGTGTCGCAGGACGGGCGCCGCGCCTTCGTGACCAGCCCGGAGGGCAAGGCCCTGTCGGTGATCGACGCGGCCACGCGGAAGGTTGAGAAGCGCATTCATGTCGATGGCGGCCCGCTCGGCGTGGCGGTCGCGCCCTCGGGCAAGCCGGTCTATGTGGCGGACTGGTATGCCGCGCGCCTCGTGGTCGTCGATCCCGACACGCCCGACAGCCTCCGCATTGCCCACACGGGCGCCTCCCCCTCCGGCGTGGCGGTGACGCCCGACGGCGCCCTGGTGCTGAGCGCCGATCGCGACAACGATCAGGTCTCCATCATCGATGCCGCGACGCTGGAGCGCGTGGCCGTGGTGAAGGTCGGCACCCGCCCCTTCGGCATCACGCTGTCCGAGGACGGCCGCACCGCCTACACCGCCAACGTGGGCTCGGACGACGTGAGCGTCATCGATGTCGCCGCGCGCCAGGTGGTCGGCACCGTGAAGGTGGGCAACAGGCCTTATGCGGTGGCGCTGGCCGGCCCCCTCGCCTTCGTCACCAACCAGTATGCGGGAACGGTGAGCGTGTTCGACACCGCGACGCTCACGCCGCGCGCTACCATCTCCGTGGGCGAGTATCCGGAGGGCATCGCGGCCGCGCAGGACGGGCGCGCGGTCTATGTGGTGAACTGGTTCGACAACACCATGAGCGTCATCGACACGCAGACGCTGAAGGTGGTCTCGACCCTCGAGGTCGGCGACGGCCCCCGTGCCTTCGGCACCTTCCTGCGCCGGACGCCCTGACGGCGGCTTTCACACGAGCGACCTCAAACGAAAACGACCGGCGGGAAAACCCGCCGGTCGTCGTTGTTTTGGCCTCTATCGCAGAAAGATGGCGGCCAACCGCTGGAGCAGACCCTTCGGCATGGGCGGAGGGTCGCCGCTCTGTCCAGGGTGGTTTCCGCTCTAGGCCGCGAAGGGGTGCTTGGCTTCGTTGCGCTTGTCGGTCGCTTCCTGGGCGGTGGGGGTACCGGCCACGGCGCGCGCGATGGAGAGCTTGGTCGCCTCGTAGTTGAACTGCTGGATCTTGGCGTCGTCCGCCGCTTCCCAGTGGATGAACACGCCGACGCAGATGAAGAGGTCGTCGGCTTCCTCGACCGGGATGACGCCTTCGGCCACCGAGTCCTGCACCGCCTTGGCGACGCCGTACTGGGCGGGGCCGAACATCTGGACGGCCTGGCGGGCGTCCTTGATGGTCACCTTGTTGAACATCACGGTGTTGGGCTTGCAGGGCAGGTTCGGCGCGAGCACCGCGAGGAGGGACGTGAAGCCATCCTTGTTGTTCGTCAGGCTGGTGACGAACGCCGTCTCGGCCGCGCTGCCGCGCGGGCCGATGATGAGGTCGATGTGGGCCACCTCGTTGCCGTCCCCGACGAGCGCCTCACCAACCAGAACCTTGCTAATCTTAGCCACCTTCTGTCCTCCCTCGTAGATCGACTAGGGATGACCGCCCCCGAAGACATTCCGGACGGCGGTCCTATGCCGCCTACCCTTGTTGTCAGCGCTCGGCGCGGAAGGCCGAACCGGTTCACCAGATAGCGCGCGGAGCCTAGCCGCGCGGAGGCTCGCCCGCAAGCCGCCGCCATCGTGAATCCATGCCGCGCCGCAGCGTGAAAAATACGCCGGCAAAAAGCTTGTGGAATGGCCTGTCAGCGGCCCGAGGGACGGGCCTGCGACCTGCCCCAGCGGCGTCAACAGGAGGCCCGGAAGGGAGGGATGTATTGGCATAAGGCAACGGGAAGTATTGCGGTTGTTCAATACCAATCTTCTCGCTTACGCTTGCCGAACATTCCTGTTGGCACTCTGCTTGCTTCTTATTTTTTGCACAGATGGCCCACGAGAAGGCAGCCTGCGGGGCAGTACAGCGTCGAAGGCAAGCGAAGGTTTGTCGCAGCGGGACGGAAGCTGGGGGTGGCACGCGCAGCGCCGAACTCGGGAACCCTGGTCATGTTCATTGTTCTTTACGCCTGCCTCATCAGCGCTCCGGCGACGTGCAGGGAGGAGAAGCTGAGCTTCTCCCTGGAAGCGAGCGCCCCCATGACCTGCATGATGTCCTCCCAGCAGGCCATCGCGCAGTGGAGCGAGAGTCACCCCCAGTGGCAGATCGGCCGCTGGAAGTGCGTGGCCGCCGACCGCCTCATGCGCGATATCTGATCGACACGACAGCCCACCGACGCGACACCCCCTGGATGCCGCAACGGCATATCGGCCCTTGAACGGGGCGTGGTGGCTTCCCATCCTCTAGATCAAGGTCCGCGTCCTGTGCGCGGCACCGGGAGGGATGGATGAATCACCTGAAGACGGCGATCCTGCTCGCCGGCATGACCGCCTTGTTCATGGCCGTAGGCTTCGCGCTCGGCGGGCGCGGCGGCATGATGATCGCGTTCGTGGTTGCGGCAGGCATGAACCTGTTCAGCTACTGGAACGCCGACAAGATGGTCCTGCGCATGTACGGCGCGCGGGAGGTGGATGAGCGCACCGCGCCCGAGTTCGTCGGCATGGTGCGCGAGCTGGCGCAGCGGGCGGACCTGCCCATGCCGCGGGTGTTCATCATGGACAACCCCCAGCCGAACGCCTTCGCCACCGGCCGCAATCCGCAGAACGCCGCCGTCGCCGCCACCACCGGCCTGCTGGAAACGCTGACCCCCGAGGAGGTGGCGGGCGTGATGGCGCATGAGCTGGCGCACATCAAGCATTACGACACCCTCACCATGACCATCACGGCGACCATTGCCGGCGCCATCTCCATGCTGGCGAACTTCGGTCTGCTGTTCGGCGGTGGCAACCGGGAGAACAACAATCCGTTCGGCTTCATCGGCACGATTCTGATGGTCGTCCTCGCCCCGATGGCCGCCATGCTGGTGCAGATGGCCATCTCCCGCTCCCGCGAATACGAGGCCGATCGGGGCGGTGCGGAGATACTGGGGCGGCCCATGGCCCTCGCCTCGGCGCTGGCCAAGATCTCCGGAGCGAGCCATCAGGTGCCGAACTATGAGGCAGAAGCGAACCCCGCAACTGCCCACATGTTCATCATCAATCCGCTTTCGGGGGCGCGGATGGACAATCTCTTCTCCACCCATCCGGCCGTGGAGAATCGCATCGCCGCTTTGCGCGACCTGTCGCAGCGGATGGGCGGCGGCGGGTTCACTGCGCCGCGTCCGGCCCCGGCCCCGGCGCAGCCGCGTCGGGGGCCGTGGGGCTAAGCTGAAGGCGCGCGGCCGGGGCGTCAGCCCCGACCCGGACGTGCGGCTGGCACGCTCTGGGCTTCCCGGGTGCGCACGAAGGTCCAGATGACGCGCGGCGTGCGCGCTACCTCTCCGGTGAGCACGAGCTGGGATGTGCGACGCGGCCCGCCGCTGGCGGCGAGATCCACGCTTTCCTCCACCACGAGGGGCAGATGCGGCGCGGCAAAGGCCCAGGCCTCGCCGTTGGGCAGGCTGAGCAAGGCGGTATGCGGATCGTCCAGCCGCTCCACCGTCACGGACGGGTGCAGGTGGAACCGGATGGCGAAGATCTCCGCCGGCAGCGCGCCGCCCTCCTCTACCGGCTTGAAGATGTCCTCGCCGTCGAGCCGGTTCCCCTCCAGCGCCAGCCGCCATGAGCGCTGGTGCAGGAGGTTGAAGGCCTCGGCATAGCCGTCATGGCTGGCGCGCAGCAAAAGCGCGTTGTTCCGCGTGCCGCGCTGCACCTCCACGTGCTTGGGGCCGGCGACGATGGGCGCACCGAAGATGCGCGTCATGGAGCCGCCCTGCAGGAAGCGGCAGGAGGAGGTGTCGGCGATCACCGCGGTGGAGTGGGCCGCCGTGGAGCGCGCCACCTGCCGCCACATCTCCCGATGCACCTCCGGCACGCCGCAATTGATGACGATGCGCTGGCGGGCCGACGAAAATTCGAAGGCGAGGCAGCTCGCATGCGCCTCCCAGCTCGCCACGGCGGGCGGCGGCGGGCCGGTGTCGGCGATCAGCATCAGCGAGCGGGCATCAAGCCGCTGGTAGCCGGAATAGGGCGCGTTCGCCACCGGCGCGCCGCGCGCGTCGTCGAAGGCGAGGATGGTGGCGAGCTGGTCCGCCGCCGTGTGGCCCATGCCGTGGAAATGCGCGAAAGCGCCGTCGCCGTGCCGGAAGAAGCGCAGCATGGGCATCATCCGGTCCACCGCATTCATCAGCGCGGCGGGGGCCTGCTGGTTGCGGGCGGTGAAGGCCTGGCGCAATGGGAGAAGATCCAGCAGCAGTTCGATGAGCATGCCGGGATTGCGGGTGAGCGGTCCGCCGTCGGGGAGGATCTGCCGGTCCAGCTCCTCGCCGAGACGCTTCTGCGCCGCCTTGAGGAGGCGCGGCTGGTCGGACATGCACAGCCCGGCGAACACCAGCGCGACGATGGAGATCAGGCGGGGATAGCCGTCCGGCGCGTCGCTGGCCATCCGGCGCAGCTGGCGCACCTGCTTCGCCAGAGAGCGCATGAAGCGGCGGTAGAAATCGTGGTCGGCGTCCTGCAGCAGGAAGGTCGCCTGGGTGAGCCAGGAGATGATGCGCCGCGCGGCCACGTCCGGGCGCGCGGCCACCGCCTTGGCCTTGCCGGGATCGCGAATGAAGTCACCGACGAGGGCACGGGCATTGGCGCGGGCGATGGTGGTATTGGCGGCCTTCAGATGCCGCAGCCAGCCGAAACCGTGCAGCGCCTCGGCCCATTCCACCGAGGGCGGCACCAGCTCGAACGCGGTGCGGCCGTCCAGCGCCATCACCTTGCCGGCGAAGGCGAAGCGGCCGGAATAGATCTCGCTGGCGACGGTGGCGTCGCCGGTCCTCAAATCCTGCGGGGCGATCAGGAGGCGTTCGGGCACCGGCACCGGCACGTAGCCGAGCGGCACCGCGCGGCCGCCGATGCGCGCAAGCACCGTCTGCGACCACAGCTCCACCAGGAGGGTCGCCAGTTGGGTGCGCTCTTTAAGCCCGCCTCGGCTCACGGCGCCTCCCGTCGGCTGCGCAGGGCTCTTCCCGGCCAGCGTGCCGAACAGATTTCTGGCCACGGCCTGAAGGGGGCCCGCCGATCCATTCCAGATACCCATGCGCCTGTCTTCACCAGCCTCGTGACCTTGGAGGCGGGCTGACGGCGCCTCAGGTCACCCCTCGCGCCGCAGACGGGCGGCAAAGAAGCCGTCGAGACCCGACCGCTCCGCCTCCCCCCGCATCCAGTGACTTGGAAGAGTGCGCACATCCCCTTGAGGAGTTATGAACAAATCGAGGCCATCCACCTCTCCTGCGCGAAGCGGGGCCCGTTCCACATCGTTTCGCGAAGCCAGAAGCCGCTCCACCTGCGCCTCGCCCTCCTCCGGCTCCAGCGAGCAGGTGGAATAGACGACGAGGCCGCCGGGCTTCACGAGGTCGACGGCGTGGTCGAGCAGCCGCGCCTGCAGGGTGGCGAGGGTGGGGATATCGGCCGGGCGCTTGGACACCGCGATGTCCGGATGCCGGCGCAGGGTGCCGGTGGCCGAGCAGGGCGCATCGAGCAGCACCGCATCGAACGGACCGCCGGCGAAGGTCGCGGCATCGCCCTCCACCACGGTCGCGGAGAGGCCGAGCCGCGCCAGATTGTCCCTGAGCCGGGTGAGGCGGGCGCCGGAGCGGTCCACGGCCGTCACCTGCGCGCCAGCGGCGACGAGTTGCGCCGTCTTGCCGCCGGGGGCGGCGCACAGGTCCGCCACCTTCAGCCCGTCGACCGTGCCGAGGAGCCGGGCGGGAAGTGCGGCGGCGGCGTCCTGCACCCACCATTCGCCTTCCGCGAAGCCGGGCAGCGCGCGCACCGGTCCGGCCTGGAGAATGCGCACCGTGCCGGTGGGCAGCACCTCACCGGAGAGCTTGCCCGCCCAGCCGTCCGGGTCGGCCTTCACGGTGATGTCGAGCGGCGGCTCCACGCGATGCATGGCGGCCATGGCGCGCGCGGTCTCAACGCCATAGGCCTTGATCCAGCGCTGGCGCAGCCAGTCGGGCGTGTCGGCGAAATCGGGATCGACGCCGGCCATCAGCGCTTCGCCCTCCCGCGCGACACGGCGCAGCACGGCGTTGACGAGGCCGGCGAAGCCCACGGTGGAGCGATCGGCGCGGGCAAGGTCCACGCTGAGGCCGACCGCCGCATGGCTCGGCACGTCCATGAACAGGATCTGTGTCGCCCCCGCGAGCAGGATCGATTCCAGCCGCGGCGCGGACTTGGGGAAGCCGCGCTCCATCAGCTTGCCGAGCACGCCGCGCAGCGTCCCGAGGCGCCGCAAGGCGGTGGCGACGATGCGGTAGGCGAGCGCCCGGTCGCGCGGCTCCAGCGCCGGGCCGTCCAGCGCCTCTTCGAGCGCGGCGCCCTGCCGCAGCACGGCTTCCAGCGCATCGACGGCGACGACGCGGGCGGACAGGCCGGGGGTGGCGGCAACGGGCTTGGGGCTGCCGCCGGGGCGGCGGGACGGAGCGGGAGCGCTGCGGGGTGTCTTCATCGGGGAAGGTAGAGCACGAACCGGGGCCGCCCGCCAACGCTCCAAAGGGTCTCCCCGGCGCGGCTTGCCACGATGCCGCCCACTGCTACCGTCTCGCGCACGCGGTCCGCCCCGCAAACCTTGCCTCGCAAGCCCCGATCCCGTAAGACGCTTGCGTAACGCCCCGGACTTGAGCCGGGGCTTTCCTTTGTGCGCGCGGGCGAGGTCCGAACCGCCGGCGCCGGGTTAGGAGGCACCACCGCGTGGCCAATGTGGTCGTGGTCGGCTCTCAGTGGGGCGACGAAGGCAAGGGCAAGATCGTCGATTGGCTCTCCGAGCAGGCGGACGTGGTCGTCCGCTTCCAGGGCGGCCATAATGCCGGCCATACGCTGGTCATCGGCGGCGTCACCTATAAACTGTCCCTGCTGCCGTCCGGCGTGGTGCGTCCCGGCAAGCTGTCGGTCATCGGCAATGGCGTCGTGCTCGACCCGCAGGCGCTGGTGGACGAACTGGCGCGGCTCGCCGCACAGGGCGTCGAGATCGGCCCCGACCGGCTCCGCATCGCCGAGACCGTGCCGCTCATCCTCCCGCTGCACCGCGAGCTCGACGCTTTGCGCGAAAGCGCCACTGCGGAAGGCGCGCGCATCGGCACCACCAAGCGCGGCATCGGCCCCGCCTATGAGGACAAGGTCGGCCGCCGCGCCATCCGCCTCGTGGACCTGACCGATCCGGCGACCCTGCCGGCCAAGGTCGACCGCCTGCTCACCCACCACAACCTCATCCGCCGCGGGCTCGGCATGGAAGAGGTGGACGGCGCTGCGCTGGTCTCCGAGCTGATGGCGCTCGCCCCCAAGGTCCTGCCCTTCATGGACCGGGTGTGGGAACTGCTGGACAAGGCTCGCCGCGACGGCCGCAAGATCCTGTTCGAGGGAGCGCAGGGCGCTCTGCTCGACATCGACCACGGCACCTATCCTTACGTCACCTCGTCCAACACCGTGGCGGGCTCGGCGGCCAGCGGCACCGGCATCGGGCCGGGCGCGCTCGATTATGTGCTGGGCATCACCAAGGCCTATACCACCCGCGTGGGCGAAGGCCCCTTCCCCACCGAGCTGCTCGACGATGTGGGCAAGACGCTGGGCACCAAGGGCCACGAGTTCGGCGTCGTCACCGGCCGCGCCCGCCGCTGCGGCTGGTTCGATGCGGTGCTGGTGCGCCAGACGGTGCGCACGTGCGGCATCCACGGCATCGCCTTGACCAAGCTCGACGTGCTCGACGGCTTTAACGAGTTGAAAGTTTGCGTCGGCTACAAGGTTGACGGTAAGGAAATCGACTATCTGCCGGCGGAAAGCGGCGCGCAGGCCAGGGCCGAGCCCATCTACGAGACCATGGAAGGCTGGCAGGATTCCACCGCCGGCGCCCGCTCGTGGGCCGACCTGCCGGCCGAGGCGGTGAAATACGTGCGGCGCGTGGAAGAGCTGATCGGTTGTCCAGTAGCGGTGCTGTCGACCAGCCCGGAACGCGACGACACGATCCTTGTTCATAATCCGTTTCAGGCATAATGCCGATCTGACGGCTACGATCTGACGGCTCAAGGGGAACCTCACCGCTCCGATGGCTGACTACTATCCCCTCCTGGTCCGCGCGATCTCCAGCCTGCCCCAGAAGACCGGGGAGAGCCGGCGCGCCGTCTATGATCGTGCCCGCACCGCCCTGATGCGCCAGCTGCGCGGGGTGGACCCGCCGCTGCCCGAAGGCGAGATCACCCGCGAGCGCATGGGCCTCGAGGAGGCGATCCGCCGGGTGGAGGCGGAATTCGCCCAGCAGGACAATACGCCCGAGCCCGACGACGAAGACGAGGCGTTCGAGGACGAGGAGGCGGCTCCCCCGCCGCCGCCGGCCCGGTTCGAGCCGCCGAAGCCCCCGGCCGCTCCAATCGAGGAGCCCGCCCGCCCGGCTGCCTCGTCCGCCGCAGATCCGGAAGATCGCGCGCCCGCCGCCGAGCCGCCGGCCCGGCCCGACCGCCGCCTGCCGCCCCGCAAGCGCAGCGAGGACGAGACCGAAGGCGATCGCCGTCCGCCGCTCCGCCGCGGCGAGGTCCGCAGCCGCGGCGCCGCCGCCAACGGCGGCCGTCGCGGGAGCTCGGAGGGCGGCGCCTCCTGGAAGAAATTCGTGCTGATCGCGATCCTCGCGCTGGTGGTGTTGGGCGGCATCGCGTTCGCCGTCGTCAACCGCGATCGCTTCTTCGGCAGCAGCGAGGGCGAGCCGCAAGCGGCGGCACCCGCCGCGTCCAGCACTGCGCCGTCCGATCAGGCGAAGTCCGCCGACCGGATGACCCGGACCTCCGGCGATGCCGCGCGCCGCGCGCCGACCCCACGCCCCGGCACCGCTTCCGGCAGTGCCCGCGCCGTGTTGATCGAGGAATCCCCCGGCAGCGCCCAGCCGCAGACCTTCGAGGGCACCATCACCTGGCGCACGGAGACCGTGAATGCCGGGCCGGGCCTGCCGCCCGATATCGGCCTGCGCGGCGACCTCACGATTCCCGAGCGCAAGATCGCCATGACCTTCGTGCTCCGGCGCAATACCGACCAGACGCTGCCGGCCTCCCACACCATCGAGATCGGCTTCAAGCTGCCGGACGACTTCCCCTTCGGCGGCATCGCCAACGTGGATGCGGTGCGTGCCAAGCCGAACCAGCAGGCCATCGGCACGCCCCTCGCCGGCCTCGCCGTGCGGGTGAACCCGACCCTGTTCCTGGTCGGCCTTTCGGAAAAGGCCGCCGACCGCCAGCGCAACGTCGCCCTGCTGCAGGCCTATCCGTGGCTCGATGTGCTCCTGAGCTATACCAACAACAAGAAGGCCGTGATCGCCTTCGAGAAGGGTCAGGCCGGTGAGCAGGCCTTCAACGACGCCTTCTCCGCCTGGGGCGAGCTGCTCCAGCGTCCGCAGGCGGCCCCCGGCCAGTCCGACGGCACCAGCAACTGACGGTGATGGCAGGCAGGGGTGCGCCCGTGCGACCCTAGTGGTCGCTCCGCAGCCCCTTTAGCCGATACAGCGCATCCAGCGCCTCGCGCGGGCTGAGCGCGTCGGGATCAAGATCATCGAGCGCGCCGAGCACGGCCTCGGCGGCGGGATCGGCCTGTGCCGTTTTCTCGGCCGGCTTCGGGCGCGCCGCGAACAGGGGCAGGTCGTCGATCAGCTTCTGCGCCGGCGAGGCGCGCTCCGCCGCCTCCAGCTCCGCCAGCACGGCCTTGGCCCGCGTGATGACCGCCTCCGGCAAGCCGGCGAGCTTCGCCACCTGAATGCCGTAGGAGCGATCCGCCGCCCCCGGCACCACTTCGTGCAGGAAGATCACGTCGCCGTGCCATTCCGTCACCTTCACGGTGGCGTTGGAGAGGCGGCGGCAGCGCTGGGAGAGCGCGGTCAGCTCGTGGAAATGGGTGGCGAACAACGCCCGGCAGCGGTTCACCTCGTGCAGGTGTTCTAGGCTCGCCCAGGCGATGGACATGCCGTCGAAGGTGGCCGTGCCGCGGCCGATCTCGTCGAGGATGACGAGGGAGCGCGGCGTTGCCTGATTGAGGATGGCCGCCGTCTCCACCATCTCCACCATGAAGGTGGAGCGCCCGCGCGCCAGATCGTCCGCCGCGCCGACGCGGGAGAACAGCCGGTCCACCACGCCGATGCGCGCGGACCGCGCCGGCACGAAGGCCCCCGCCTGCGCCAGCACCGCGATGAGCGCGTTCTGCCGCAGGAAGGTGGATTTACCGGCCATGTTCGGACCGGTGACGAGGACGATGCGGCCGTCCCTGTCCCCCTCCGGCGGGGAGAGATCGCAATCGTTGGGCACGAAGGGCCCGCCGTCTTTCGCAAGGGCCTGCTCCACCACCGGATGGCGCCCGCCCGCGATGGCGAAGGCGACGCCCTCTTCCATGTGCGGGCGCACATGGGACTCGGTGGCGGCGAGTTCCGCGAGGCCCGAGGACACATCCAGCTCGGCCAGCGCATCGGCGGCGGCGCGGATGGCTTCCGTCTCGGCCACGATGGCGGCGGACAGGCGCTCGAAGATGGCCTGCTCCAGCGCCAGCGCCCGTTCCCCAGCGCTGGAGATGCGGCTTTCGAGGTCGCCCAGCTCCACCGACGAAAAGCGCATGGCCCCCGCCATGGTCTGGCGATGGACGAAGACGGCATCGTGCGGCGGTTCGCGCAGCTTGTCGGAATTCTGCTGCGACACCTCCACATAATAGCCGAGCACCGCATTGTGCCGGATCTTGAGGGCGCGGACGCCCGTCTCCTCCACATAGCGCCGCTCCAGCGCGGCGACGACGCGGCGGCTCTCGTCGCGCAGCGCACGGGTGGCGTCGAGCTCCGGATCGCAGCCTTCGCGCACGAAGCCGCCGTCGCGGCGGTGGACGGGCAGGTTCTCCGCCAGCGCCGAGGCAAGGTCCAGCGCCACCGCATGGGGGGCGCGGGAGAGGGCGCGGGCCGCGCGGGCGAGATCGTCCGGCGCGTCGGGACCGATGAGTGCGGCGATGGACAGCGCCCCGTCGAGGCCGTCGCGCACCGCCGCGAGATCGCGCGGGCCGCCGCGCTGCAAGGCGAGGCGGGTGACGGCGCGGGCCATGTCAGGAGCGCGGGCGAGCGCCTCCCGCAAGGCGCGCCGCAGGGTACCGTCCTCGCACAGGTGTCCCACCGCATCGTGCCGGGCGCGGATGGCGCCAAGATCGGTCAGGGGCTCGGCGATGCGGCGGGCGAGGAGCCGTGCGCCGGCCGCCGTCACCGTGCGGTCCACCGCCGCAAGCAACGAGCCGCGCCGGTCGCCGGAGGTGGTGCGCACCAGCTCCAGATTGGCGCGGGTGCCGGCATCGATGGCCATGATGCCGCCCTCCGCCTCCCGCACCGGGCGGGCGAGGAGCGGCTTGGCGCCCAGTTGCGTGCGGTCCACATAGGCGACCACCGCGGCCGCCGCGATCAGCTCGGCGCGGGAGAAGGCGCCGAAGGCGTCCAGCGCGGCGACGCCGTAGAAATCCGCCAGCCTTTTCTCCGCCCCCGCCCCGTCGAAGGACTGGCGCGGCAGCGGCGTCACCGCCGGCAATTCGCGCAGCATGGCGCGCAGCTCGGCGTCGTCCATGAGCGCGTCGGAGACCAAAAGTTCCGCCGGGTCCACCCGCGCGAGATCGCCCGAAAGCGCGGCGCGCGTCGTACCGGCCACCCGGAAGGCGCCCGTGGACATGTCGGTGAAGGCGATCGCAAAGGCGAAATCGTCCGCCCCGGAGCCGGCCCGCACCCGGGCGAGGGCCGCAAGCACGTTCTCGCGCCGGGCGTCGAGCAGGGAGTCCTCGGTGATGGTGCCGGGGGTGACGAGGCGGGTGACGTCGCGCCGCACCACCGATTTGCCGCCCCGCTTCTTCGCCTCGGCGGGGTCCTCCAGCTGCTCGCAGACGGCGACGCGGAAGCCGAGGGCGATGAGCTTGTGCAGATATTCCTCGGCCCGATCGATGGGCACGCCGCACATGGGGATGTCCTCGCCCAGATGCTTGCCACGCTTGGTAAGCACGATGCCCAGCGCCTGCGAGGCCTGCTCCGCATCGGCGAAGAACAGCTCGTAGAAGTCCCCCATGCGGTAGAACAGGAGGCTGTCCGGGTTCGCCGCCTTGATCTCCATGTATTGCGCCATCATGGGCGTCACGCGCGTCTCGTCCGCCTTCGGGGACGGAGCCTTGGCGGGCGCGGTGGCCTCGTCCGGGGGCGTCTCTTCGGAGGCGGTCTTTGCAGCAGTGTTGGTGGCGGTCGGGCGCATGGCTGCACGGTATCGGGCGGGGCCGCGCCTGTCAGCGCGCCGGAGCCGCGCATCGACAGGAAAAGCGCGCGGCCGCGCCCTTCCAGCAGCGCATGCCGCCAGCCGATACCGGCCATGCGTCTGCGCAGACCCGCGCGGCTGGCGATGTGCGGCCATTGGTGCTAGGCGAGCGGCAATCTTTTCCCGGAGCCAATCGATGACCGCCGACATCCGTCCCGTGACCCGCGCCCTCCTCTCGGTGTCCGACAAGACGGGGCTGGTGCCGTTCGCGACCAAGCTCGTCGCCCACGGCGTGGAGCTGGTCTCCACCGGCGGCACCGCCAAGGCCATCGCCGACGCCGGCCTGCCGGTGAAGGACGTGAGCGAACTCACCGGCTTCCCGGAGATGATGGACGGGCGGGTGAAGACTCTTCACCCCAAGGTCCATGGCGGCATCCTCGCCATCCGCGCCGATGCCGGCCATCAGGCGTCCCTCGCCGAGCATGCCATCGCCCCCATCGATCTCGTGGTGGTGAACCTCTATCCCTTCGAGGCGACCGTCGCCCGCAAGGCGGATTTCGAGGAAACCATCGAGAATATCGACATCGGCGGCCCCTCCATGATCCGCGGCGCGGCCAAGAACCACAACGACGTGGCCGTGGTGGTGGAGGCGGTGGACTACGAGGCCGTCCTCGCCGAGATCGCCGAGCATGGCGGCACCAGCCTCGCCTTGCGCCGCAAGCTGGCGCAGAAGGCCTATGCCCGCACCGCCGCCTATGACGCGGCCATCTCCAACTGGTTCGCTCGCGAGCTGAAGGAAGAGGCGCCCGCCTTCCGCGCCTTTGGCGGCAAGCTCATAGAGGCGCTGCGCTACGGCGAGAATCCGCACCAGTCGGCCGCCTTCTACGCCTCCGACGAGATCCGTCCCGGCGTCGCCACCGCCCGGCAGGTGCAGGGCAAGCAGCTCTCCTACAACAACATCAACGACACCGACGCCGCCTTCGAGGCGGTGGCCGAGTTCCACCCCGCCCGCACCGCGGCGGTGGTGATCGTGAAGCACGCCAACCCCTGCGGCGTGGCCGAGGGCGCGGATCTCGCCGCCGCCTACAAGAAGGCGCTCGCCTGCGATCCCGTCTCGGCCTTCGGCGGCATCATCGCCGTGAACCGGACGCTGGATGCCGAGGCCGCCCGCGCCATGGTGGAGATCTTCACCGAGGTGATCGTCGCCCCCGACGCCACCGAGGAGGCCATCGCCGTGGTGGCCGCCAAGAAGAATTTGCGCCTGCTCCTCACCGGCGGCCTGCCCGACCCGCGCGCACCCGGCCTCACGGTGAAGACCGTGGCCGGCGGTCTCCTCGTGCAGGGCCGCGACAATGCCAGCGCCGATGATCTCGACCTGAAGGTCGTTACCAAGCGGGAGCCCACCGAACGGGAGCTGACCGACATGCGCTTCGCGTTCCGCGTGGCGAAGCATGTGAAGTCCAACACCATCATTTATGCCAAGGACCTCGCCACGGTGGGCATCGGCGCCGGCCAGATGAGCCGCGTGGATTCGGCCCGCATCGCCGCCCGCAAGGCGCTGGACGCGGCGGAGGCGGCTGGCCTTTCGGTGCCGCTCACCAAGGGCTCGGTGGTCGCCTCCGACGCCTTCTTCCCCTTCGCCGACGGCCTGCTGGCGGCGGTGGAAGCGGGCGCCACGGCGGTGATTCAGCCGGGCGGCTCCATGCGCGATGCCGAGGTGATCGCCGCCGCCGACGAAGCCGGCCTCGCCATGGTCTTCACCGGCGTGCGCCACTTCCGGCACTGAGCCGGGGTTTTTGGCGGCCGCTCAGGCGCCGCGCGGGCTTTGGGGGCCAGGAAACGCCGCGCGGGTCGCGCCTGGCCGTCAGCCCGCCATCAGCTGCTGAACGATGAGGCGGTCCACGTAATGGGGACCGTCGAAGACGAACACGTCGAAGCCCGCATAGGCCTTCAGCTGGGGCAGCAGCTCCGCCGCCGTGGCGGCCCGGAAGGTGCCGGTGCCGGAGGGACGGAATGCCTCGGCGATCAGCTTGAAGCGACGCGGCCCAAGGCGGCGGGACAACACCTCCGCATAGCTGCGGGCCGCTTCCGGCGTGCGGGTGTAGACGCCGCACCCGTCCTGAAAGAACAGGCCCACGTCGTGCGGCAGCCACAGATCGATCCAGTCCGCCAGTGCCTCGGGGCCAACGTTGGAATTGTCGTAGCAGCTGACCCAGAGCGGGCGCGGAATGGGGGCGAGCGCCTCGCGCATGCGCGAAACCTCCTTCCAGGTGGGGTCGGCCTCCACCGGGAAATAGAAGCCGGCAGGCCGAAACGGCAGCTTCTGCCGCGCCACTTTGGCGGAGAGGGCTCCGAGCTCCACTACATTGGCCCGCGCCTTGGGCTCGGAGAAATCGCCGGCGAGGCCCGCGATGATCCGGCTCGCCCAGGGCTCGCGGGCGATGCGCTTCCAGTTGGGCGCGTCGGGGATGAGATTCAGGCCGAGCTCCGGCAGCGGCACGAATGAGGTGCCATCGGCCACCAGCCATTGCAGAAGCAGGCTCCGGGCGCCGATGAAGTCCCAGTCGCCGCGGGGATCGAGCGCGCCCCCGTGGATCTGCCAGACCACCCCGTCGATGAGACCTTCGGGACGATGGTCGCGCGCAACGAGGGCGAGGTCGACGCCGACCAGCCCCGCACCCGCCGCTGCGGCGCCGAGGCCGAGCGCCGCGCGCCGGCTCAGCCGCGCCACGGTAGGCGACCAATTGCAGCTTGCGACCAAAGCCGCGCGGACGCGAAGGGTGCCGGGCCAGCTCTCCGTCCGGTCGACAAACGGATCATACCGGCGCGAGCGACGCGGCGACGCGGCGCTCCTGCTCGCGGATCGTGGCGCGCAGGGCGTCTTCCGTCACGACGCCACAGCGCACGAGATACTCGCCGATGCGGCCATCCTCGTCCGGGCGGTAGTTCTCCATGGCCGCCTCGAACGCCTCGCGCCGCATCAGCCCCTTTTCCAAGAGCAGGTCGCCCAGCAGCGGCGGCGACTTCTGGCCATCCGCGTTGCCGGTGCCGGTCCCGCGCAGCAGGCGCAGGCCATCGTTGATCTCGCTTTCGCGGGCGATGCGCTGGAGCGGCTCATCGCCGATGGCGCGGCGCAGCTCCTCGAGGGCCTTGTCGCCCAGCGGCGAAGGCACCGCGACGATCAGGCGCCCGCCCGGATCGCGGCCGATGGGCAGCACGCGACGGCGCACCATCAGGTCGATGGGCAGCAGATCGTTGAACTGCCGCACCATCTGCTCGGTGACCACGGTGCGCGGCAGATTGGACTGGAAGGCCATGGCCTCCGCCAGCGTCTCCTCGTCGAGCCACCCGCGCGACACGAGGATGCGCCCCAGCGGCTGCTGCCGCTCGGCCTGCAGGGCCAGCGCCTCCTCCACATGCTCCGGCAGCACCGCCTGCCAGGTGAGCAGAAGCTCGCCGAGGCGCTGGCGCTGCTGGCCCAGCTCCTGCGCGTCGGGGAAGTCGTGGGCGGTCTTGTCCCAGACGATCCGGCGGCCGAAGAAGGTGTGGCCCAGGAACAGCTTCCAGGCGCGAATGGTGGCGGCGAAATTGACGAAGTTCGCCATCACCACGCGGGGAACGGACATCAGGCCCTGTTCCCAGCCATAGACCTTGGCGACGAAATAATAGCGTTGCACCAGCCGCAGCGCGAAGGCGATCGCGTTGCCCGTCAGCACCGCGAGCAGCCAGGTCTCGGTGGCAAAGATCGAAGGATAGCGGGCGGGCAGCAGGTCGAGCTTCTCCGCGCCCATGAAGATGAGGAAGTGCGCCGCGACCACATAGGCCATCACCGCCACGAGGGAGGTGACGATGCCCTTGCGGTCACGAAACAGGAAGTATTTGGTCGCCCAGTTGCCGCGCCAGCCCATGGAGCGCCAGCCCTGGAAGGCGATGCCCAGCGCCCAGCGTGCCTTCTGGCGGTAGGAGGTGCGGAAGGTGTCGGGAAAGAACTCGCGCACGCACAGCGGCATGGAGAGCAGGATTTCCTTCTCCTTGCCGAAGCCGAACAGGCTCTCGCGCCTGACGATGTATTCCACCGGCAGGCGGGCGATGATGGACTGCATGTGCGCCGCGGCGAGGCGGGCGCTGATGTCGTAGTCCTCGGTCAGGCTCGCGGTGTTGAACACCTCGCCCGTGCCGTCCGAGAGGAGATGCAGCATCGCTCGGCGCGAGAAGCAGGTGCCCACGCCCGCGGACGGGACCGACCCGGCGACGCTCTCGCGGACCACGAGGTCCTTGGCGTGCCATTCGGCGAATTCGTCCATGTAGATGCCGGCCACCAGCTCCGACCAATGGCGCTCCAGCGAGAGCACCGGCACCTGGATGAGATCCTTGCGCGGCAGGAGATAGCTGAAATAGCGCAGTTCGAGCGGATGCAGCACGTCCTCGGCGTCGTGCAGCACCAGCCCGGCGAACTCCACGCCGGTCATCTGCTCGTGCTGGAAGATGGCGCGCACGACGGTGTTGAGGCAGTCCGCCTTGTTGGTGGGGCCGGGATTGCGCGTCTCCACCCGCACCAGCTGCTTGTAGCGCCGGCGCATGCGCTCGACCTCGGCGATGGTCTCGGGGTCGTTGGGATAGGTGCCGACGAAGATCACGTAGCGCCGGTAGTCCAGCACGCTCACCATGTTCTCGATCATGGCCGCGATCACGGGGGATTCGAGCCAGGCGGGAATCATGATGGCCAGCGGCTGCTCGTCCTTCTGGTAGAGCGCGGCCGGCGTGAGCGGGCGGATGAACGGCTCGATGACGAAGCGGCGGTAGATCCGCCGCCCCCAGTACCAGGCATCGACCAACAGATCGTCGATGGACGAGATCAGGATGATGACCGCCACCACGGCCGCCACGTATTCGACGAAGCGGATGTAATCGGCCAGGAGAAAGGGCCAATAGAGTGCCATGGGGCGGTCCCGATCCGGTCAGTTGCCGCGGCGCCGCACCTGCGAGGCGCGGATGAGCAGCAGGAAGAACAGGGCGGCCGCACCGATGCCGAGCGGCAGGCCCCAGTCCGACGAGTTCTGCCACAGGCGCTGAAGGGTGCCGGCCGGACCGTCGGTGTCGGCAACACGGACGGTGCCGGGCGCGGCGCCCGAGGCGGTGAGTTCGGTCAGCGTGCCGTCGACACCCACGAGCGCCACGTCACCCTTCGACAGGCGCACCGGCTTGGCGGGCGTCATGGCCACCGGCCCGATGCTCTGCCACAGGATGCCGCGGGCATCGTCGCCGCGGACCGCCTGCACCAGGGCCACGTTCCTGAGGCCGGTGATGTCGAGCAGGCGGGCCCGCTCGTCGGTGCCGACGATGAGACGGTCGCCGTCCACCTTCGCCTTCGCCGTCACGCCCTGGACCGGAACATCGAGGGCGAGGAAGCCGCCAGTGGCGCGGAACGGGGTGCCCAGGGACGCCACCTCGAAGGTGCTGGTGCCGGCGGGCATGCCCGCCGCGGCGGCGGCGCGCACCACGCGCGGCAGGCTCGCCTTGGCGGTGGCGAGATAAGAGTCCGGCACGAGCAGCTTGCCGCCCGCGGCCATGGCCGAGATCACGCCCAGGAAGTCGCCGCTCGGGGCAGCGCCGCCCAGCTCGAAATGGCTGGTGGGCAGCACCGAGACCGGGAAGGCCTGCGGCGTCTCACGGCAGCGGTCGCTCACCGGCTGGCGCTGGAAGGTCACGCGCAGCACGTTGCGGGCGGCCAGCGCGTAGGGCGGGACGGCGGCGGAGATGTGCTCGGGGTGGCCGTTGGCGT
>JAEZMT010000336.1 GCA_023442085.1 Pseudomonadota bacterium | reverse complement strand
CCGCCAGCGCCGCCAGATAGGCACGCCGCCGCGCATCCTCGGCATGGAGGTGGGGCGAAATGGGCACCTTCACGACGTTGAAGGGGGCCGAGTCCGGCTCGTCATGGCCGATGAGATGGAAGCCGGCCGTCGCGGCGCCCTGGTGGCATCCGGTGCAGGTCCCGTCATCGAGCCGCGCGATCAGTCCGGCGGAAGAGCCGATATAGGACAATTGCGCATAGGGAAGGCCGGCGAAATCTGCCTCGGTGAACAGGCTGGCGAAGGGATGGTTGGCGGGCCGGGCGCTGCCGAAGGTCGAGAACGAGAGGGCCTTCTCGGCGAGGAACTCGTCCGGGATCTGATAGACGCCGCGGTCGACCCCGGGCAGATGGGTGCGCACATACTCCACCAGCCGCGCTTTTAGCGCCGCATCGGCGGCAAGACGGCCGACATCCGGCGTGTTCTCCAGCGGCTTCGGGATCACCCGGTCGCCCTCGGCACGGAACACGCGCATCAGATAGATGGCCTGTCCACCCAGCTCGGTCTCCATGCCGGACGGCAGGCGGACGACCTGCGCATTCACCTCGATCTGCCGAAGGCGAAGGCCGGAGAGGGGACCGGATGCGAGCCAGTCCGCCATGGCGGTCGCATCCATGCCGGCACGCGGCGGTGTCCACCGGTCGGCGAGGTCGGGACAGGGGGCGTCCGCCGGGACCGGCACGTCGAACACCGCATTGAGGTTCACCGGCAGGCGGGAGGCATACGTGGTGGCGCCGCGCCGGAAGCGGTAGGCGAGGCGATAGACGAGCCGCACCTCGCCGCAGGACGGCTGCGATGTCAGCGCGGTGAAATCGCGCCGGTCGGTGCGATTGACGATGCCCACGAGGCGGAAGCTGGCGAGGGGCGAGGCGAGCCAGCGCAGGTCCATGATGCGGCCCACATTGTCGTCCGTCACTTCGAACAGCGGGCGCTTGTTCGCCGCCATCTCCGCCCGCAGCGCCGTCACGTCGGCGCCGATCTGGCGCGCGAGGTCCGCATAAAGCGGACTTGCGGCCTTGAGCGCTTCGAGTGTTGCCGCGCCCGGCGCGCCCATGAGCGCGGCGAACGACTGGTCGCGGGCTTCGATAAGTGTCAGGACGGGCCGGTCCAGCACCATCCGCACCGGCTCCCGGCGGGCAGCCCCCCGCGTCTCCGGGGCTTCCGCCTTGGCGAGTGCGGCAGTGGCGATGACCGCGGCTGCCGCCATGCCCAGGACACGGCCGGCCCGGTTGCAAAGCAGCGGCCGCAGGATGGCCGACGCCATGCGCCGCATCAGATCCCGTCGCGGTTCCTTCCGCACCTGCGCCTCTCCTCCTCGGCCCGCTCCTTCGGGCGGGCTTCCGGGCAAGCCTTGCAGGAATTGAATGCCGCGTTTCAGGGCGCGGCGCTAGGGGCCAGCGTTGGGGCGGACTGAACCAACGGATTCAGCCCACGCTCGCCTAACGCAAAGCTGCGCTGTCGGGGTGCATTGCAAGATGAAGAGGAACTCAAAGGTTCGCGAAACGCCTTATGAGCATTGCATTACAGAGTGTTCGGGGACGTTCGGAAATAGATATCTGGTAGAGAGAGCATTAAGCATCTAATCTATCTTCGCTATAATGCATGACTCACATTATTTTTCATGTAGTTTTGCTCAATACACGCTACATTATGCTTTTTTGATATCGAAATAATATTACAATCATGCGACATTTTTGAAAGTTAACAGCAAATTGGATCAGGGAATTCTGTTGTGAAAACAGGAATTGTGCAGGCGGCAGCAGGGACAGGCCCCCAGGAACAGTGACGAGGTTATGCTGCTCATGGAATGGCCCGAGATGCGTGCCCCTGTTTGCTCGAGCGCCTGCCGCGGCGGGCTGTACGCAGGACCGGGGCATGTTTCGTCGATACCCCGCTGGGGCGGCGAAGCAGACCGCAACCTCCCGCTTCATCTCGGGCATTAGGTGAGCTCCAGATGTGAGGTATGATTGGCGTAACTGGCGTTTCGGGAGAGGCGGCGCCGAAAAGGGACGACGAGAGCTCCAAAGTCCAGCAGATAGGCGCAAAACGTTAGGTCCCCAAAGAGCGAAGCCTTACCCTGCCCGCCCCATTTGCCCCGGCCGTCACAGGGGTGAAGCCCGGTCGCATCGACTTCGATCTGCCGGGCGATGTCGGGCAGGCTGTGCCAGTCTTCCTGCAGGTCGAGGCAATGCCACAGAGGGATGCCGTGGACCCTGTTGGCCAGCATGGAGAGGAAGGGCATGAGGTTGAACGGACTCCCGCCCTCTCCGCGCCAAGGTGCACACGCCACCCGCTCCCTCAACCTTCCGAAACGTCGTTCACGGCGTCGCGGATGATGTTGGCGACGGCCTGCGGCAACGACAGCAGCGACATGTGGCTCGCGACCAGCTCCACGGTATGGGCATTGATGCGCCGGCCGAGCTCGCGCTGCAGCTCCACGCTCACGGCACGGTCCTGGCTTGACACGATGTACCAGCTGGGGCGGTCGGCCCAGGCCGGCGTGCTGACCTTGTCGCTGAAGGTGGTGAGCGACAGCGGGGTCTGGACGGCGGCGAGCACGCGCGCGTCCTGCTCGGGCAGGTCCTGCGCGACATTGGCGATCCAGCTCGCCTCGCTCATCTTGAGGAAGCCCTCGCCGAACGGGGTGACGCCGCCGAGGCCGGGCGGGGCAGGATGGGCGCCGACCTGGTCGCCGGTCGACTGGCCGGCATCGGGCGCGAAGGCGGCGACATAGACGAGCGCCTTCACCTTCGGATG
Organism: Pseudomonadota bacterium; assembly: GCA_023442085.1. Classification (GTDB taxonomy): domain Bacteria; phylum Pseudomonadota; class Alphaproteobacteria; order Rhizobiales; family Xanthobacteraceae; genus Xanthobacter. The sequence goes on along the minus strand of JAEZMT010000336.1, from coordinate 1,454 downwards.
GTTGCCGGCCTCGGTTATCACCGTGCCGCCCCAACTGTGGCCGACCAGCACGACCGGGCCGTCGATGCTGTCGAGCGTGCGGCGGGTGGCAGCGACATCGTCAGCCAGCGAAGTGGTCGGGTTCTGCACCGCGACAACATCAATGCCCTCGCGCTGGAGATAGGGAATGACGAGCCGCCAGCTGGAGGCGTCGGCCCAAGCGCCGTGGACGAGGACGACGGTAACGCCCTTGGGGATGGTGGTCATGGAAGTGGTCCTTTCAGCATGGATGGGTCGCGGTCGTGGCGCGCTTCAGGCGCGCCAGCCGTCGAGGAAGTCGAGGAGGAGGCGGTTGACGATGTCGGGCTGTTCCTCGTGCGGGAGATGGCCACAGCGATCTATCGGTACGGCCTTGAGGTCGCTGGCCATTTCGGACCACACCTGGGCCATGTCGAAGGTCTTGCCCACGGCGCCGAAGTCGACCCCCCAAAGCGAAAGGACCGGGCAGGCGATCTTCACATCCGCGTCGACGAGGTCCTGAGCATTGTCCTCGGCATTGGCGCGGTAGTCGGACATGGCACCCCGCACCGCCCCGGGTGCGCGATAGGCGGCGACATAGGCCTCGAAATCCGCGCCGCTGATCGCATGCGGATTGAAGCACCAGTCCGAAAAGAAGTGCCGCAGCCAGAGGTCCTCGCGCCCGGCGATCAGCGCCTCGGGCAGGTCGGGCACGAGGTGGAACATGAAGAACCAATATGCCTTTGCGATTTGCGCATTCATGGAGCGCGCGACGATGCGGGTTGGCACGTTGTCCATCACCACCAGCCGGTCGAGAAGTTCCGGATGGTCCTTGGCGAAGCGAGTGGCGACGCGCGCGCCGCGGTCATGGCCGACCAGCGCGATCTTTCCGATGTCCAGGCTCTTGAGGAGCTCCACGAGATCGTTTGCCATGGTCCGCTTGTCGTAGCCGGCGGCCGGCTTGTCGGTCTCGCCATACCCGCGCAGATCGGGGGCAATGACGCGGAAGCGCTCGGCGAGCACCGGGATCTGGTGACGCCACGCGAAACTGGTCTCGGGGAAGCCGTGGAGGAGAACGACCGGTGCGCCCGAGCCCGCCTCCAGGAAATGCTGGCGGATGCCATTGGCGCGGACGGTGTGGTGGCGAATGTCAGTCATGGCATGTGTCGATCACAGGCGGTGAGGGCGTGAACGCGGATGTCGGCATCGGCGCCTCCTTGCCGATGCAGGGCAGGCTGAGGCGCGCCACACGGGAAGTCCGTGCAGCCGGCGAGCCATCCGGCACCATCGGCTATTGTCAGGTGTGAGACGAGATTACTTGGCGCGTCCGGTAGAACGCTGTTCGTCACGAGCGAACTTACCGGCTTCCGGGCAGGAGTGTGATACGGTCCGCGGATAAGGATTATATCCCGAGGCGTTAGAATGGATTTTCTCGCTTTGTCCATCCTTGCCGAGGT
>JAEZMT010000320.1 GCA_023442085.1 Pseudomonadota bacterium | reverse complement strand
CCCTTCGATCTTCATGGTGCCCCTCCCAGGGAGACTTGCCGCCGCTTGGGCGGCCGTTGCATCTCCTCTAGCAGAAAAGCCGAGTGACATTCGATGACAGGAGCGATCTATTGATGTGAGCGTTTTTACCATGAGGGAGCACGCCGTGGAACGGCGCATGATTTCCGGCACCTTTGTGGACGATGCTCTTGATTGCCTTGCGGCCCAAGGGATCGACGCCGGTCCGGTGCTCGCACGGGCCGGGCTGGTGCTGCCGGTGACGGAGGCGGTCTCGGCGGAGCAATATGGCGCGCTGTGGACGGCGGCGGCCGAGGCGCTGGATGACGAGTTCTTCGGCCTGGCCGCCCGTCCCATGCGCTGCGGCAGCTTTACCTTGCTCTGTCATGCCCTAATGGGCGCGGGAACGCTGGAACGGGCCCTGCGGCGGGCGCTGCGCTTTCTGCGTGTGGTGCTGGAGGATCCGATGGGCGAACTCGTCGTCTGCGATGGCCTTGCGTCGGTGGTGCTGGCCGACCGGGGCGCGGCGCGCTCGGCCTTCGCCTATCGCACCTACTGGATCATCCTTCACGGTATCACCTGCTGGCTGGTGGGCCGGCGCATCCCGCTTCGGCAGGTGGATTTCCGCTGCGGACCGCCGGATCACGGGGCCGATTACCGTCTGTTCTTTGGGGCGCCGGTCCGGTTCGATGCGCCGGACAGTCGGCTTGCCTTCGATGCCGCCTTCCTGAAGCTGCCGGCCCACCGGAGCGAGCGGGCGCTGCGGGACTTTCTCAGAGGCGCGCCGGCCAATATCCTTGTGCGCTACCGGCACGACGAGGGGCTGGCGGCGCGGGTCCGTTCGCGTCTGCGGGAGCAGCCGGCCGCGGCCTGGCCCTCCTTCGAGGACCTCGCCCGCCAGCTGCGCCTGCCGGCCTCCACCTTCCGGCGGCGGCTGGCGGAGGAGGGAACTGCCTATCGCGACATCAAGGACGACCTGCGCCGGGTGAAGGCCGAGGATCTGCTGAGGGGCACCGACCGGCCGGTCGGCGAGATCGCGGCGGAGCTGGGATTTTCCGAACCAAGCGCCTTCCACCGGGCTTTCCGCAAATGGACAGGCGCGAGCCCCGGCGCCTTCCGGCGTGCGGACCATGAGGAAGAGCGGCGTTCCGCCATTTGACGGCGGGCCGGCGGCTGACTACCTGTGCGCAAACCTCGGCGTCCCGGCGCCGATGGAAACGTGACTTCTGGCGCCGCGGCGCCGGCCGGCGCCGACCGGTGCGCCCTGGAGTAAGCTGTTGTCGATCATTGCCAGCATCCGCAAGACGCTCGTTCCCGTCCATCGCGAGGGTTATCCCTTCATCGCGATCGCGGTCGTGATCGCGCTCGTGCTGTTCGCCTTCTCCACCTTCTTCGGCATGATCGGCTTCGGCCTCGCCATCTGGACCGCGCTGTTCTTCCGCGATCCGGAGCGCGTGACGCCGGTGCGCGAGGGCCTCGTGATCGCGCCAGCGGACGGCCGCATCTCTCAGGTGGGTCTGGCGCGGCCGCCGCGGGAGCTGGATCTCTCCGACGAGCCTCTGCTGCGCGTGTCGATCTTCATGAACGTGTTCAACGTCCACGTGAACCGCGCGCCGGTGACGGGACGCATCGAGCGTATCGCCTACAAGCCGGGCCTCTTCCTCAATGCCGACCTCGACAAGGCGAGCGAGGACAATGAGCGCAACGGCCTCATCATCTCCACTCCCTACTGCCGGGTGGGCTGCGTGCAGATCGCCGGCCTCGTGGCGCGCCGCATCGTCTCTTTCGTGCGCGAGGGCGAATCCATCGGTGCCGGCGAGCGCTTCGGCCTGATCCGCTTCGGCTCGCGCGTGGACGTCTATCTGCCCGTGGGCTCACGTGTGCTGGTCAGCGAGGGCCAGTTGACGGTGGCAGGCGAGACCGTCCTGTGCGATCTCTCCCAGCCGCAGCAGCGCGAGACCGCCTACCGGGTGAGCTGATGGAAACGCCCTTTCCCCCGTTCGATCCCGAAGGCCGCCCCCGGCCGCGTCTTGGCGGCAGCATCGGCAAGGTGCCGATCCGGGTGCTGCTGCCCAACCTCGTCACACTGCTGGCCCTGTGCTCCGGTCTCACCGCCGTGCGCCTCGCCATCGAGGAGCGGATCGAGCTGGCGTTGGCGGCCATCGTGTTCGCCGCCATCCTCGACGGGGTGGACGGGCGGCTGGCGCGGGCGCTCAAGGGCACCTCGCGTTTCGGGGCGGAGCTGGACAGCCTCGCGGATTTCGTCAATTTCGGCTGCGTTCCGGCGCTGATGCTCTATTTCTGGGGCCTCAACGAGGCCGGTTCGTTCGGCTGGATCGCCGCGCTCGCCTACGCCATCTGCGCGGCCCTGCGCCTCGCGCGCTTCAACGTCATGCTGGACGACCCGAACAAGCCGCCCTTCGCCGGGGACTATTTCACCGGCATCCCGGCACCGGCGGGAGCCATCACCGTGCTGCTGCCGGTCTATCTGGAATTGATCGGCCTGCCGCACGGGCGGGTGAGTGCGTTGATCGCGCTCGTCTACTGCCTCGCCATCGCCTTCCTGATGATCTCGACGGTGCCCGCCTGGTCCGGCAAGACGCTGGGGCGGCGGGTGCGGCGGGATATGGTGCTGCCGCTGTTCGTGGCCGTGGCCATCTATTTCGCGCTGCTGGCGAGCTATCCCTGGATCGTGCTTTCCGTCTGCACCATCCTCTATCTGGCTCTGCTGCCGGTCTCCACCGTGCGCTATCGGCGCCAGATGAGGGCCTGGAAGGCCGAGCGCGTCGCGGCGCCGTCGGCCGGCCCGGACGTCATGCCCTCCTGATCTTTCCGAAGGGCTGCTGGCCACGTGCTGGGCAAGCGTTGCCGCAGTCATGCGCATCTAATTGCATACAATGCGCACATTATTGCACATATAATGGTCATTGATCGCTTTACACCGCGGTGTTTTCGGTGGTGTGATGTGGCTAGTTCATTGAATTTGCGTTTAATTTCAAAAACTGTATGCAATTGGCACGCGGCTTGAATGGCATTAGGCGACCACCACCACAGGGACGTCGCTGATGAACCGCCGCGAATTCATGAAATCCGCCTCCGCCACAGCCGTCGCGACCGGCACCAGCGTCGCCGCTCCAGCGGTGTTCTCGCCGGCGAAGGCGCAGGCCCGCAACGAGACGCTGCTGATCGTCTCGGAGAGCGGCCCGAACAATCTCGACATCCATGGCGTCGGCACCAACGTGCCCGGCTATGAGGCGAGCTGGAACACCTACGATCGGCTCATCACCCACGAGATGACCGAGAAGGAGGGCGTTCGCTACTATGACCGCGACAAGCTCAAGGGCGAGCTGGCCGAGGACATGAACATCGGCGACATGTCCGTCACCTTCAAGCTGAAGAAGAACGCGACTTTCCAGGACGGCACGCCGGTGACCGCCAAGGACGTGAAGTGGTCGCTGGACCGCGCCGTCTCCGTGGGCGGGTTTCCCACCTTCCAGATGAAAGCCGGCTCGCTGGAGAAGCCCGAGCAGTTCGTGGTGGTTGACGACCACACGGTGCGCGTGGACTTCCTGCGCAAGGATCGCCTGACCATCCCGGATCTTGCGGTCATCGTGCCGTGCGTCATCAATTCCGAGCTGGTGAAGAAGAACGCCACCGAGAAGGACCCCTGGGGCCTCGAATACACCAAGCAGAACACCGCCGGCTCGGGCGCCTACCGCGTCACCAAGTGGACGCCCGGCACCGA
>JAEZMT010000319.1 GCA_023442085.1 Pseudomonadota bacterium | reverse complement strand
GAGGTGGCGGCCTCCATCACCAAGCGTGACAAGTTCGATCTCGGCAAGGGGCTCGGCATCTGGCTGCGCTACACGCTCGATTCGGAGATCGCGACGCGCGGGATGCCGCGCACCGTTATCTCCTTCGACGGCCTGATGGCGGACTGGCGCGGCACCATGGACCGCGCCGCGCGGCAGCTTGGCGAGCCGTGGCCGCAGCTGTCCGCCGAAAGCTTCGCGGAGATCGACGGCACGCTCAAGCCCGGCCTGCGCCATCACGCCCTGCCGCCCCCCTCCCGCACCAGCTGGCGCGGCCTGCTCGCCGGGCAGACCTTTGACGCCATGCAGCGCCTCATGGCCGATCCGAACGACAAGGCGGCGTGCCGCACCCTGGACCTCGTGCGGGCGGTGTTCCGTCCGTTCTGAGGCTCCCCTGCCTGCGTCACTGTGCGGGCGTCATGGTTTCGCGGTATGAAGCCGCAGTCGCGTCGAACGTCCGCGCATCGGGGGCAGCATGATTTCGGACCGGGATGTGGCACGCCGCGTGGCCATTGCGTGCATCGTCATCGCCCTCGGCTGGCTATCCTGGAAGATCTACGACGTGATCCTCCAGGTGTTCGCCGCCTGCCTCGTCTCGCTCGCGCTCCACGCGCTCGCCGAGCCGTTCGCCAAATGGACGCGCTTTCCCGAGCGTTATGCGGTGATCCCGGTGGGCATCATCGTCTTCGGCGGGCTTGGGCTGGCGCTCTATCTGTTCGGCTCGACCATCCAGACCCAGGTGACGCAGCTGGTGAACGAACTGCCCACCGCCTGGACCGCCTTCGAGCAGCGCTTCCATCTGGAGGGGATGAGCGATGACCTCCTGAAGCGGGCGGAAGCGGCGGCCCCCTCCGGCGAGACCGTGCTCTCGTTCGTGCAGGGGTTCACGTCGAACCTGTTTCAGGTGGTGCTGGGCACCTTTCTCGTGGTGGTCGGCGGCATCTATTTCGCGGTCTCGCCGGATCTCTACCGCCGCATGTTCCTGTCCCTGTGGCGGCCATCCGAGCGCGCGGCGGCGGACCGGCGGCTGGCTCTGGTATCGGAAGATTTGCGGCACTTTCTGAAGGCGCAGCTCATCGCAATGGTGGTGGTGGGCGTGCTCACCTTCATCGGCCTCACCATCGTGGGCGTGCCGTCCGCGCTGGCGCTCGCGTTGTTTGCCGGCCTCGCCGAATTCGTGCCCATGATCGGCCCGGTGATGGCTGCCGCCCCGGCCGTGCTGATCGCGCTGACCATGGGCGCGGACACCGGCCTGTGGACGCTGCTCGTCTTCGTCGGCGTTCAGCAGGCGGAGAGCAACATCATCACGCCCCTGCTCCAGCAGCGCATGGTGTCGCTGCCGCCGGCGGTGACGCTGTTCGCGGTGGTGGCGTTCGGCAGCATCTTCGGCGCGCTGGGCGTGGTGCTGGCGACGCCGCTGACGGTGGTCGCCTTCGCTGCCTTCAAGGCCCACAGCGAGCAGGTCGCCGAGGAAGACAAGGCGGGCTGAGCCGCACGGCGCCCGTCAGTTCGGCAGCACCAGCCGCCCCGCCGTCCGGTCGTAGCGCCACATGGCGCCGGCGCAGATGCGCGTGCCGCCGAGGTGCCGCTCCACGGCATTGTTGGCTGCGTGGTCGAAGGCGCCCTTGAGCGCGGCGGCCCCGGCCGGGGTCAGGGACACTTCGGCGGCGGCATAGGCCCGGTAGCTGCGTTCCGCCGCGCTGCCCTCACCGGGGGTGAAACTCAGGCTCGGCGCCTCGCTGGAGCGGAAGGGCAAGCCCGTGATGAGCGGCTCATGGGCGAAGGCGAGCCCATCCAGGCGCAGGAAAAAGGGCAGGTCGGCCAGGAACTGCGCCTGATCCATGGAATGCACGGCCGCATAGAGGTGCGCCACCTTCATCGGCCCGGCGGACAGATGCCGCAGCATCCGCTCCTCGGTGAGCGACAGGCCGCTGGCCGGCGCCGGCAGTTCGCAGACGAGGCGCGCGAGGGCGGGCGCGAGATGCGGCAGCGCCTCGTGCGGGCGCTCGAGGAAGGTCGAGAGCGGACGCGGCGTCGGCGCGGTGAAGGCCTCCCACGCCTCCCGGGCGGTCTCCATCTGGAGATGGGTGACCGGCGCGCGCTGCGCTTCGAGGGCGCGCAGGTCCTCAAGCTCCATCACGGCGAGATAGTGGGAGGCCTGCACCAGGCTCACCCCCATGCGCTCGGGCTCATGGGCGAGGTAATCGAGGATCTGGATGAGCTGGAGCTGGTCGTAGAGGTCGTGCTCGAACCACAGCTCCACCTCGCCATAGGCCGAATGCACTTCCATCTGCGCGTCGCGATGGGCGAAATCGGCCCGCACCTCGTCGAACGGCAGACCGAGGGCGGAGGAGAGGAAGTCGGCGCGCACGTCCGACACGTCGTCGAGGCTGGTGGCGGCGGGGACTGGCCCGTCATGCAGCATGTCCCGCCACGGGATGATATGACCCTTGATCCCCGCCTCGCGCAGGCGGTCGGCCGCGCTGTCGCCATTGGTCACGATGAGCTTCGGCATGCTGATGCCCTCGGGTTGCCGGCGCTGCGCGGCTCCCCGGCCCGCAGCGGCGTCGTTCATCCCCCCCGCGGCCCTCTTCATGCGGCCGACCGCCCCAGCTTCACCCGCGACCGCGATAGGGCGCAACCCCCGTGTCGGGGAGCCAGGCGCCCTCGGGCAGCTTTCCGGTCTGCCAGAACACGTCGATGGGAATGCCCCCGCGCGGATACCAATAGCCGGCGATGCGGAGGAAGCGCGGCTCCAGCAGGGTCACCAGCCTTTTGCCCACCGCAACCGTGCAATCCTCGTGGAACGCGCCATGGTTGCGGAAGCTGCCGAGATAGAGCTTGAGCGACTTGGATTCCACGAGGTGCAGGTTCGGCACGTAGTCGATGACGAGATGCGCGAAATCCGGCTGGCCCGTCACCGGGCAGAGCGAGGTGAATTCCGGGCAGGTGAAGCGCGCCACATAATCGGCATCGGGGTGGGGATTGGGCACGCGGTCGAGCACCGCCTCCTCGGGCGACGGGGGCAGGGCGCTCAGGGCGCCAAGCTGCAACGGGCGGTCGGTCATCACGCTTCCTTGGGAATGGATCGGCGGCATAGCTTTCGGGCCGGCAATGTTCAACCGCCGTCGGGCGGTTTTGCGACCGATCACCTGTTTGCGATCAAGCCCCTTCGCATCCGCGAAGGTTCGCGCTAGAAGCACGGCGCCTGGAGGGCGCCTCGCCTTCCATTCCCGGGGGCGGGCGAGGTTGAAGGGTGAAGGGGCCGTCACGGTCCCGATGGCAGCCATCAGGCCGCCGCCGCTCGCCGCCGTGGGATATCAAGGGAAGGAACCTTCATGACCGCCATCGTCGATATCATCGGCCGCGAGATCCTCGACAGCCGTGGCAATCCCACCGTCGAGGTGGACGTGGTGCTGGAAGACGGCTCCCTCGGCCGCGCAGCGGTCCCCTCCGGCGCCTCCACCGGCGCCCACGAGGCGGTGGAGCTGCGCGACGGCGACAAGAGCCGCTATCTCGGCAAGGGCGTCTCCAAGGCCGTGGATGCGGTGAACGGCGAGATCTTCGACGCCGTTGGCGGCTACGAGGCCGAGGATCAGGCCCACATCGATGCGGTGCTGCTCGGTCTTGACGGCACCCCCAACAAGGCCCGCCTCGGCGCCAATGCCATTCTCGGCGTATCGCTGGCGGTGGCCAAGGCCGCCGCGCAGGCGAGCGGCCTCTCGTTCTACCGTTATGTGGGGGGCGTGAACGCCCGCGTGCTGCCAGTGCCGATGATGAACATCGTCAACGGCGGCGCCCATGCGGACAACCCCATCGACTTCCAGGAATTCATGATCCTGCCCGCCGGCGCCTCCTCCTTCGCGGAAGGCCTGCGCTGGGGCGCCGAGATCTTCCACACGCTGAAGAGCGGCCTGAAGAGCGCCGGCCACAACACCAACGTGGGCGACGAGGGCGGCTTCGCCCCCAACCTCGCCTCCGCCGAGGCGGCGCTGGACTTCGTGATGGGCGCCATCGAGAAGGCCGGCTTCAAGCCGGGCGAGGACGTGTTCATCGGCCTCGACTGCGCCTCCACCGAGTTCTTCAAGGACGGCGCCTATCACTATGAGGGCGAGGGCAAGGTGCGCGACATCGAGGCCCAGGTGAAGTATCTGGCTCAGCTCGTCGCGGGCTATCCCATCGTCACCATCGAGGACGGCATGGCCGAGGACGACTGGGCCGGCTGGAAGCTCCTCACCGACACCATCGGCTCCAAGTGCCAGCTGGTGGGCGACGACCTCTTCGTCACCAATGTCGAGCGCCTGTCGCGCGGCATCAAGGACGGCGTGGGCAACGCCATCCTCGTGAAGGTCAACCAGATCGGCTCCCTTACCGAGACGCTGGACGCGGTGGAAATGGCCCACAAGGCCGGCTATCGCGCCGTGATGTCCCACCGCTCGGGCGAGACCGAGGATTCCACCATCGCCGACCTCGCGGTGGCCACCAACTGCGGGCAGATCAAGACCGGCTCGCTGGCCCGCTCGGACCGCACCGCCAAGTACAACCAGCTGCTGCGCATCGAGCAGGAGCTGGGCGACTCCGCCCGCTACGCCGGCAAGGCCGCGATCAAGTCGCTCGCCTGATCCCTCTGCGCCGCACGCGTGCGGCGGGTTAGGATGAAAACAGAAAAGGACGCCGCGGGCTCGGGCTCGCGGCGTCCTTTTCTTTTCGGCTCTCGTCAGTCGTCGCCGCGCACGGCGATGGGGTCACTGTCGGGGAAGCTCTCCTCCAGCGCCTCGTCCAGCCGCGCGCTGATCGCGGCCTGCTCGTCGCGCACGCCGGCGGCGTGCTTGAGGGCGACGATCTGGGTGAGCAGCGCATCGCGCCGCTGCGCTAGCTCCGTCATGGAGCGGCCGGCGGCCTCGGCCTCCACGCCTGCCACCAGCGCCGCCTGAAGATCCGGCGTCATGGCCGGGGCGCCGAGGTCGTCCCACCACGTCTCCACCGCCGGCAGCAGGTGGTGCATGAACTGGCCGAGCCCGCCCGCGCCGCCGCCCAGATGGAAGGTCATGTGC
>JAEZMT010000381.1 GCA_023442085.1 Pseudomonadota bacterium | reverse complement strand
GCATCATCCTGCTGGATCAGGTGCCGCGAAATGTGTTCCGGGGCACGCCCCGGGCCTTCGCCACCGATGCCATGGCGCTGGCGGCGGCGGAGAAAGCGGTGGATCGCGGTTTCGACAGGGACCCGTCCATTCCGGACGCACTGCGCAGCTTTTTCTACCTGCCCTTCATGCATGCCGAGGACGCGGCTATGCAGGCGAAATGCGTCGCACTCTATGAGGCGCTGGGGCAGGAGGAGGGTGTGCGCTATGCCCTCATCCACCAGGAGTGCATCGACCGCTTCGGCCGCTTCCCCCATCGCAATGTCATCCTCGGCCGCGAAACGACGCCGGAAGAGGCGGAGTATCTCGCGAACGGCGGCTTCAGCGGTTAGAGCGCGATTCGATCAAGTTGAAACAACTTGATCGGTGAATCGCCCTCTCATTCTAAGATAGAGAACGCGTGATCCGATCTGATTGCGAGGCAATCAGATCGGCGCGAGCTCTGAGGCGCGCCTTTGCGCCAACTCCGGCCGCCCGGCCGGTGGCGATGACCGCCTGAAGCAGGTAGCCGCCCGTGGGTGCCTCCCAATCCAGCATCTCGCCGGCAACGAAGACCGGCGGGAGGTGGGGCGGCAGGCCGAGGAGCGAAAAGTCGGTGTCGATGCCCTCCCAGGCGATGCCACCGGCGGAGGAGATGGCCCGTTCCAGCCCGGCATGGCCCGTCACGGTCAGCGGCAGCGCCTTGATGAGACGGGCGAGGGCCGCGGGATCGGGCCGTCCCGTTCCGGTCGCTTCCCGGATGAGCCCCACCGCCACCGGCGCCAACCCCGCCGCCTTGCGCAGGAAGGTGGAGAGGGAGGCGCTTCCCGGCCCGCCGCCGAGCCGCCGCGCCAGTTCCGCGCCATCGAGGTCGGGCCGAAGGTCGATGTGCAGCGTCAGGGGGCCGTCCACCAGCGCCTGCCGGAGGGGCGCGGAAAGCGCGTAGACGGCCCCGCCTTCCAGCCCCGCCGCGCTCACCATGGCCTCGCCCTTGACCGTCACGCCGTTGAAGGTGAGGGCGATGCGCTTCAGCGGCGTACCGGCGAATTTTTGGCGGAAAACCTCGGACCACGGGACGACGACTCCCATGTTGGCCGGCACGAAATCCTTCACCTCCACGCCGAGGGCCCGCAGCGCCGGCACGTAGCCGCCATCCGCTCCCAGCCGCGGCCAGGAGGCGCCGCCGAGGGCGAGGATGACGGCGTCCGCCTTCACCTCGGAAGGGCCGTCCGGCGTCTCGAACAGCAGGGCACCGGCAGCGTCGAAGCCCCGCCAGTCGTGGCGGGGATGGAAGGTGACGCCGTTCGCCGCCAGCCGGCCCAGCCAGGCGCGCAGAAGAGGGGAGGCCTTGAAGCTTTTCGGGAAGACGCGGCCGCTGGAGCCGACGAACGTCTCTTCCCCCAGCCCCGCCGCCCAATCCCGCAGTGCCTGCGGCGGGAAAGCGGCCAGCGCGGGGGCGAGGCGCTCTGCGGCCGTGCCGTAGCGGGCGAGGAACGCGTCGGCCGGCTCGGAATGGGTGAGGTTGAGCCCGCCGCGCCCCGCCATCAGGAATTTCCGCGCGGCGGAGGGCATGCGGTCATAGAGCGCCACCCGCATCCCCGACGCCGACAGCACCTCCGCGGCCGCGAGACCGGCCGGGCCGGCACCGACGATGACGATGAAAGGGGAGGGCTGAGGCACGATGGCGTCCGCGATGGGTGGCGTCCCGGTGTAAGCACGCCGACGCGCGGGACGCCAGCCTTCTCTCCCGGCCCCCGTGGACGGCGGGGATTTGCCGCCCCGCCCATCGACGTGCGGGCGCGCGATGCTATGTATGGGGAGGGCCAGCGACGGTCCCGAAGGCGGCCAGATGAGCGACGAGCAGCAGATCGACGACCAGCAGGACGGACCGGGCTTCGACCTCGGCCTGCCCGAGGCTGCGCCGACGCCTGCTGCCCCGGCGCCCGCCCAGACAGCGCCCGCCGAGGCCTCTCCCGGCGCCTATCGGGTGCTGGCGCGCAAATATCGCCCGCAGAATTTCGCGGACCTCATCGGCCAGGAGGCCATGGTCCGCACCCTGCGCAACGCCTTCTCCTCGGGGCGGATTGCGCAGGCCTATATCCTCACCGGCGTGCGTGGCGTCGGCAAGACCACCACCGCCCGCATCCTCGCCCGAGCCTTGAACTACGAGCCGGCGGACGGCGCCCCCGGCGGGCCGAGCCTTGATCTTGCGGTGATGGGCAAGCACTGCCGCGACATCATCGAATCGCGCCATGTGGACGTGATGGAGATGGACGCCGCGTCCAACACCTCCATCAACGACATCCGCGAGATCATCGAGAGCGCCCGCTACCGCCCGGTGATGGCGCGCTACAAGGTCTACATCATCGACGAAGTGCACATGCTCTCCACGGCGGCCTTCAACGGGCTGCTGAAGACGCTGGAGGAGCCGCCGGAGCATGTGAAGTTCATCTTCGCCACCACCGAGATCCGCAAGGTGCCCGTCACCGTGCTGTCTCGCTGCCAGCGCTTCGACCTGCGCCGGGTGGAGGCGGGCACGCTGGCCGCGCACCTCTCCGGCATCTGCGCGCGCGAGGGCGTCACCATCGAGCCGGAGGCGCTGTCCATCGTCGCGCGCGCGGCCGAGGGCTCGGTGCGCGACAGCCTGTCCCTGCTGGATCAGGCCATTGCCCACGGCGGCGGCACGGTGGGCGCGGACGAGGTGCGGCGCCTCCTCGGCCTCGCCGACAAGGGGCGCGTGATCGACCTGTTCGAGGCGCTGATGAAGGGCGAGATCGCCCGGGCGCTGGCGGAATTCCGCGACCAGTACGATTCCGGCGCCGACCCCGCCGTCATCCTCACCGATCTCGCTGATTTCACCCATCTCGTCACCCGCCTGAAGATCGTGCCCGATGCGGCCGACGACGCAGCGCTGGTGGAGGCCGAGCGGGTGCGCGGCTCCGAGATGGCGCAGGGGCTCTCCATGCGGGTGCTGGCCCGCGCCTGGCAGATGCTCTCGAAGGGCATCGGCGAGGTGCAGCAGGCGCCCAAGCCAGCCCAGGCGGCCGAGATGGTGCTGGTGCGCCTCGCCTATGCCGCCGACCTGCCGACCCCGGACGAGGCGCTACGGCGGCTGAAGGATCAGCCGGCCCCCGCGCCTTCTGCGCCATCGATGCCGTCCGGCGGTGGCGGCGGCGGCGGTGGCCCGCGCCTCTCCCTCGGCCCCCGCCCGGCGGAAGCCCGGCCCCAGCCCCGCGCGGAGATCCGCACCGATGCCCGCGCAGCGCTGCCCGCGGAAGGGCCGCGCCTCGGTAGCCTCGCCGATGTGGCGGCCCTCGCCGCGGCCCGTCGCGACCTCGCTTTGAAGCACGGCATCGAGACGCAGCTGCGCCCGGTGCATGTGGAGGACGGGCGCATCGAAGTGGCGCTGGTGCCCGGCGCGCCGG
>JAEZMT010000239.1 GCA_023442085.1 Pseudomonadota bacterium | reverse complement strand
CCTACATCTCCACCCTCGCCTGGACCTCCCCGTCCCGCGCGGCGCTGCCGAAGCTGCAATCGGACATCTCGAAGGCGACCACCCAGAACGCCACCGGCCGGCAGGCGGACGTGGGCCTCACGCTGGGCGTCGCGACAGGGGAGAGCGTCGCGCTGCATCTGGCGCGCGGCGCGATCCTGTCGCAGACGCAGGGCAATGCGCTGGCCGCGAGCGTCCTCGGCCACAGCCAGGTGGCGCTCTCCCAGATCTCGGACGATGCCAACCGGTTCCTGAAGGACATTCTCGCCGGGCAGGCGGGCAATTCCTCCGGCGCCATCCTCGAGGATCAGGCGAAGTCGGCCCTCGATGCCTTCACGGCGCATCTCAACGCCACGGACGGGCAGCGCTATCTGTTCGCCGGCATCAACAGCGCCGTAAAGCCCATGGCGGACTATGCCACAGGCCCGAAGGCGGCGGTCGATGCCGCCTTCGCCGGCGCCTTCGGGCTTGATCCCCTGAACCCGCAGGCGGACCCGAAGGTGGCGGACATCTCGGCCGCCGACATGGGCACTTTCCTCGACGGCGCGTTCAAGGACCTGTTCGCCGATCCCGCGTGGGGCGCCAGCTGGTCCAGCGCGTCGGACGAGGCGTTGACGAGCCAGATCTCCGACACTGCGCGCGTGCCCGTCACCACCACCGCCAACACGTCAGCCATGCGCAACCTTGCCATGGCATTCACCATGGTGTCGGAGCTGGGCACGGCCAACCTCTCCGAGGCCACCCGCAAGGTGATGCTGGACAAGGCCGCGACCGTCGCCGGCTCGGCCGTCAGCGGCGTGGTTTCGCTCTCGGCGCAGCTTGGCGTGTCCCAGACCCGCGTCGATGCGGCGGACGAGGCCCTCGCCCGGGTGTCCGATCTCGTCGACCAGAGGATCAACGTCCTCGAAGGGGTCGACCCCGCCGAGGCGAAGACCCGCCTCGACACCCTGACGACCCAGCTGCAGATGTCCTACGCGACCACCGCCAAGGTGATGCAGCTGAGCATCCTGAACTACATCTGACATGAGGGTGCGTGATGTATCGATTCTCCTACGCGGAAATCCTCGACGAATCCGCGACGCTCAACCGCGAGCGTGAACGCCTCGCCCTCGACAAGGCGGTGGAACTGCTCACCCTCGCCGCGAAGACGGAGCCCGGCTCGCGCGAAACGATGGCGGCGGTGGCCTATCTCCAGAAGCTCTGGGGCTTCTTTATCGCCGATCTCGCCGACGCCAACAACGAGCTGCCGCGCGAGCTGCGTGCGTCCCTCGCCTCCCTCGGCCTCGGCGTGATCCAGGAATGTGACCGGCTCATCTCGGGCACCGGCGGCAGCATCGGCCTGCTCATCGATATCAATACTGCGATCCGGGATGGCCTGAAATGACGAAATCCATGCACATCTCCCTCAAGGCCGGCGAAAAGCTGTTCCTGAACGGCGCGGTCTTCCAGGCGGACCGCAAGGTGACGCTGGAACTGCTCAACGACGCGACCTTCCTGCTGGAAAGCCACGTCATGCAGCCGGAAGACACCACCACGCCGCTGCGCCAGCTCTATTTCGTCGCGCAGTCGCTGCTGGTGGACCCGGCCAATGCGGATGCCGCCCGCCGGCTGTTCTTCCGCCATCTGGCCGCGCTGATGACCACCTTCTCAAACCCCTCGATCCTGTTGAACCTCGATGCGGTGGGCCGGCTCGTCAGCGAGGGCCGGGCCTTCGAGGCGCTGAAGGCGCTCCGGGGCATGTTCCCGCAGGAAGACGCGGTTCTCGCCTGCGCGCAGCCGCACCGCGCCGCGTGAGGGATTTCGCGAGGTCGGCCTCGCGCAATCCTCGCGGGTGAGAAGGGCGGCAGGACGCGGCGTGACGAAGGAGATAGCAGCATGACCCAAGTCCAGAGCGTCGCCCCGGCGGCCGGCGCCGCCGCAACGAGCAAGACGGCATCGGCGGGCAAGGCGAACAGCATCGACTACAGCGCCTTCCTCCAGCTCCTGGTGGCGCAGCTCCAGAACCAGGATCCGACCCAGCCCATGGATTCCACCGCCTACATGTCGCAGCTCGCGTCGTTCTCTCAAGTCGAGCAGCAGGTGGCGAGCAATTCCAAGCTTGAGTCCCTGCTCGCCGCGAGCGCCTTGCAGACCGCCAACCTCGCGCTGGGCCATACCGTGACCTCCGCCGATGGCAGCATCAGCGGCAAGGTCGCCTCGGTGGAGATCACCAGCGACGGGCCTTTGGCGCAGCTCTCCAACGGCAAGAGCCTGCTTATCGGCCCCGGCGTGACGGTGAGCTGAAGATGAACGAGGCGGATGCGCTCGGCATCGTCCATTCGGCCATCTGGACCATCCTCGTCGCCGCCGGGCCGGCGGTGGGCGCGGCCATGCTCATCGGCATCCTCGTCGCGCTGTTCCAGGCGCTGACGCAGATCCAGGAAGTCACCCTCACCTTCGTGCCGAAGATCGTCGCGGTGCTGGTGGTGGCGGCGATCACGGGCTCCTTCATGGGCGCGCAGATCATGGCCTTCACCGAGGAAATCTACGGCCGCATCGCCAGCGGCTTCTGATCTCATTCTGCGGGAATCTGATCCATGTCCGACATCACGGTGCGCGAGGCCGCGCAAGGCTCGCGTCGCGACATCGGCTTCGCCATGGGCATGGTGGCGATCCTCGCCGTCCTGTTCCTGCCCATCCCGCCGGCGCTCATCGACATCGGCCTCGCGCTGTCCATCGCGCTGTCGGTGCTGATCCTGATGGTGGCGCTGTGGATCGACAAGCCGCTGGAATTCTCCGCCTTTCCCACCGTCCTCCTCATCGCGACGCTGCTGCGCCTCGGCCTCGGCGTGGCCACCACCCGGCTCATCCTCGCCCACGGCTCGGAGGGGGTGAGCGCGGCCGGGCACATCATCCATGGCTTCTCGCAGCTCGTCATGAGCGGCGATTTCGTCATCGGCATCGTGGTGTTCCTCATCCTGGTGACGGTGAACTTCCTCGTCATCACCAAGGGCGCCACCCGCATCGCGGAAGTCGGCGCGCGCTTCACGCTCGATGCCATCCCCGGCAAGCAGATGGCCATCGACGCCGATCTCAACGCCGGCCTCATCGACGACAAGCAGGCGCAGCGCCGGCGCGCCGAGCTGGAGGAGGAGAGCGCCTTCTTCGGCTCCATGGACGGCGCCTCCAAGTTCGTGCGCGGCGAGGCGGTGGCGAGCCTCATCACCATCGCGGTGAACATCTTCGGCGGCATCATCATCGGCGTCACGCGGCACAAGATGCCCATCGGCGACGCGGCCGACATCTTCACCCGCCTGTCCGTGGGCGACGGCCTCGTCTCCCAGATCCCGGCCCTCATCGTCTCCCTCTCCGCCGGCCTGCTCGTCTCCAAGGGCGGGACGCGGGGGCGGGCGGAAAAGGCGGTGCTGGGGCAGCTCGGCGCCTATCCGCGCGCGCTGTTCGTGGCGGCGGGCCTGCTCTTCGCCCTCGCGCTGGTGCCGGGCCTTCCGTTCCTGCCCTTCGCGCTGCTGGGGGGTGTTCTCTCCTTCGTCGGCTGGTCGGTGCCACGGCAGCTCGCGAAACAGCAGGCCGAAGCCGATGCGCGCGATGCCGAGGCGAAGCAGCAGGCGGACCGCGAGGCGCGGGAGTCAGTCAAGGAGCAGCTGAAGACGGCCGAGATCGAGGTGTGCGTCGGCAAGCAGCTGGCGACGCAGGTGCTGCGCACGCCCTCTGAGCTCGGCAACCGGCTCGGCAAGATGCGGCGCAAGTTCGCCCTGCGCTACGGCTTCGTGGTGCCCGAGATCCGCATGTCGGAGAGCCTCGCCGCCCCCGCCAAGGGCTACCAGATCAAGATGCACGGCACGGTGCTGGCGGCGCAGGAGATGCGCATTGGCGAGCTGCTCGTGGTGGTGGGCGACGGCGCGCCGCCGGACGTGCCGGGCGACGAGGCGCGGGAGCCGGCGTTCGGCATGAAGGCCATGTGGATTCCCGAGGCCTACGCCACCGAGGTGAAGCGCGAGGGCTTCGCGCCGGTGGACAATCTCACCGTCATCCTCACCCACCTCTCCGAAGCCATCGCCAACAACCTGCCCCAGCTCTTGTCCTACAAGAGCATGCGCGCGCTGATCGACCGCCTCGATCCCGAATACAAGCGCCTCGTGGAGGACATCTGCCCGGCGCAGATTTCCTATTCCGGCCTGCAGGCGGTGCTGAAGCTTTTGCTGGCGGAGCGCGTCTCCATCCGCAACCTGCATCTCATTCTCGAGGCGGTGGCGGAGATCGTGCCCCATGCGCGCCGCTCCGAGCAGGTGGCGGAGCATGTGCGCATGCGCATGGCGCAGCAGATCTGCGGCGATCTCGCGGAGGGCGGCGTCTTGAACGTGCTGCGCCTCGGCAGCCGCTGGGATCTTGCCTTCCACCAGAGCTTGAAGCGCGACGCCAAGGGCGAGGTGATCGAGTTCGACATCGACCCGCGCCTCGTGGAGCAGTTCGGCACGGAGGCGGCCACCGCCGTGCGCGAGCGCATGAAGGCAGGCGCGCCCTTCGTGCTCGTCACCGCGCCGGATGCGCGGCCCTACGTGCGGATGATCGTGGAGCGCATGTTCCCCTCGCTGCCCGTGCTCTCCCATGTGGAGATCGCGCGCGGGGTGGAGATCAAGGCGCTGGGCGCCATCTCTTGACCGGCGGCCTCGTCAGCCTCCTCGCCCGCGAGGCGGTGCTCGCCGCCTTCCTCGTCTTCTGCCGGGTGGGCGGCGCGCTGATGCTGATGCCGGGCATCGGCGGCCGGCACATTCCCATGCGCGCCAAGCTGTTCCTGGCGCTCGCTTTGTCCTTCGCCTTCCTGCCGCTGGTGCTGGACCAGATCGCGCCGCGGGTGCGGACGGCTGGGAACGGAGATTTCGTCTTCATGATCGCCGGCGAGCTCCTCACGGGCCTCCTGATCGGGCTCCTCGCGCGGCTCTATGTGACGGGGCTGCAGTTCGCCACCAGCTTCATCGCCCAGGCGGTGGGCGTCTCGCCCATGCCCGGCGTGTCGGTGGAGGAGGACGAGCAACTGCCCATCCTCGCCACCCTCATCGTCTTCGCCGCCACTGCCCTCATCTTTGTCGCCGACCTGCATCTGGAGCTGGTGAAGGGCCTGGTGGACAGTTTCTCCCGCGTGCCGCCGGGCAGCCTGCTCGCGGTGCGCCCGGCGCTGGTCGATCTCGTGGACCAGATGACGGCGGTGTTCCTGGTGGCGGTGCGGCTGTGCGGGCCGTTCATCCTCTATTCGGTGATGGTGAATTTCGCGGTGGGCCTCATCAACAAGTTCACGCCGCAGATCCCGGTCTATTTCGTGGCGACGCCCTTCGTCACGGCCGGCGGGCTGCTTCTGCTCTACGTGAGCGTGGAGCCGCTGCTCTCGGCCTTCCTCGTCGCCTTCTCGCAATGGCTGAAGGCGGGCTGAGCATGGAGAAGGAGCGCCACAGGAAGGCCGAGCGCCTCGTCGCCGTCCAGCGCCAGTTGAAGCGCGCCGCAGAGACCCGCCATGCCGACGCGGTGCGGGAGGGCGTGCGGCTCGATGGCGAGACGACGGACCTGCTCGCCGCCCTCGATGACGGGCATTTCGCGCCTTTGATGCTGGAGAACGTGGCGCGCCGGCTGGAGCGGGTCGCCCTCGCCCGCCAGCAGGCCCATGCCGCCGAGGCGACGGCCGCCGACCAGGTGAAGGCGGAAAGCTTCACCCTGAAGCGCGCCGAGCGCCATGCGGAGGCGACCGGCCGCCTCGCCCGCGCCGAGGATGAGCGCGCGGCCACCGACGCCATCGCCGAGGCGAGCCTCATCTCCAGCGGGCGTGCAAGCCTCGCATAAGCATGGCGGGGCAGGGTGTCTGCCGAACCGTTTTCGATGGAAGCCGCGCCATGGGCATCTCCCCGCCGTCCGACCTCGTCTTCGATGTGATGCAGGCCGCAGACGCCGCCCGCGCGCGGCAGGTGATGGGCAAGCTTCAGGCACTCACCCCCGCGCCCGACGGCGCCTTCCGCACCGAGCTGGATACGGTGGCCGAGGCGAAGGCCACCGCGCGGACTGAAAAACTGGCTGGGCGCGGAGATAAGGATGCCGCGGCCGCCGCCGCGGCGCTGATTCCGCCCGGCGTCGCCTTTTCCGGCGCCAGCCTCACGGGGCTGAAGAACGCTCACGCCCTCGGCCCCCACCATGCGGGCCGCGGCACCGGCGTCGCGCCGCTGGCCGGCACGCCGAACTCCGCGACCCCGGGGGCGGCCTCGCTTCAGAAGTTCGAGGCCATGGTGCTCTCCCAGTTCCTCGACACCATGATGCCGGCGAAGGGCGCCACCTCGAAATCCTCCATGTTCGGCTCCGGCACCGCCGGCGACACCTGGAAATCGCTGCTCACCCAGAAGGTGGGCGAGGAGGCGGCGCGCGCCGGCGGCATCGGACTTGCCGCGCGCCTCGGCACGTCCTCCGCCGTCTTCGCGCGGGCGAAGGGAGGCGCCGCATGAGCTTCGATCTCGACGCGCCGAGCCGGCCCCCTGCCGTCGCCACCCTCATCAGCGCCCTCGACCGGCTGGAAGAGATCATCGATCTCGAGAATGCCGCGTTCGAGGCGCGCGGCGCCCTCGATCTCGTGGAAATCAACCGGCGCAAGAGCCGCGCCTTGCTGGAACTGAGCCGGGTCATGCGCGGGCTGCCGGACCGGCTCGACGCCGGCACGGCGGCGCGGCTGGCGCGGCTGAAGGCGAAGCTCGATCGCAACCTCTATGTCATCGCCCTGCGCATCGCCGCTGCGCGCGAGGTGGGCGCTATCCTCGACCGGGCGCTGGCCGAGGCGGAATCGGACGGCACCTATTCGGCGCATTCCGCCCATGCGGCGCGCGCGGGGGTCGGGGCATGATCCGCTTCGTCATCATCGGCGTGTGGGCCTGCCTCGTGGGGCTGGGCTCCAGCTATGCGGCGGCCTGGTATGCGGCGGGCACGCCGCGCAAGAGCGAGGAGCCCTATCTCGCCGGCCTCGAATATCGCCGCCTGCCCGCCGTCACGGTGCCCATGATCGTCGATGGAAAGTTGCAGGGCTACGTGCTGGCGAAGTTCGTCATCACCGCCGATGCCGCCGAACTGCGCAGGCTCCCCCTGGAGCCCACCGTCTTCGCGGTGAATGCCGCCTTCAGCGAGATCTATGTGAACGGCCGCATCGAGAGCGGGAAGATCACCAAGTACAATCTTCCCGAGATGCTCGGCCGCATCAAGACGAGCACCAACACCTATCTCAAGGGCGAGGTGATCCGGGAGGTGCTCGTGGACTCGCTCAACTATATCGACAAGACGGACATGCGCTCGGGCGTCGGCGTCAATGTCGCGAGTTCTTCGGGCGAGAAGCCGGCCGGCAAATCCGGTGGCCATGGCGAGGCCGATGCCAAGCCGAAGGGCGGGCACTGAGCATGCGCGCCCTCATCCTCGCAGTCTTCTTCCACCTTGTAAGCGGCCGCGCCGCACCGCCCCGGAGCCAGGATCATGGATGATCTCTTGCGCGAGTTCCTGACCGAGACCAGCGAGAGCCTCGACGTTGCCGACGTGGAGCTCGTGAAGTTCGAGCAGGACCCGAACAACGCGCAGATTCTCAACAACATCTTCCGCCTGGTGCACACCATCAAGGGCACCTGCGGCTTCATCGGCCTGCCGCGCCTCGCGGCCCTCGCCCATGCGGCCGAGACGCTGATGGACCGCTTCCGCGAGGGCCGTCCCGTCACCACCGACGCGGTCGGACTGGTGCTGTCGACCATCGATCGCATCAAGCTGCTGCTCCAGCATGTGGAGGAAAGCGAGGGCGCCGAGCCCGAGGGCGAGGACCGCGACCTCATCGCGCTGCTCGAAGCCATGGCGGAGGCCGTGGACGCGCCCGCCGCATCTCCTCCGCCGTCGGCCCAGCCGGTGCAGACGCTGGAGCGCCCGCTGCTGCCCGGAGAGCTGCCGCTGGACGAGCTGGACCGCATCTTCCGCGAGACCAAGGTGGAGCCCCCCGTCGCCGCGCCCGCTCCGGCTCCCGCGCCGGTGAGCAGGAGCGCGCCCCCGGCCGAGGCCGCCCACAATACCCCCCAAGGCGCCCCGTCCGCCGCCGAGGGCCACGGCGTCGCCGCCCAGTCCATCCGCGTCAACGTGGGGGTGCTGGAGCAATTGATGACCATGGTCTCCGAGCTGGTGCTGACCCGCAACCAGCTGATGGAGATCGCCCGCCGCCACGACGAGCCGGAATACAAGGTCTCCCTGCAGCGACTGTCCAACGTGACGGGCGAATTGCAGGAGGCGGTGATGCGCACGCGCATGCAGCCCATCGGCAATGCCTGGCAGAAGCTGCCGCGCATCGTGCGCGACCTCGCGCAGGAGCTGGGCAAGCAGATCGAGCTGGAGCAGGTGGGCGCCGACACCGAGCTGGACCGGCAGGTGCTGGACCAGATCAAGGACCCGCTCACCCACATGGTCCGCAACTCCGCCGACCATGGGCTGGAGATGCCCGAGCAGCGCCGCGCCGCCGGCAAGTCCGAGCGCGGCCTCATCCGCCTGTCCGCCTATCACGAGGGCGGCCACGTCATCGTCGAGATTTCCGACGACGGCCGCGGGCTGGACGTGGCGCGCATCAAGCAGAAGGCGCTGGAGAACGGCCTCGCCACCGAGGCCGAGCTGGCGAAGATGCCGGACGCGCAGGTGTTCCGCTTCATCTTCCACGCCGGCTTCTCCACCGCCAGCAAGGTCACCAGCGTCTCCGGCCGCGGCGTCGGCATGGATGTGGTGCGCTCGAACCTGGAATCCATCGGCGGCACGGTGGACGTGCGCTCGCGGCCGGGCGAAGGCTCCACCTTCGTCATCAAGATCCCGCTCACCCTCGCCATCGTCCCGGCCCTCATCGTGCGCGCCGCCGGCGAGCGCTTCGCCCTGCCGCAGAGCGCGGTGGAGGAACTGGTGCGGGTGCAGGTGGGCTCGGACCACGAGATCACCTGGCTCAACAATTCGCCGGTGCTCGCCCTGCGCGACCGGTTGCTGCCCATCGTCAGCCTCGGCGCTTTGCTCGGCCTCGCGCCGGAGGGCGACGGGCGCGACGAGGCGCTGTGGGAGCGGGCGCTCATCGTGGTGATGAAGGTGGGCCACCAGACCTTCGGCGTGGTGGTGGAGGCAGTGTCCCACACCGAGGAGATCGTGGTGAAGCCCATGGCCTCGGCGCTGCGCCAGCTGCCCATGGTGTCGGGCAGCACCATCCTCGGCGACGGGCGGGTGATCATGATCCTCGATCCGGCCGGCCTCGCCCAGCACGCCGCCGCGCGCGGCGGTGCCGCCGAGGATGTCGGCCGGCACGGCGCCGGGCGGCAGGCGCGCGCCGCGCAGAAGCGCTCGTCGCTGCTGTTGTTCCGCGCCGGCTCGCGCGATCTCAAGGCGGTGCCCCTCGGCCTCGTCACCCGCATCGAGGAGCTGGAGGTGGCGCGCATCGAGCGCGTCAACGGCTACCCGGTGCTGCAGTATCGCGGTGCTCTCATCCCCGTCCTCTATGCCAATGAGGAAGTGCAGCGCGTGGCGCAGGGCACCCAGCCCATGCTGGTGTTCGCCGATGGCGGGCGCGTCATGGGCCTGGTGGTGGACGAGATCGTCGACATCGTGGAGGCCGAGCTCGACATGGAGTTGTCGCCTTCCAACATGCCGGAGGTGCTCGGCGCCGCCGTCCTGTCGGGTCAGGCGACCGAAATCCTCGATGTCGCCTTCTATGCGCAGGTGGCCTTCGGCGAGCGCTTCCGCCATCTCGTGCGCCCGGCGGAGCGGCCCCGGCTGCTGCTGGTGGACGACAGCCCGTTCCACCGCGACCTGCTCGCGCCCATGCTCAACGGCAACGGCTACGAGGTCACGGCCTGCGCCTCCGCCGGCGAGGCGCTGGCGCGGCTCGGCGAGGAAGACGACTTCGACGCCATCGTCAGTGACGTGGATCTGCCGGACATGGACGGCTTCGCCCTCGCCGCCGCCGTGCGCGGCGACCCGCGCATCCGCGCGGTACCCATCATCGCGCTCGCCACCGCGCAGGACCGCGACGCGCTGGAGCGGGGCCGCGCCGTGGGCTTCACCGACTGCGTCGCCAAGTTCGATCGCCCCGGCCTCATCGCCGCGCTGAAGGAATTCGCCGGCCGACAGGGAATTGCCGCATGAACGCCCATACCCCCCTGACCCCCGACGCGGCCCAGGCCGTGGCGCATGATGTCGTGCAGTACGTGACGGTGCGCATCGGGTCCCAGCTCTTCGGCCTGCCCATCGCGCTGGTGCACGAGGTGTTCGTGCCGGAGGCCATCACCCGCGTGCCGCTGGCGCCCAGCGAGATCGCCGGCGTGCTGAACCTGCGCGGCCGCATCGTCACCATGGTGGCCATGCGGCGCCTGCTCTCGCTGCCGGATGCCGAGGGCGCGCCCATGGCGGTGGGCATCGAGCACCATGGCGAGGCCTTCGGCCTCATCATCGACGACGTGGGCGAGGTGCTGTCCCTCGATGCGGCGCGTCGCGAACCGAACCCGGCCAACCTCGACCCGCGCTGGGCGCAGGTGGCCGCCGGCGTCCATCGCCTCTCCGGCGACCTGATGCTGATCCTCAACGTGGACCTGGTTCTGGAGCGGGCCGGCTCGGCCGTCGCCCGCCAGGATGCCGGCAAACGCGCGGAGCTTTGAATGAAGACCTGTCTTGTGGTGGACGACTCCAGCGTCGTCCGCAAGGTTGCCCGCGGCATCCTGGAAGATCTCGGCTTCTGCGTGGAAGAGGCGGCGGACGGCGCCCCGGCGCTGGAGATGTGCGCGCGGGCGATGCCCGACGCCATCCTGCTCGACTGGTCCATGCCGGTCACGGACGGCCTCGCCGTGCTGGAGCAGTTGCGCTCCACCGAGGCCGGACGGGGGCCGAAGGTGATCTTCTGCACCGCCAAGAACGACATGGAGCATATCGCCCATGCCGTCTCGCTGGGCGCGGACGAATACATCATGAAGCCGTTCGATTCCGAAATCCTGCGCGAGAAGCTCGAGGCCGTGGGTCTCCTGGACAGGGTGGACTGATGCCGCAACCTTCCTCCTCGCCGGCGGCGGCGACGCCGGGCTCCGCCATCCGCGTGATGGTGGTGGACGACAGCGTGTTCGTGCGCGGCATCATCGCTCGCTGGCTCTCGGACGACCCCGCCTTCGAGCTGGTCGGCACCTATTCCAACGGCAAGGCCGCGCTCGGCGACCTTGAGCGGGTGCAGCCCGACGTGGTCATCCTCGACCTCGAGATGCCGGAGATGGACGGCCTCACCGCTCTGCCGCTCATCCTCAAGCAGCGGCGCAACACGACGGTCATCGTCGCCTCGGCCCTCTCCCGGCGGGGCGCGGAGATCAGCCTCAAGGCGCTCACGCTGGGCGCCGCCGACTATCTGCCGAAGCCCGACGCCACCAAGGGCACGTTTGCCACCGACGACTTCAAGCGCGAGCTGATGGAGAAGGTCCGCAGCCTCGGCCTGAAGGTGCTGCGGCAAGCCGGACGCGCGCCCGCCCTGCCGCCGCCCTCCGTGCAGCCGCAGGCAGCCGCTGCCGCCGCCAGCCCACCGAGGGGACCGATCCGCTTGCGACCCTATTCCGCGTCCGACGTCTCGCTCATCGCCGTGGGCAGCTCCACCGGCGGGCCGCAGGCGCTCACCCGCCTGTTCGCCGTGCTCGGACCCTATCTCGAGCGCATCCCGGTGGTCATCACCCAGCACATGCCGGCGACCTTCACCGCGCTCCTCGCAGAGCACGTCAGCCGCGCCGCCGGCCGCCAGGCGGCGGAGGGGCAGGAGGGCGAGGTGCTCGCCGCAGGCCGCATCTACATCGCCCCCGGCGGCAAGCACATGCTGCTGGAGCGCGACGGGCCGCGCACGCTCATCCGCCTGTCCGACGGGCCGGCGGTGAATTTCTGCAAGCCCGCCGTGGACCCCATGTTCGACACGGTGGCGCAGATCTACCGCCGCAACGCCCTCGCCCTCGTGCTGACCGGCATGGGCAGCGACGGCGCGCGGGGCGCCGGCCTCATCGCCGACGCGGGCGGCAGTGTCATCGTGCAGGACGAGGAGACGAGCGTGGTCTGGGGCATGCCCGGCGCCACCGCCCATGCGGGGAACGCCAGCGAGGTGCTCCCGCTCCAGGCCATCGGCCCCAAGGTCATCGCCATGCTTGCGAGGAGGCGCGGATGATCCGCCCCGCGGACTACGAGTTCTTCGCCCGGTTTCTGAAGGACAGATCCGGCCTCATCCTCACCGATGACAAGCATTATCTCCTGGAGAGCCGCCTCATCCCGTTGCTCAACCGCTTCGCCATTCCCGATTTCGCGCGGCTGGCGGAGATCTTGAAGAGCAACGAGGCGCCGATCATCGCGGAAGCGGTGGTGGAGGCGATGACCACGAACGAGTCCCTGTTCTTCCGCGACAAGGTGCCGTTCGAGGACATGGCCCGCTCGCTCCTGCCGGCCCTGTGCGCGTCGCGGCTGAAGACCCATACGCTGCGCATCTGGTGCGCCGCCGCCTCCACGGGGCAGGAGCCCTATTCCATCGCCATGATGCTGGCCGAGCGGCCCGAGCTGACCGGTGGGCGGCGGGTGCAGATCCTCGGCACGGACATTTCCAGCGAGGTTCTGGAGCGGGCCCGCGCCGGCCGCTACAACCAGTTCGAGGTGCAGCGGGGCCTCTCGGTGCAGCAGCTGCTCAAGTATTTCGTGAAGTCGGGCGACTGGTGGGAGGTCGTGC
The DNA here is from genome assembly GCA_023442085.1 of Pseudomonadota bacterium. Taxonomy (GTDB): domain Bacteria; phylum Pseudomonadota; class Alphaproteobacteria; order Rhizobiales; family Xanthobacteraceae; genus Xanthobacter. The sequence continues at coordinate 824 of JAEZMT010000239.1, read as the reverse complement.
CGCAGCTGAAGTCCGTGGTGGAGTATCGCAAGTTCAACCTGCTCGACCCGTACACCGGGCTCGGCACGTTCGATCTCATCATGTGCCGCAACGTGCTGATCTATTTCGACGTGCCCACCAAGGCCGACATCTTGGCGCGCATGTCGCGCCAGCTCGCGCCCGACGGCTTCCTCCAGCTCGGCGGGGCGGAGACGGCCATCGGCATCTGCGATGCCTTCCGGCCGTTGCCGGACCATCGCGGCACCTATGTCCACGCCCGCGCCCCGGCGGCCATCGTCGCCGCGCGGCGCTAGCGGGAAACGCTCCGGATCGGAGGCAATCCGGAGCGAGAACGGCCCCGAAAACACGACGCCGGCGCCGCGGATGCAGAATCCGCCGCCGGCTTTCGTCTTTCGTAGGGGGCAAAGCCGCGACCATTCCGATCTGGCAATCAATTCGCTTCCAAACCCGTTCCTCTTCAGATTGCCCGCTCTCTGCCATCGTCCTAGGGATTTTGCGTCGCCTGATGCGAAATAAATCGTCAAGACATCGATGCCGGCGACACGAACCCTTTGAGACATGATGGAGGGAATCATGTACGTCGTCGTTGATGAGCGGGCCTCTGTTGCCGAAAGCTATGTTTCCGCGTTCTCTCGCGAGGGTTTTTCTTCGCAGGGCTTCACAGGCAGCGAATTCCGCGACTGGATCGAGACCACCTCGGACCAGGATCTCGGCGCGGTGGAAAGCTTCCTGATCGGGGAATCCGACGCGCGCATCACCTATCCCGACCTGATCCGCTCGCACAGCCCGGCGCCCATCATCGCGCTGGAGGACGTGAAGTCCCT
>JAEZMT010000157.1 GCA_023442085.1 Pseudomonadota bacterium | reverse complement strand
CCATCAAGGGCGAGCCGGGCCTCGAGCGCCTCTCCAGCGCCGCCCGCGACAGCTCGGGCCGCATCGAGAACGGCACCGCCGCCTTCGAGAAGGCACAGGCGCAATTTTCCCGCTCGACCGGCAAGATCGTGTTCAAGGAGGGCGCCATCTGGGGTCCGTCCGTAGGCGCGACTTTCGACGGCTCGCTGGATTTTGCCGCCGACCGCATCAACATGCGGGGCACCTTCGTGCCGGCCTACGCACTTAACAACATCTTCTCCAAGCTGCCGGTGATCGGCCTGTTCCTCGGCGGCGGACCCAATGAGGGACTGGTGGGCGTGACCTTCGAGGTCGTCGGCCCGCTCTCCACCGGCCCCACCTTGCGCATCAACCCCATCTCGGCCGTGGCGCCGGGCTTCCTGCGCAAGATCTTCGAATTCCGCGATTCGACCGGCACGCCGCCGACGCGGTGAGGGACGGAAGCTATCCGAACGCGGCCGACCGTAGCGCGGGTACAGCCGTCATGCCCGGGCTTGTCCCGGCCATCCACGTCGGCCCGCCGGCGCAGGCGTACGATGGTCAAACCCGGCCGAACCACGTGGATGGCCGGGACAAGCCCGGCCATGACGGGGAACGCATAACGGCTGGGTGCCGAATCCCGGCGCTATCCGACGGTCCCATGAAACCGCCGAAAGGTGCGACCGTTTGCCCAAACGCCCCTTGCGATGGCCCACGGCACCCCTCACACTCGCCGCATAAACATAATTGGCAGGAAACGAGTGAGGGTGGGATAGATGCTGGCTCTGGTGCTCATCATCGTCTGCGGCCTCTTGGCCGTGGCGTACGGCGTATGGACGATCAAGGGGTTGATGGAGGCGGACCCGGGAACCGCCAGGATGCAGGAGATCGCATCCGCCATCGCTGAAGGTGCGCAGGCCTATCTGCGCCGGCAATACACCACCATCGGCATCGTGGGTGCCGTCATCTTCATCCTCGTCGGCGTTTTCCTCGGCTGGCTGGTGGCCATCGGCTTCGCGCTGGGCGCCATCCTCTCCGGCCTCGCCGGCTTCATCGGCATGAACGTGTCGGTGCGGGCGAACGTGCGCACCGCGCAGGCGGCGACGCTCTCGCTGGCCGGCGGCCTCGACCTCGCCTTCAAGGCGGGCGCCGTCACCGGGCTTCTGGTGGCCGGTCTCGCGCTGCTTGGGGTGAGCGTCTACTACCTCATCCTCACCGGCTTCCTCGGCTTCGCGCCGAACAGCCGCACGGTGGTGGATGCGCTGGTGGCGCTGGGCTTTGGCGCCTCGCTTATCTCCATCTTCGCCCGTCTCGGCGGCGGCATCTTCACCAAGGGCGCGGACGTGGGTGGCGACCTCGTCGGCAAGGTGGAGGCCGGCATCCCCGAGGACGATCCCCGCAACCCGGCCACCATCGCCGACAACGTGGGTGACAACGTCGGCGACTGCGCCGGCATGGCCGCCGATTTGTTCGAGACCTATGCGGTGACCGTTGTCGCCACCATGGTGCTGGCGGCCATCTTCTTCGCCGCCACTCCGGCAACGCTCGCCACGATGATCGTCTATCCGCTGGCCATCGGCGGGGCGTGCATCCTCACCTCCATCGCTGGCACCTATTTCGTGCGGCTGGGGGCGAACTCCTCCATCATGGGCGCGCTCTACAAGGGCCTCATGGCGACGGCGGGCTTCTCCATCATCGCGCTCGCCGTGGTGACATGGCTGCTGCCCGGCTTCGGACCGATCCAGGGCGCGGGCTATACGGGCACGAGCCTGTTCCTGTGCGGCCTCGTCGGCCTCGCGGTGACCGGCGCCATCGTGGTCATCACCGAATATTATACCGGCACCGGCTATCGCCCTGTGGTGTCCATCGCCCAGGCCTCCGTCACGGGGCATGGGACCAACATCATCCAGGGCCTCGCCGTCTCGCTGGAATCGACGGCGCTGCCCACCATCGTCATCATCGCCGGCATCCTGTGCGCCTATGGCCTCGCCGGCCTGTTCGGCATCGCCATCGCCGCAACCACCATGCTCGGCGTTGCCGGCATGATCGTGGCTCTCGATGCTTTCGGCCCGGTGACTGACAATGCAGGCGGCATCGCCGAGATGGCGGGCCTGCCCAAGGAGGTGCGCCAGTCCACCGACGCCCTCGACGCGGTCGGCAACACCACCAAGGCGGTGACCAAGGGCTACGCCATCGGCTCCGCCGGCCTCGGTGCGCTGGTGCTGTTTGCCGCCTACAATCAGGACCTGAAGTTCTTCATCTCGCAGGCGGCGCCCGGCTCCTACTTCGCCGGGGTCACGCCGAACTTCTCGCTGGAGAACCCCTATGTGGTGGTGGGCCTGCTGTTCGGCGGCCTCCTCCCGTACCTGTTCGGCGCCATGGGCATGACCGCCGTGGGCCGGGCGGCCGGGGCCATCGTGGAGGAGGTGCGCCGGCAGTTCCGCGAGAAGCCGGGCATCATGGCCGGCACGGAGAAGCCGGATTATTCCCGCGCCGTGGACATGCTGACCAAGGCGGCCATCAAGGAGATGATCATCCCCTCGCTGCTGCCGGTGCTCTCGCCCATCGTCGTCTATTTCGTCATCTACTTCGTGGCGGGCGGCGGCGTGGCGGGCAAGTCGGCGGCCTTCTCCGCGGTGGGCGCGATGCTGCTCGGCGTCATCGTCACCGGCCTGTTCGTCGCCATCTCCATGACCTCAGGCGGCGGCGCCTGGGACAATGCCAAGAAGTCGTTCGAGGACGGCTTCGTGGACAAGGATGGCGTACGGCACATGAAGGGCTCGGAAGCCCACAAGGCCTCCGTCACCGGCGATACCGTGGGCGATCCCTACAAGGACACGGCCGGCCCCGCCGTGAACCCGATGATCAAGATCACCAACATCGTCGCGCTGCTGCTGCTGGCGGTGCTGGGGCACTGAACGGCCCCGCTTCGCAGGGGATATGACAAAGGCCGCCTGTCCCTAACGGGGCAGGCGGCATTTTTGCGCGGGGGCCCATCCTGACTTTCGACATGACGCCGCAGACACTGCTCCACGTCCTCTATCTCGTCGCCATCGTGGCCGAGGCCATGACGGCGGCACTGGCCGCCGGACGGCGGGAGATGGATTGGGTGGGCGTGTTCCTGCTCGGCTGCGTCACCGCGCTGGGCGGCGGGTCTGTGCGGGATGTACTGCTCGGCAACTACCCGCTCTCATGGGTGGCGCACCCCTCCTATCTAATCGTCACCGGCGGCGCGGCGCTGGGCACCGTGTTCCTCGCCCGCGTCATGGACCACCTGCGGCAGGTGTTCCTGTTCCTCGATGCGGTAGGGCTCGTGGTGTTCACCGTCATCGGCTGCAACGTGGCCATCGGCCTCGGCCTGCCGGTCATTGTCGTGATCGCGGCGGGCATGATCACCGGCTGCGTCGGCGGTGTGCTGCGGGACGTGCTGTGCAACGAGGTGCCGCTGCTGTTCCGCGCCGAGCTTTATGCCACCGTCTCGATCCTCACGGGGCTGCTCTACGTGGCCGGGCCGCTGGCCGGGCTGCCCCAGCCGCTCACCATGGCCATCGCCATGGCCGCCGGCCTCACCCTGCGCCTGCTGGCCCTGCGCTTCAGCTGGAGCATGCCGAAATTCGTCTACACGAAGGACCTGCATTGAGGGACCTGCATTAGCGCCTGCACGGCGCGAACGTTGCTGCTAGCCTCTCATCGGATAGGGCAGGGCAGCTTCACATGCGCGGACTGATCGAGCGCGTCTTCCAGCTGGAGGCGCACGGCACCACGATCCCGACCGAGGTGGTGGCGGGCGTCACCACCTTTCTCACCATGGCCTATATCGTGGTGGTGAACCCGCAGATCATGGCGCAGGCGGGCATCGATGCCGGGGCGGCCTTCACCGCAACCTGCCTCTCGGCGGCGTTTGGCTCCGCGATGATGGGGATCATCGCCAACTATCCCATCGCCGTCGCGCCGGCCATGGGCATCAATGCCTATTTCACCTTCACCGTGGTGCTGGGCATGGGCGTGCCGTGGCAGCAGGCGCTGGGGGCGGTGTTCGTCTCGGGCATCCTGTTCCTCGCCCTCAGCCTGTTCAAGGTGCGGGAATGGCTTCTGAATTCCATTCCCATGTCGCTGAAGCTCGGCATGGGCACGGGCATCGGCCTGTTCCTCGCGCTCCTGGGCCTGAAGGGCATGGGCCTTGTGGTGGCGAGCCCGGTGACGCTGGTGGCGCTGGGCAACCTCGCGGCGCCCTCCACCCTGATCGCCTGCGGCGGCTTCCTGCTCATGAGCGGCCTCGCGGCGCGGGGCGTGCCGGGGGCGATCCTCATCGGGATCGCGGCGGCGACGCTGGCCGGCGTGCCGTTCGGCCTCGTCTCCTTCTCCGGCATCGTCTCCGCCCCGCCCTCGCTG
>JAEZMT010000095.1 GCA_023442085.1 Pseudomonadota bacterium | reverse complement strand
AGCCGGGCCGCGAGTGCGCCGAGGGTGCGCTTCACCGTGTCGAGCCGCGACGACGGGCGACCATCGAAGCTGTAGTCCCGCACGTTCATGGAGCCGGTGATGTCCACGACCGCCAGCAGCCGGTAAGCGTCTGTCGTCGTGGAAAGGCGCGGCGCGATGGTGGCCGCAAGGGCCAGCAGGCAGGTTGCTGCGAGGGCGAGGGTGCGCAGGTTCGGCCACATCAGGGCAGGCCCTTGGGGAGCCCGGGAAGGTCGGTCCACAGGCGCTTGGGCGTTTCCTGCGCCTCGTCCTGCTGCTCCTGCTCGATCTGCGGGAAATCGCGCACGAGGCGCATGGCGATGTCGAGATTGTATTTGGCGTCCCAGAAATCCGGCGCGCGCACGAGGGCCGCGCGATAGCCGGCCTTGGCAAGGCGGACCTGCGGCACGGCGGGGTCGATCTCGGTCTTCTGCAGCAGCGAGACGGCGGCGGCGAGACGGGCGTTGGCAAGGTCGTAGAGGCCGGCGACCGCGAGCGGGCTGCCGCTCGCAGCCAGCCGGTCCACCAGCGGCTGCGCCTCCTCCAGCCGGTCGCGGATCATGAGGAAATGAGCGCGGGCCAGGAGCAGCCGATCCGGCGCATCGGGCGCCACCGGAACATCGCGGCCGGAGGCGAGTGCGGCGATGGTGCGGTTGGCGTTGGCGTTCAGGGCTATGCGGACGCCCGTTACCGCCATCACCGCCAGCGCCAGGATCAGCACCGCGAGGGACAGCAGCGCGGCGACGCGGCGCAGGCGGATGGGGAGCGCGCGCAGGCTCATGCCGCCCTCCGTGTTTCGATGCCGGGGAGGCCGGAGGCCGCGCGCCGGGCGCCAAGGCCGCGCTCGGCGAGGCGCGCGGCCAACAAAAGCGCGGAGGCCGCGGCGGCGATGGCGTAGCACTGGCGGGCGAGGTCGCGGCGCGGGATGCGCTCCAGATAGGCGATGGGCTGGCTCTCCTGCCGGTCGATCTCGGCAATGGCGTTCGCCACGGCTTCCGGACTTCCGGCCTCGAAGGCGCGGTAGGGCACGCCGAGGCTGGCGAGGAACAGGTTGAGGTGGCGCTCCGGCATGGCCTGCGGCGTATCCTCGCCGGGCGTGCGGGGCTTGTCGAAGATGCCGGGGGAGCCGACCGTGCGCAGGAATAGCCAGTAGAGCCGCACCGGCGCGCGCTTCAGGGAATCGCGCAGCGCGGCCTGCACGCGCGGATCGATGACGGCGGCGCCGTCCGACACCAGCAGCACCGCGCGCGCCCCGCCGGACCCGGCTGTCGCGTCGAAACTGTCGAGGGCGAGGGCGAGGCCCCGCCCCACGTCGGTCAGGGCAAGGCCCGGCCGGTCGATGGCCGCCACCGCCGCGGCGACCGCGTCGTGATGGTCGGTCAGCGGCATCACCGGGATGGGGGACGTGGAGAAGGCGGCGACGCCGATGCGGTCACGCGGGCGCCGGGCCAGAAATTCCGTGAGCAGGCGCTTGGCGGCGCCGGATTTCGATTCCTCGCCGGCACCGGGCGCCCGGTCGGCGAAGGTGTTGTCCATGCTGGCGGAGCGATCGATGAGCAGCATCAGATTGGCGCCGGAGCCGATGCGCTCGATCTCGCGCGCCTTCAGGTTCAGGCCGGCGAGGCCCAGCACCAGCCCGGCAATGGCCAGCGCGCCCGCAAGCCGGATGCCGAGGGAGACGGCGATGGAAAGCCCGTCGCGCGGCACCAGCGCCACTGCCGGCAGCACCGAGCCGCGCAGGGGGAGGGCCGCGAGCGGGAGGAGGGCAAGCACTAGCAGGAAGAGGAGCGCGGGATGGTCCACGTCGAGGTTGAACATCACGCCGCTTCCTCTCGCGCGCCGCTCGGCCGCGTGCCGCCGCGCCGCTCGATGGCGGTGAGCCTCCCCGCCAAGTCGAGCAATGCTGCGGGCGGGAGCAGGGCCATGGCTCCTTCCGGATCATCGCCGAAGAAGGCGACGCGGGAGGCGGCGAAGAAGCGGTCGATGTCCCCGGCCTCGCCACCGAGGGCGGGCCGCGCGACGAGGAATGCGGACACATCCTCGCCGAACAGCCGTTGGCCGGACGCCGCGTCGAAAGCGCGGTGGAGGAGTTGCAGGGCGTCCTCGTAGCCGAGCGGGGCGTCGAGGTCGGGAAGCCGACGTATGTGGCGCAGGGCGGTGGCGAAGGGGCGGCTGCGGCCGGCGAACGGTCCCCATCCCGAGGCCGCCGCGAACACGATGAGGCTCGCCGCCGCGACGACGGCGGCCGCCCCTGCGAGCCGTGCATATGGCGCGAGGGGGTAGGGGCGCGGGCGGATGTCCGGCTGGAGCGCCATGGGGTTTCCCCGCTGGCTGGCGACCAGCTCGCGCAGGGGCGAGGAGACGAAGGTCCAGGCGGGAATGGTCAGAGATTGGCGGGCGTCGCCCGTGCCTGCGTCTTCCCTGCGCGCAGCGAGCGGCACGGCGGGAATGGTCAGCGCGCGCGGTTCCAGCGGAGCATAGAAGGTCTGGTAGGTGAGAGTGACCCGATAGCGCGGGGCGCCGTCCGGCGCAGTCTCCGGCTTTACATCGAGGCGCTTGAGGTCCAGCCAGTAGGTGACCGGGCGCGGGCGGGGCAGGGCGCTTTCATCCAGATGCCAGCCGGCATCGAGGGTGACGACCGCCTCCAGCGAGATCGTATCGCCGATGTAATAGCCGAAGGCGCGCGGCGCATAGAGATCCACGCCCGCCGCGCGGACGGGCGGGACCGCCAGCAGGAGGCCTGCAAGCGCGAGCATGGCTCTGCGGCACGGCCTAGCGGCGGGCAAGGAAGGCGACCAGCGCATCGGGATCAAACCTGTCCACGAGGTGGAAGGGCGTGTATCCACGCGCGGCGAAGCTGGCCTCCAGTGCTGCAAGCCACGCCCGAGCCGCCGCCTGCCAGCGGGCGCGAAGGCCTGGACGCATGAATGCGAGCCGGCGTCCGCCCGTCTCCACATCGGCGATTTCCATGAGCCCCCATGCTGGAACATCGCCCTCGGCGCGGCTGTCGCGCACAACCACCGGCACCACATCGTGTCGCCACAGGGCATCGAGGGTGAGGTCGAGATCGGCCTGCGGCATGAGAAAGTCGGAGACGAGGAAGACGAGGCAGCGCCGCCGCGGTAGGCGCTCGGCTGCGGTCGCGAGCCCTTGCGCGCTCTTGCCCGCCGGCTCCGCGCTGGAGAGTGTGGCCGCCACCTGCGCGCCCAGCCCCCGTCGCCGCGAGGCGGGAATGAACGCATCTGCGCGAACGCCGTCACCTGCGCCGATGAGGGCGAATTCATCCCCCGTCGCCCCCGCGGATGCGGCGAGCGTTGCGGCGAGGCGCGCGACCTCCGCGCCCGTGCCGTCGAAGCCCATGGAGCCCGAGAGGTCGGTGAGCACGGCGACCGTCGTGGCCCGGCGCGGGGCGAAGGTGCGCACATGCACGCCCTCGAACGGATCGCGCAGCGAGGCGCGCAAGTCGATGCGTCGCGGATCGGGCCGCGCCACGAGCGGCACGAGGGCGCGGAAGGTTCCATCGCCGCCGTCGCCCTGCGCGGGATGCGCACCGGGCCGCACGCCGCGCGGCCGCCATCTGAGGCGGTAGGGCACGATGTTGCGGTGGAATTCGCCTTCCATATCACCGCTCATGGCGCGGGCACCGTGGCGAAGGCGGCACGGCAGAGGTCGGCGGCGATCTCCTCGCGGCGCATCTCATAGACCGGATCGAAGAAGATCCGATGCGCCATCACCTCCGGGAAGACGGCGCGCAGATCCTCCGGCACGATGATCTCCCGTCCCTCCAGCCAAGCGCGCACGCGGGCGGCGCGGATGAGGAAGGACATCCCACGCGGGCTCGCGCCACCCTGCACGAGGCGGTCCATGCGCACGCCGGGCAGCGCGATTCCGGCGCGGTCCGGCGTGCGGATCGCGTCCCACAGCGCCACGGTGTAGGCGACAATGGCGTCGCTCGCGGGAATGGCGTTCTGGATCTCGCGGGCGACCTGATCGAGATTGCGGTGGTCGATGACCGCCTCGGGCACCTCGGCGATCAGCCGGTCTGTGTCGTGAAAGCGCGGGTCGAACACCAATGCGCGGCGCGCGGCGAAGTCCTCGGGCGCCTTCACCTGCACTTCCATGAAGAAGCGGTCGCGGGCGGCGGCGGGCAGCTCGAACGTCTCTTCCCGCTCCACGCGGTTGCGGTCCGCGAACACCTGGAGGAAGGGGAAGACGTATTCCCGCCCGAAGGCGGCAACCGTGCGTTCCGCCATCAGGCGGAGGAGCATGGCGTGGACCTGCGGCCGCGCGCGGTTGATCTCGTTGAAGAAGAAGACGGACAGCTCCGGCCCCCGGCGCAGCAGCGGTCCGGGATCGACCCGTGGACGGCCATCCTCGCCGACGCGCGCGTCATAGACGAGATCGGCCGGCATGAGGTCGATGGTGCCTTCAACCCGCTCGTAGGCGCCACCGATGGCGCGGGCGAGTGCGCGCAGCAGGGTGGTCTTGCCGACGCCCACGTCGCCCTCCAGCAGCACGTGGCCACGAGCGAAGACGGCGATGGTCAGAAGCCGGATCACACGCTCCTGCCCGAGCACGATGCGCCCGACCGCGGTCTCGAAATCCAGGGCGCGGGCGCGCCACTGGGCGAGCGCGCCGTCCGTGTTGGCTATGGCGTGCATGGAGCATCCCTTCGGCCGGTATGTCGTGGCACCAGCGGCAAGAAAGGCGCAGCCGACGAGCGGGGGCGGCTCTCCCGCACGCAGGCCCGAGCGGCTGCGCCAGTTGCCCACCATCCATCGGAGGATTGCCCGGCTTTGCTGAAGGCTCAGCCTTGCTTGGTGGGGGTCGAAAAAGCCGCGTCAGTTGGCCGGAATCTTGCTCACGTCGTAGACGAACTGTCCGGTCTTCTGGAAATACTCGACGCGCTTCTTGTTGCGCGCTTCCATCTGGGTGATGGACTCGGCCTGCTTGGCGAGCTCTGCCGGATTGTGCTTGGGGTCGTATTTGCTGCCAGCGACCTTGTCGGGATAGCCGGGCTTCGGCTCCCAGCAATTGCCGGGCGCCTTGCAATTGGTGCCGTCATAGGCGGCGGCACCGCCGCCGGCGAGGGCCGTCACCGCGAACGCGGCGGCTGCGGCGAGCACGGGCATGCGAACCTTATGCTTCATCTTGTCGTCCTCCCTTCTCTCTTGCCTTCTCACTTGCTCCCGGCCGCGGTCGCGGCCGACGCCTTGCACACCGGGGCCTTGTCGAGATCCGGCGTCTTGTCTTCCTTGTCGTCGAAGCGCTTGAAGGCCGCGCGCTGCGCCGGGGTCAGCCACACCGCATCGTTGGGATCGTCCTTGTAGATGTGGCGCACCCAGGCCATCACCAGCAGCATCTCGTCGAGATTGAGCGCGCCGTACATCGGCCCCATCTGTCCCTGCGCGCCGCCGAAGATGGTCTCGAACAGGCCCTGGTCGGTCATGTTCTTCGGGTAGGTCCAGTAGCTGTCATTGACGCCGGGACCGATCTTGCCCTCGCCGTAATGGCCGTGGCAGCCCGAGCACATGGAGAGGAACAGATCTTTCCCCTTGGGCAGGCAGGTGGAATTTTCCACGTAGATGTTCACGCCGGTCGCGAGGAATTTCTTCACCGCCTCCGTATCGCGGCCCTCGGCCGGAGCGTCTGACAGGTCGAGCGGCTGGCCCGTCACCGTATTGGTGAAGTTGAGCGTCGCCTGCGCGGCAAGGGCGAAGCCGGACACGAACGCTACGGCGAGGAGGGCCTTGACGCCCCGCGACAGAAAACGGCTGTGCATTGGACCTTCCAGAACTTCCGATGAAATGGCGACCTTCCGGCCGGCTCAGGAATTGGGCTTGAGCAGCGGGATGCCCTCGTCCGCCAGGATCTCGTCGATCTGCGGCCGTGCCTTCACGAGCGCCGCGTCGATCTGGGCGAGGAGCGCGGTGTCGCCGAGCCGCACGCCGACCGACTGGTCGTAGTGGAGAGGCAATTCGGTGCCGTCGAACTTGGTGAGCGAGGTGCCGGCGAGGTTCATGCGCAGCGGCACCTGCGAAGACTTCACATAGCGCGCCACCTCCGGCGCGAACGCGAAGGCGATGTCCGCCTCGCCATTGGCGACCTCGGAGACCACGCGCTCGCCGGGCACCTGCACATATTGATTCCGGGGCGAGCGGAAGTTGACGAGGCTGTAGAGATAGGCAGCGTTATCCTCATACTTGCCGAGGCGCTTCAGCACCGTCTCGCCGGGCGAATAGAAGCGGATGACGAAGCGGTTCAGCGCCTTCACCTGCGGATCGTTCCAGTCGGTCGCGGTGATGTTGCGATCGGCCTTGGTCACCAGCACGTAGGACGTGCGGTAGTAGGGCTTGGAGCTGAGCACCCGCGCGTCACCGGTGTCGACGCCCATCACCACGTCGCAGAGCTTCGCGTCGAGCTGGTCGCGCACCTGGTAGATGGCGGGCTTGGAGGTCCAGACGAAGACCGCCTTGCGGCCCATGGCCTGCGCCAGTACGCCGGCGATGCGGTTCTCGAAGCCCTTGCCGTCCTTCTGGGAGAAGGGCGCCTCCACCTCGGAGGCGCAGACGCGCAGGATCGAGGGATCGGGCGGCGTGGCGGCCTGCGCCGGCACCGCCGAGCCCTGAGCGGCCGTCTGCGGCGACATCTTGCCGGATTCCGCCGTCTGCGCGAGGGCAGGCGCGGCGAAGAGGGCGAGCGTGCCGGCGAGGAGGGCTCCGGCGACGAGATGGCCGGTGGCGGACGTCGCGGCGTGGCGCGCGGGGGTGTTCGCGGAGCAGGTCATCGGTTCGGCTTCCGTCTGGTTCGCGCCTTCTCTCGCCCGCATGCCTCAAGCGATCAGGCGGCGATGATGCGCGTGTTGCCAAAGAAGAAACCGGCCGCCGCCGGGGTGACGGCGGCCGGCAAGGGGCGGTTGTCGGAGGTCAGCCGCCGGAAGCGTATTCACCCACCTTCGGGTCGTCGTAGG
>JAEZMT010000069.1 GCA_023442085.1 Pseudomonadota bacterium | reverse complement strand
GAACATTTCACCCCCGTGCGCCTCTCCGGCGCGGCGGTGCGCGGCAGCCTCGCCGATCTGAGGATCGCCGGGCACGACGGCGCGCGGCTCATCGCGGCGTGACGCATTTTCAGGGATCTCGGGCATGAGCCAGCAGGACGGCGGAAACGAAAAGAAGAAGCGCGGCTTCTGGGGCTGGCTCACCGGCGAGCCGGCGGCCGAAACACCGGTTACACCGCCGCCGGACGCGCCTATTCCGGACGCGCCTGCTTCAGATGCGGCGGACGCCGCCCCCGCGCCTGTCGTGCCAGAGGCGCCGCTGCCGAATGCGGTGGAGAACGCGGCGGGGGAGCCTGCCGCGCCCGAGCCGGTAGCGCCTGAGCCCGTGGCAGCGCCTGCCGCCCAGCCCGTCGAACCCGAGCTGCCGGTTGCCCTCGCGCCGGAGCCGACCGCCGCACCCGAGCCAGTCGACACCCCCGCGCCTGAACCCGCTCCGATCGTTGCTGCCGAAGCCCCGGCGCCCGAGCTTCCCCCGCCTTTGCCCGAACCCGTCGCGATCGCGCCGGTCCCGGAGCCGCGCAAGGGGTTCTGGAGCCGGCTCGCTTCCGGCCTCGCGCGCACCGCGTCCAGCCTTGGGCAGGGCATCACCGACCTCGTCTCCAAGCGCAAGCTCGATGCGGCGACGCTGGAGGAACTGGAAGAGGTGCTGATCCGCGCCGACCTCGGCGTCGAGACCTCCATGCGCATCGTCGAGGAGGTGGGGCGCGGCCGGCACGACAAGATGATCTCGGCCGAGGAGGTCAAAAGCCTGATTGCCGCCGAGGTCGAGCGCATCCTCGCCCCGGTGGCCGTGCCGCTGGTGGTGGACACGGCGCACAAGCCTTTCATCCTGCTGATGGTGGGCGTGAACGGTTCGGGCAAGACCACCACCATCGGCAAGCTCGCCTCCCAGTGGCGGGCGGAGGGCCGCAAGGTGGTGCTCGCCGCCGGCGACACGTTCCGCGCCGCCGCCATCGAGCAGCTGAAGGTGTGGGGCGAGCGCACCGGTGCCACCGTCATCGCCCGCGAGCAGGGGGCCGATGCGGCGGGCGTCGCCCATGACGCCATCACCGAGGCGCGCGCCCAGAACGCCGATATCCTGATGATCGACACCGCCGGCCGCCTGCAGAACCGCGCCGAGCTGATGGCGGAGCTGGAGAAGGTGGTGCGGGTCATCAAGAAGCAGGAGCCGACCGCGCCGCACGCCGTGCTCCTCGTGCTCGACGCCACGGTCGGCCAGAACGCGCTTTCGCAGGTGGAAGCGTTCGCCCGCACCGCCGGTGTGAGCGGCCTCGTCATGACCAAGCTCGACGGCACCGCGCGCGGCGGCATCCTCGTGGCCATTGCGGCGAAGCACAAGCTGCCCATCCATCTCATCGGGGTGGGCGAAGGGCAGGACGACCTCCAGCCCTTCGCGGCGCGCGATTTCGCACGGGCCATCGCGGGGCTCGAGTGAGGCTGGACGGTCGTTGGCGGTAGCTTTCTGCCGCCTCGCCGCCGTTCGGCACGCGGCGGTTGAAAATCGGTGCGACCTCGGGAAATCTCGGCCTTGAGCGCCGCCGTGCGCCGTCCCGAGGATCGCCGCAATGACCCCTCCCACCCGCCGCCTGTTCTCCCTGTCGCTGGTTGCCGGCAGCCTTCTGGCTCTCGCCGGATCGGCCTCGGGGGCGGAGACGACGCCGCTGTTCAAGATCGTCACGGTGAAGGATGAAATCGTCGTCGGCCTCTCGCCGCAGGACGCGGCGGCGCTCGGCGGCAGCGATGCCACAGCCATCGGCCGGGCGCTCAAGGCGAAGGGCGAGGTGACGCTCTGGCGCTACGCCGTGCGCAAGGGCGCCGACGGGGCGCTGGAGCAGGCGCCGGTGGCCCGCGTGAGCATCCTCGGCAACGATAGCCTGCGGGTCGAGCCCTACACGACGCCGCTGAAGATCATCGCCCCGCAATGAGGCGCCTCGCCGCCTTCGCGCTCGTCGCGCCTTTGCTGGCGGCCGAGGCGCGCGCCGAAGACCCGGCGTGGCTTGCCGCCGCCACGGCGCAACTGCCGACGACGCTGGTCGCCGGCCGTGTGCTGCGCGCGGGAGAACTGGGTCAGACGGCGCTGATCGCCGTCTTTCCCGCCGGCGCGGACGATCCGAGGACGCCCGGCAGCGCCTTCACCCCCGGGCAGGTGCTGGTGGTGACGCTGGCGCCGGAGGGCGAGGCCCGCCGCGTCGTCTCCGCCGTTGTGCGCCCCCGCACCGCGCAGGACCCGGCGGGCGATGACCCCTTCGCCGAGGATCAGGCGGAAATTCTCGCAAGTCTCGCCAAGCAGAAGCCGGAGCCGGGTGTCGAGCCCTGCCGGCTCAAGGCGTGGTCCATCGACACGAGCCGCAAGGGACTGCCCGTGCGCGCCGGACCTTCAGCGAAGGCGAAGGTGGTCGGCATCCTCGCCCCGCCGCGCCACACACCCGAGTCCGGACAGGGCGAGGACGACAGCTGGCACGTGGAATTCGAGATCACCGGCTACAAGGACGGCTGGTTCCGCATCCGCAATGCGACCCCGCCCGGCGCGCCCTATGACGATCCGCCGCCCCGCTCCTACCCCAAGACCTATAGAGGCGCCGGCTGGATTCCGGCGGACAAGGCTGGCGGCGCCTATGCCAATACGCAGATGCCGGTGATGCGCCTGCATCAGGCGCCCAGCGTGGATGCAAAGGGCATCCCGCCCGGCGACGACGCGGCCGATCCCTCCGGCAATCTGCCCATCGACGGCACGCTGGAGCGCCTCTACGCCTGCTCCGCCAATTGGGCGCTGACGAAGAGCCGGGATGGCAAGCGCGGCTGGTGGCGCGGCATCTGTTCCAACCAGGTCACGAACTGCAGCTGAGGACTAGCCGCGCGGCACCGCCAGCAGGTCCACATGGCCGATGACGCAGGTGTGCGCCATCGCCTGCGCCCGATGCCAGTCGGCGGCGACCTCGGCCGGCACCCGCCCGCTGTCCACCGCCGCCTGCGCGGTGCCCTTGGCAAGCTCGGCGATCAGCTGGCGGTCTCCGGCATCGAGCCGCCAGGGACTGTCCGTCGTCTCGACGGCGTAGCCGGCTGCCGCGAGCGCCGCGCCCAGGATCGCACCGGCCTCCGCCCCGGCGGCGGGGCCGAAGCCCTTGTCCGTCCCCTGATGGATGCGGAAAGCGTCCGCGATGGCGTCGTCCGCCGGATGCGGCGGAGACCACACATCCATTCCGTCGCAGGTGAGCGCCGCGTGGAGCATCACGCCGCTGCCAGTGAAGGCTGATGCGAAGCGGCGGCACCACTCCGCCGAAACGAGGTCGTAGAAGGCCGAGGCCGTCACGAGATGGGGCCGGAAGGCCAGCGGCGCGGCGGGGTCGGCGGCGATGTCGCGCAAAGCGAATTCCACCGTCACCTCCTTGCCCGCGAGATCGAGCACCAGCGTTGCGCCATCTTCCCGCCAGCCGTCCGCAAAGGCGCGGAAGGCGGCGCGGGCGGCCTCGGCCAATGCGTCGTCGTGATCCATGAGCACCCAGTGCTGACGCGGACCGAGCTTCGGCGCGAGCGCTCGCAAATTTGAGCCGGAGCCAGCACCGAGATCGACGATGCGCTGCTCGGCGAGGGACGACAGCCGGTCGGCCAGCTTCGCCTCGATCGCCGCCGAGCGGGCGGCATGGTCGGCGACCTCGCGCAGGGCGAGCCAGTCGGCGGAGAAGG
>JAEZMT010000040.1 GCA_023442085.1 Pseudomonadota bacterium | reverse complement strand
GAGCCGTTCGGCGCGCACGGCCTGAACCTCACCTTTTCCGACGGCCACAAGCGCGGGGTCTATCCCTTCGCCTATCTCGCGGCGCTCGCCGCCGAGGCCGCCAACGACCTTCCGGAGATGAACCCATGAGCGCGTTCGACAGCGAGATGAAGACCGAGATCGTCGAGACCGACATCCTCGTCATCGGCGGTGGCACCGGCGGCCCAATGGCCGCCATCAAGGCCAAGGAGAAGAATCCCGGCCTTAAGGTTGTCCTCATGGAGAAGGCCAATGTGAAGCGCTCCGGTGCGGTCTCCATGGGCATGGACGGGCTGAACAACGCCGTCATCCCCGGCTACGCCACCCCCGAGCAGTATGTAAAGGAGATCACCGTCGCCAACGACGGCATCGTCCACCAGAAGGCGGTGATGGCCTATGCGACGGGCTCCTACCCGATGATCCAGTATCTGGATTCCATCGGCGTGAAGTTCGAGAAGGACGGCTCCGGCGAATACAATGTCCGCAAGGTGCACCACATGGGCACCTATGTGCTGCCCATGCCGGAAGGCCACCACGTCAAGAAGGCGCTCTACCGCCAGCTGCGCAAGCATCAGGTGCTGGTGACCAACCGCTACATGGCCACCCGCCTGCTCACCGGCATGGACGGCCGCATCGCCGGCGCCATCGGGGTGAACACCCGCACCGGCGAGTTCCTGGTGATCCGCGCCAAGGCGGTGGTGCTGGCCTGCGGCGCCGCCGGCCGCCTCGGCCTGCCGGCCTCCGGCTATCTGTTCGGCACCTACGAGAACCCGGCGAACTGCGGCGACGGCTATGCCATGGCCTACCACGCCGGTGCGGGCCTCGCGAACCTTGAGTGCTACCAGATCAACCCACTCATCAAGGACTACAACGGCCCGGCCTGCGCCTATGTCACCGGCCCGTTCGGCGGCTACACCGCCAACAACAAGGGCGAGCGCTTCATCGAGTGCGACTACTGGTCGGGCCAGATGATGAAAGAATTCTACGGCGAGCTGCTGAGCGGCAACGGCCCCGTCTTCCTCAACATGACCCACCTCGCCGAGGAGACCATCTCCGAGATCGAGACCATCCTCCACTCCAACGAGCGGCCCTCGCGCGGCCGGTTCCATGAGAACCGCGGCACCAACTATCGCGAGAAGATGGTGGAGATGCATATCTCCGAGATCGGCTTCTGCTCCGGCCACTCGGCCTCGGGGGTGTGGGTGGACGAGAACGCCCGCACCACCGTGCCCGGCCTCTACGCCGCCGGCGACATGGCGAGCGTGCCGCACAATTACATGCTCGGCGCCTTCGTGAACGGCGGCATCGCGGGCGAAGACGCGGCCGATTACTGCGCCTCCACCGACTTGCCGGCCTATGACGCCGCCGACATCGCCCGCGAGCAGGCCCGGGTGATGGCGCCCACCCGCCGCGATGACGGCCTCACCCCCTTCGAGATGGAGTACAAGGCCCGCCGCCTGGTGAACGATTATCTCCAGCCGCCGAAGGTGACGGCCAAGTACAAGATCGGACAGGCCCGCCTCGCCGAGGTGCGCGATGATCTTTCGGCCCTGTGCGTGAAGGATCCGCATGAGTTGATGCGGGCGCTGGAGCTGCAGTCCATTCTGGATTGCGCCGACATGGCCGCCGCCGCCTCGCTCTACCGCACCGAGAGCCGCTGGGGTCTCTACCACTGGCGCGTGGACCACCCAGCCACCGACAACGAGAACTGGTTCTGCCACACCCTCCTCTACAAGGACGAGATGGGCCGCATGGCGCACAAGAAGCGCGCGGTGGACCCCTATGTCGTCGAGATCGATGAGGACGAGATGGGCGCCTACCACCAGCTGCGCACGCCGGCCATCGCCGCCGAGTGAGCCTCACCCTGAAATTTCGGAGCTGCCCCCATGCCTTTCGCCAACCACACCACCTCCGTGCCCGTGACCGTCGATGACGACAAGTGCATCGCCGAAAAGGGCTGCCGCGTCTGCATCGACGTTTGCCCCCTCGACGTGCTTGCCATCAACCCGGCCTCGGGCAAGGCGCACATGAAGTACGACGAGTGCTGGTATTGTATGCCGTGCGAGGTGGATTGCCCCACCGGTGCGGTGAAGGTCGAAATCCCCTATCTGCTGCGGTGAGCGCCATGGCCATCTTCGACGATTTCGACGACGATCTCGACGCCGTGGCGGATCGCGCCCGCGATCCCGATGCCGGCATCCGCCGCGTGGCGATGCTGGGCCTCGCCGAGAGCGTGGATCCGGGCGCGGTGGACCTGCTGCTCGCTGGCCTGAAGGACACCGACGCCGGCGTGCGGGAAGCTGCGGCCAAGTCTCTGGACGAGCATTCCGGGCTGCCGGCCGCCCTCGGCCTCATCGATGCGCTGGACGACGCGGAGGAGGCGGTGCGCCTCGCCGCCGCCGAGAGCCTCGCCGACAAGAAGGAGCCGGCCTCCGCCCCCCGCCTCATCGAGCGGGCGCAGGAGACGGGCGGTGCGTTCTCGGCCTTCGTCCGGGCCTCGGCGCTCCGGGCGCTGCGCGACATGCAGGACCCCTCGGCCATGCCGGTGGCGCTCGCGGCCCTCACTGACCCTGAGATCGCCGTGCGGCGCGAGGCGCTGGGCGTGCTCGGCTATCTGAAGGCGGATGCCGCGCTCCCCGCGCTGCTGCTTGCCGCCACCGATCCCGAAGCGGCGGTGCGCCGTGCGGTGATGGCGGCCCTCGTGTTCGTCAAAAGCGGCACGGCGGGCGTGCCGGCGCTCATCGCCGGGCTCAAGGACGGCCACTGGCAGGTGCGCGAGGAGGCCGCTTATTCCATCGGCAAGGCCAAGATCCTGGAGGCGGTGCACCCGCTGATCGTCGCCGCGAATGACGATGCCTGGCAGGTGAAGGCCAAGGCGGTGAACGCGCTGGGCAAGCTGAAGGCCCGTGCCGCCGTGCCCGTGGTGGCCGAAGCGCTGGGCGACCAGCTCTCCAACGTCCGCAAGGAGGCCGCTGCCGCGCTGGGTGAGATCGCCGATCCCGCCGCCGTGCCCGCGCTGGAAGCCGTTTATGACGATCCGGACCCGGACGTGCGCAAGTTGGTGCGCTGGGCCATCGACCGCTGCCGCGCGGCTTGAGGCGATCCCGGCCTGCGCCCGGTCATGAAACCGAACCGGGCCGGCCGTACTTCTCCAATCTGAGCCGGAGCGCCAGAGTGCTCCGGCAGAGCGGGAGAAGGCATCCATGGCGGAGCAGGAACGCGAACGGCTGAAGACCGGGCCTTTGTGGTGGCAATCCGGTGTCGTCTATCAGATCTATCCGCGCTCCTTCCAGGACAGTGACGGCGATGGCGTGGGCGACCTTCCCGGCATCATCTCCCGGCTTCCGTACCTCGCCGACCTCGGCATCGATGCCATCTGGATCTCCCCCATCTATCCCTCGCCCATGGCGGACTTCGGCTATGACGTGGCCGACTACACCGCGATCCATCCGCTGTTCGGCACGCTCGATGACTTCGACCAACTGGTCGAGGAGGCTCACGGGCTGGGGCTGAAGATCATCCTCGATTTCGTGCCCAACCACTCCTCGCAGGAGCATCCCTGGTTCAAGGCGTCGCGCTCCGGCAAGGACGATCCTAAGCGCGACTGGTACATCTGGCGCGATCCCGGCCCGGATGGCGGGCCACCCAACAACTGGCTGTCAGAATTCGGCGGCAGCGGCTGGGCGTATGACGAGGCCAGCGGCCAGTATTATTACCACGCCTTCCTGAAGGAGCAGCCGGACCTCAACTGGCGCAATTCGGAGGTGGTGAAAGCCATGCACGATGCGCTGCGCTTCTGGCTCGACCGGGGCGTGGACGGCTTCCGCATCGATGCGCTCTGGCATGTCATCAAGGATGCGGAGTTTCGTGACAATCCCGCAAACCCCGACTTCCGGGAAGGCATGAACCCCCATTCCGCCTTGACGCACATCTACACCGGCGACCGGCCGGAGGTGATGGACGTGATCGCCGGCTTTCGCGATCTCGCCGATTCCTACGACGGCGACCGGGTGCTGATCGGCGAGGCCTATCTGCCGCTCCACCGCATTGCCGCCTATTACGGCGAGGACGGGCGCGGGGTACATCTGCCGTTCAATTTCACGCTGCTGGCGGCGCCTTGGAACGCCTCGGAACTGGCTCCGCTGATCGCCGCCTATGAAGCCGCCATCCCGGAGGGCGGCTGGCCCAACTGGGTGCTGTCCAACCATGATCGCCCCCGTGTGGTCGGCCGGCTGGGGCCGGATCAGGCGCGGGTGGCGGCCATGCTGCTGCTGACGCTCCGGGGCACGCCGACGCTGTATTACGGCGACGAGATCGGCATGTCGCAGGTGACCATTCCGCCTGACCGGGTTCAGGACCCCTTCGAGAAGAACGTGCCCGGCCTGGGCCTCGGCCGCGACGGCGCGCGCACGCCCATGCAGTGGGACGATGGCCCCTTCGCCGGCTTCTCCACGGTGGAGCCGTGGCTGCCCCTGGCGGAGGATTTCACCGAGGTGAACGTCAAGCGCGAGCAGGGGCAGGCGGCCTCCATGCTCACGCTGACCCGCGCGCTACTGGCCTTGCGGCAGGCCCACCCGGCGCTGTCCGTGGGGCTTTGGGCACCGGTGGCGGCGGTGGGCGATCTCGTCGCCTATCTGCGGCAGGGGGAGGGGGAAACGATGCTGGTGGCGCTTAACCTCGGCGGCGACCCTCTGTCGGCGACGCTGCCCGAGGCGTCGGGGGGCGGACGCCTGCTGCTTTCCACCTTCTGCGACCGCGCGGGGGAGCGGGTGGGGGACACCGTCGATCTGAGGCCGAACGAGGGCATCGTGGTGCAGCTCGCGCCATAACCGCAATGGGGCGGCCTGATGGGGCCGCCCCTCTCGAACTGAGCAGGCTGGAAGGCTCAGGAGAGCTGGCCGGTGTACTTCTCCAGCGTGGCCCAGGCCTCGTCGCCATACTTGCCCTTCCACTCCGCGTAGAAGCCGGCCTTGCGCAACTGGTCGCGGAAGCTGTCGACCTTCGGCTCGTTGAAGGCGAGGCCCTTCTCCGCCAGCTCCTTGCGCAGGGAATTGTTGAGGGCGAACACGTCGTCGCGCTGCTTGAGGCCGGCCTCGTTGATGTTCTTCGCCAAGATGGTGCGCAGATCTTCCGGCAGCTTCTCGAACGCGCGGCGGTTGGCGAGGAACCAGAAGCCGTCCCACATGTGGTTGGTGAGGGAGCAGTATTTCTGCACCTCGTAGAGCTTCGCCGTGGCGATGATGGCGAGCGGGTTTTCCTGCGCGTCCACGGCGCGGGTCTGGAGCGCGGTGTAGACCTCGGCGAAATTGAGCGAGGCGGGGGCGCTGTCGAACGCCTTGAACATGGAGGTCCAGAGCGGGGAGACCGGAACGCGGATCTTCAGGCCCTTCAGGTCGGCCGCGGTCTCGATGGGCTTGGTGGAGGTGGTGATCTGGCGGAAGCCGTTGTCCCAGATCTTGTCCATGGCGACGATGCCGGCCTTGGCGATCTGCCCGCGCACATAGGTGCCGAGGTCACCGTCCATGGCCTTCCACACGCTGGCATAGTCCGGGAAGGCGAAGCCGATGCCGCTGATGGAGGCGTTGGGCACCAGCGTCGAGAGGATCAGCGGCGAGAGGGTGAAGAACTCAATGGCTCCCGAGCGCAGCTGGCTCAGCATGTCGGTGTCGCCGCCGAGCTGGCTAGAGGGGAAGATGCTGATTTCGACCCGGCCTTTGGTCTCCGCCTTGATCTTCGCTGCCATCTCCTGCGCGCGCACGTTCATGGGATGCGTGACAGGCAGGTTGTTGGCGTATTTGTAGGCGAATTCGGCGTTCTGGGCCCGCGCGACGGTGGGGGCGAACAGCGCCGGGGCGATGGCGCCGGTCAGCGCGGTGGCGGCGCTCGCCTTGATGAGGGTGCGGCGGGTCAGCGTCATCGGTATCCTCCTTGCAGCCGTTTCGCGCGGCGCCCCGACTGGCGCCGCCCCGGCCCGGCTGGTTTCCTTGGGTCCAATATATGGACCTCTTTTCCCGCCGCCCATGCTGGCCCGCTTGTGGGTATTTCGCAAGCAGATTATGGTCCCTTCGGACGTCGCGCAGCGGCAATCCCAAATCATCAGATAAATCAGGTCCATATTCTGGATCGAGGGAGCGCAGTTGGCAGGGGGATTGAAGGCGCCCGCCGCTGGAACGACCGGGCCGCAGCATGCGTCGGGCGCGAGCCCCGACGCCGCGTCCGAGGCGACCGGCGGCACCCAGAGCATTGAGCGCGCGGTGGCGCTGCTGATGCTGGTGGGACGCGCCGGGGCAGAGGGCGCCCGCCTTGCTGATCTCGTGGCCAG
>JAEZMT010000366.1 GCA_023442085.1 Pseudomonadota bacterium | reverse complement strand
CCATCTATGCCGGCAACGCCATCCAGACCGTGAAGTCCAACGACGCCAAGAAGGTGGTGACGGTGCGCACCGCCTCCTTCGCCGCCACCGGCGAGGGCGGTTCGGCCGCCATCGAGACCGTGGGCGCGGCGTCCGACCCGGCGCTCTCCACCTTCGTGGACGAGGCGATCGCCGCCTCCGACCGTCCCGAGCTGACCGCCGCGAAGATCATCGTGTCGGGCGGCCGCGCGGTGGGCTCGCGGGAGAAGTTCGCCGAGCTGATCGAGCCTCTGGCCGACGCGCTGGGCGCGGCGGTGGGCGCCTCGCGCGCCGCGGTGGATGCGGGCTATGCCCCGAACGACTGGCAGGTGGGCCAGACCGGCAAGGTCGTCGCCCCCGAGCTGTACGTCGCCCTCGGCATCTCCGGCGCCATCCAGCACCTCGCCGG
Organism: Pseudomonadota bacterium; assembly: GCA_023442085.1. Taxonomy (GTDB): domain Bacteria; phylum Pseudomonadota; class Alphaproteobacteria; order Rhizobiales; family Xanthobacteraceae; genus Xanthobacter. Next base: position 3,201 of record JAEZMT010000366.1, on the reverse strand, counting down.
CATGAAGGACTCCAAGGTCATCGTCGCCGTCAACAAGGACGAGGAGGCCCCCATCTTCCAGGTGGCGGACTACGGCCTCGTCGGCGATATCAACACCGTCATCCCCGAACTGAAGGCGGAAATCGCCAAGGTTAAGGGCTGACATCCGCCCTTCCCGCAGCCGTGGAGGCCCCATGCCGAAGACCAGCCGTGGCCCCATCGAGATGGACCCGTTCGATCTCGATACGGGATGGGCCCAGCTTCCGGGCTTCCCCGAGGGACTGATGGTCAAGTCCTTGGCCGACGACCTCGACGAGGAAACCAAACGCGGAGCCCGAACGCGCCTCGTCAGGTTCATGCCGGGCGCCTTCACCACGCACCCGCTGGTTCACGACTATTGGGAGGAAGTGGTCCTGCTGAGAGGCACGCTCAAGCTGACCGCCGGTGCCCCGCAGGGTGCCGACGCGGCGCTGACCTATTCCTGCCGGCCGCCCGGAACACCGCACGGCCCCTTCCTCTCCGAGGAAGGCTGCATCCTGCTCGAGTTCCAATATTACCTGCGCTGATATCATTGCGCTTAGTCGGGGCGGAAACTGCGCGCGAAAATCGTGACGCCGCACGAGTCCGCCTCCAGGCTGGCCTGCCGAGCGGCGAGGGCGGTCGTCTGCGCTCAAGCGCGCCCACCGCTTTCTCTGCCGCGCTGACCGCCCGCTGACCGAGATCGTCCAGCTGCGGCCCGAAAGCACAAAGCACCCCGCAGGGCGCTCGCCAATCATCTGATTTTCTTGAGAGAAACTGGAGCGGGCGAAGGGATTCGAACCCTCGACCCCAACCTTGGCAAGGTTGTGCTCTACCCCTGAGCTACACCCGCATCCATTTGCCGGCGAGACAATGTCTCGGCGGCGGGTGCGGTTCTATAGAAAATGCCGGCGGCGAATGCAACACCCTTTGCATTCTTTCTCCGCCGGCCTGTGGACGGATCGGTGGCGGTGCCGGCGCAAAGCCTTGCAGCAGAAGGCCGCCAGCGCCATCACTCCCGGTGGATCGGGTCGATCCACTTCACATGCTCCGGCTTCTCCACCGGCTCGATGTCGAGATTCACCACCACCGGGTCCTGGCCGGAGCGCACCAGCACGCATTCCAGCGTCTCGTCGGCGGAGGCGTTGATCTCCTGGTGTGGCACGTAGGGCGGCACGAAGATGAAATCGCCCGGCCCGGCCTCGGCCACGAACTCCAGATTCTCGCCCCAGCGCATGCGGGCGCGGCCCTTGACCACGTAGATGACGCTTTCCAGATCGCCGTGGTGGTGGGCGCCGGTCTTGGCATCCGGATGGATGTGGACGGTGCCGGCCCAGATCTTCTCCGCGCCGGCGCGGGCGCGGTTGATGGCGGTAGCGCGGTTCATGCCCGGGGTCTGGGCGGTGTTGGGATCGAGGCGGTCGCCGGGGATCACCTGCACACCGTCGGTGCGCCAGTCCTTGTGGTGGTGGTGGTCGGAACCCATCTTTTCCTCCGCATGCGCGTTGGCCGCTGTCGCGTCGCAAACCTTGCCGCGCCTCGCCTGCGAGGCTAGAACGGCGCCAACTTTCCCGCACCCCTTTTCAGGAGACGGCGGCCCATGGCCCCCTATCAGTACGCCTACCACATGCACGGCATGACCAAGACCTATCCGGGCGGCAAGAAGGTGCTCGACAACGTGCACCTGTCTTTCTACCCGGACGCCAAGATCGGCGTGCTCGGCAACAACGGCGCGGGCAAGTCGACCCTGCTGCGCATCATGGCCGGCATCGACAAGGATTTCACCGGCGAGGCGCGCCCCGCCGAGGGCGTGCGCGTGGGCTACCTGCCGCAGGAGCCGCAGCTCGATCCCACCAAGACCGTGCGGCAGAACGTTGAGGACGGGGTGGCCAAGCAGAAGGCCATTCTGGAGCGCTACAACGAACTCGCCATGAACTACTCGGACGAGACCGCGGACGAGATGACCCAGCTTCAGGACGAGATCGAGGCACAGGGCCTCTGGGATCTCGATTCGAAGGTGGAGCAGGCGATGAACGCCCTCGGCTGCCCGCCGGACGACTGGGAGGTGACGCGCCTCTCGGGCGGTGAGCGCCGCCGCGTGGCGCTGTGCCGCCTGCTGCTGGAGCAGCCGGAACTGCTGCTGCTCGACGAACCCACCAACCATCTCGACGCCGAGACGGTGAACTGGCTGGAAGGCCACCTGCGCACCTATCCGGGCGCCATCCTGATCGTGACCCACGATCGCTACTTCCTCGATAACGTGACCGGCTGGATCCTGGAGCTGGATCGCGGCCGCGGCATTCCCTACGAGGGCAATTACTCCTCCTGGCTCGGCCAGAAGCAGAAGCGCCTCCAGCAGGAGGGCCGCGAGGACGAGGCCCGCCAGCGCGCGCTCTCCCGCGAGCAGGAGTGGATCGGCGCCTCTCCCAAGGCCCGTCAGGCGAAGAACAAGGCGCGTATCCAGCGTTATGAGGAACTGCTGCAGCGCGCCTCGGAGCGCCAGCCCTCCGCCACCCAGATCGTCATCCCCGTGGCCGAGCGCCTCGGGCAGAACGTCATCGCCTTCGATCACCTCAACAAGGCGTTCGGCGACAAGATGCTCATCGACGATCTCTCCTTCAAGCTGCCGCCGGGCGGCATCGTCGGCGTCATCGGGCCGAACGGCGCGGGCAAGACCACGCTGTTCCGCATGATCACGGGGCAGGAGAAGCCGGACGGCGGCTCCATCTCCATCGGCGATTCGGTCAAGCTCGGCTATGTGGACCAGAGCCGCGACGCGCTCGACGACAAGAAGACCGTGTGGGAGGAAATCTCCGACGGCAACGAGGTGATCTACGTCGGCAAGAAGGAGATCCCCTCCCGCGCCTATTGCGCGGCCTTCAACTTCAAGGGCGGCGACCAGCAGAAGAAGGTGGGCATGCTCTCCGGCGGCGAGCGCAACCGCGTTCATCTCGCCAAGGTGCTCCAGCGCGGCGGCAACGTGCTGCTGCTCGACGAGCCCACCAACGACCTCGACGTGGACACCCTGCGCGCCCTGGAAGAGGCGCTGGAGGACTACGCCGGCTGCGCCGTCATCATCTCCCATGACCGCTTCTTCCTGGACCGCGTCGCCACCCACATGCTCGCCTTCGAGGGCGACAGCCACGTGGAATGGTTCGAAGGCAACTTCGCGGACTATGAAGAGGACAAGAAGCGCCGGCTGGG
>JAEZMT010000377.1 GCA_023442085.1 Pseudomonadota bacterium | reverse complement strand
TCGGCGCGTCCTTCAGAAGGGCACGCGCCAGACCGAGCCGCCGCGCCTCGCCGCCGGACACCTTCGCCCCATTGGCGCCGAGGAAGGTATCGAGCCCCTCCGGCTGCGCCGCGACGAAGGCGAGGATCCCCGCCCGCTCCAGCGCCGCCTCCAGCTTCCCTTCGGATGCATCCGGATCGGCGATCAGCAAGTTCTCCCGGATGGTCGCCGTGAACAGGTGATCGTGCTGCGCCAGCACCGACATCCGCCGGCGCAGGCCATCGGAATTGAACGCGGCGAGGTTCGAACCGGCGAACGTCACCTCTCCCGGCGCCGGTGCGCGGAACCGGAGCGCCAGCGCGACAAGGCTCGATTTGCCCGAACCGCTCGACCCAACGACACCGATGCGCCGTCCGGGGGCGAGCGCCAGATTGATGCCCGTCAGCGCCGCGGCGGTCGCGCCGGGATAGGTGAGCCCGGCATGGGCGAAGGCGAGCGGCCCTGCCTCGGGCACCGGCTGCGGCGTGGCTGGCTCCTCCACCGGCGGCGGACGGTCGATGAGGCCGAAGATGCGGCGGGCAGAGGCAAGCGTCGAAGGCAAGGTCTGGAAGGCGAGCGGCAGCGGCGCCACCGCCTCGAACAGGGAGAGGGCGAGCAGCGCCAGCATGGGCAGGTCAGCCCCCGGCAGCGTGCCCGCCAGCACCCGCGGCGCGCCGATCAGCAGCACCAGCACGAGGGACAGTTGCGCGAACAGGCCGACGCCTGCGCCGGCAAAGCCGAGGATGCCGGCCAGCCGGTGTTCACGGGCGATGAGGGTGTCGCTGGTCTCATCCAGAGCGGCGCGATGGCGGCGGTCGGGGTCGTAGACGGCGAGTTCGGCGCGCCCTTCGATATGGTCCACCAGCAGCGCGTTGAGCTGCGCCGTGCCCGCCGTCACCTCCCGCGCGGCGCGTGCCCCGAGGCGGTGGACGAGAAGCGGCAGGCCGAGCCCCGCGAGGAGGGCGGCAAGGCCAATGCCAACGGCGATGCCGGCATCGTGGAGCGCAAGGAACGCGAGGCCCGCGCCGAGCACTAGCACGCCGGCGATCACCGGCGAGAGGATTCGCAGGAAGGCGAATTCCAGCCGGTCGATATCGCCCTTGAGCCGGGCGAGGAGGTCGCCGGACCTCTGGCCCTCCAGCGCCGCCGGGGCGAGCGGAATGAGCCGCGCGAAGAACCATGGCCGCAGCGCTGCGACGAATTTCAGCGTCGCCTCATGACCGATGATGCGCTCGCCATAGCGCCCGACGGTGCGCACCACGGCATAGGCCCGGATGGCCGCCGAGGGCGTGAAATAATTCACGCTCGCCCCCGTCGCGCCGGCCAGCGCCATGGCCGCGATGAACCAGCCCGAGGTGGCCATCAGCGCGATGTGCGCGAGGGTGACGAGGGCGGAGACGAGAACGGCCAGCACCATCCAGCCGGCGTGGGGGGCCATCAGGCGCAGGAGGCGCAATGCGTCCTTCATCAGGCTCCCTCCGCCGCGCGGGAGGTGAGATCGGGCACGAGGTCGCCATCGCACGCGCCGTGGCGCAGGAGGTCCGCCGGCGTGCCCTCGGCGACGATCCGGCCGCGCGCGAGCACGATGATGCGGTCGGCATCCGCCACGCTCGCCAGGCGGTGGGCGGCGACGAGGCCGGTGCGACCGGCAAGGAGATGCGACAGGGCAGCCTGCACCCCGGCCTCGCTCTCCCGGTCGAGATGGGCGGTGGGCTCATCCAGCACCACCAGCGGAGCGGCCCGGTAGAAGGCGCGGGCGACAGCGAGGCGATGGGCCTGCCCGCCCGACAGGCCGGCGCCGCCTTCGCCCACATCGGCCGACAGGCCGCCGGGCAGCGCCGCGACCACATCGGCGAGGCCGGCAGCCGCCACCGCCTGGGCCAGCCGGGCGGGATCGGGCGACGCCTCCCCGGGGGCGATGTTGGCGGCGAGGGAGCCGGCGAAGAGGCGTGGGCGCTGGGGCACGTAGGCCATGCGGCGCCGGACGGCGGCAATGTCCAGCTCCGCCAGCGGCACGCCGTTCACCAGCACACGGCCGACGGTGGGGCGCACGAAGCCCAGCACGAGGTTCAGGATGGAGGACTTTCCGGCACCCGAAGGTCCGACCAGCGCCACCGTCTCGCCAGCACCAATGGTGAAGCTCACATCATGCAGCGCGACGCGCCCGTCCGGGAAGGTGAGGGAGACGTTTTCGAAACGGATGGAGATGATATCAAGCCCCGGCAGCGGCGCCGTGCCACCGCTTTCGGCGAAAGCGGGCATCTCCTCCAGCGCGACAAGGCGCTCGGCGGCGCCGATGGCCTCCATGCGGGCGTGATAGGCGGTGCCCATGGCGCGCAGCGGCGCGTAGAATTCCGGCGCCAGCAGCAGCACGAACAGGCCGGGAAAGAAAGGCATCTCGCCCCACAGCAGCCGGAAGCCGATGAAGATGGCGATGAGGGCGATGGAGACGGTGGCGAAGAATTCCAGCACCGCCGAGGACAGGAAAGCGACGCGCAGCACCGCCATCGTGTCCCGCCGGTAGTCGTCGGCGACGGCCGCCACCTCCGCCACCATGCGGTCGGCGGCGTTGAACGCCTTCAGCGTCGCGAGGCCCTGCACCGCATCGAGCAGATGTCCGGACATGCGGGCGAGCCGGCGCCACTGCTTCTGGTTCAGCGCCTCGGTGCCCTTGCCGATGAGGATCATGAAGATCGGGATAAAGGGCGCCGTCGCCAGCAGGATGAGGCAGGAGACCCAATCGAACGGGAACACCGCGACCAGCACCGCCACCGGCAGCATCACCGCCAGCACCAAGGCCGGGATGTACCGGGAATAATAAGGTTCGACGGCGCGCACGCCGTCCGCCAGCGCCGCCACCAGTTCGCCGGTGCGCGCCTCGGCGAGGCCCACGGGGCCGATGGCCTCCACGCGATCGAGGAGCCGGGCGCGCAGGGCGCGCATCACCTTGGCGGCCGCGGCAAAGCCGAAATGCTCGCTCGCCCAGACCGCGCCGAAGCGCAGCAGGATGGCGCCAACGAGGGCGGCAAGCTCGAAGACGTGCGCGGAGAGCGCTTCCCGGCGGAACAGCACGGCATCGATGATGCGGGCCACGAGAAAGGCCTGCACGATGATGAGGAGCCCGGTCGCCGCCGATGCTGCGAGGGATCGGCCGAGGTCCGCCCGCGCGGTGCCGCGAAAGCCCGACAGGAAGGCGGAGAGGCGCTTGCGGTCCGTGGCGATAGCGCCCCCTCCCCTCGTTCATGGTTCGGGCGCAACCGCCCGGAGGCAGCGGGGAGATACCACACGCGCCCGCCGTCCACACTGCGATGAAGGCGCCCAGGCGGGGCGCCAGTCGCCGCAGAGCCTAGGCGGGGGGCGGCTCCGCGTCTTCCCCGTTCGCCCGCGCGGCGAGGCCTTGATGGAGCAAGTCCACCACCTCGTTCGGGAGGTTGAGGGCGAGGGCTGCGGCGTGACCTTCCTCGGACATCTTGCCCCAGGTCTTGGCGAGGATGCCGGCCACCTTCTCCGGCTCCGGGCGATGCTTCAGAAGGAAGGCATCCAGTTCGTGAGTGAGGAAGACGAGCACCGCCACGTCCTCCAGCACCTGCATGTCCGGATCCTGCTTGAGCCGGTCCTTGCGGACGATCTTGCCGACGCGCTCGGCGAAGTCCGACGCGAAGCCGAGGCCGCGCAGGATCTCGGCGATGCGGCGCTCATGGACGTTCTTCAGCTCCGTGCGCCAGCGGAAATAGCCGGCCTTGCCCGCCGGATAGGTCTCGCGCGGAATGGTGAAGCGCTCGATGTGCTGGCCCCGCGCGGCGATCTTCAGCGCGTCGGAGGCATCGGGCCGGAATCGGGCGAGCGCCTGCGTCATGCGCTGGCCGTAGAGCACCGCCGCCGGCACGCTCCGGCCGTCCACATCCACCCGAACGGGATCGGCGGCGTTTGCGGCATCGATGGCGGCGTAGGCCCTCTCCAGCAAGTCGGCGGGAATCGCGTCGCGCGTCATCGGGGCTCCTGTGAGGCTTCCGGCGGCCATCATGCCGGTCGGTGCGCGCGTGTCTAGCGCAGCCGGAGCCGCGCCCAGCGCCACAGCGCCCGCGCGCGCCGTTTCAGTTCGTCGAGCCGCAGCCATTCCACCACCGAGCGATGGACGGAGGCAGCGGTCTCGATGACATAGGCCATCCATCGCACCGTCATCAGCTGCGCCTTGCCGGCGGAAAAGATGCGCTCGATGAGCACGAAGCTCACCAGATGCGCCAGCAGGAAGAGGACCGTGCCAGTGCGCACATGCCCGTTGGCGATGTGAATGAGCGCGAGGAACTTCACCGGCTCCACCACGCCGTACGGCACCACGATGAGCACCAGCACCGCATAGGCCGGCAGGCGACCGACCCACGCCTCGAACCGCTGGACCAGCTTGAGCGCGGCGAGCCAATTCAGCAGCGGGCGATAGAGCGGGCGGACCAGCTCGTCGAGCAGGATGACGACCCCGACCACCAGCCGGAACGCGAGGCGCAGAACCCCGAGGAGCGGATTGCGCGTGCGGGCGGGACGGGGCG
>JAEZMT010000365.1 GCA_023442085.1 Pseudomonadota bacterium | reverse complement strand
GGGACGGCACCGCAGGGCCGGCATACCCCAGCGCGGACCTCCCGTCAGCGCGACCTGATCGCCCGCCACACCCAGAGCAGGATGATGGCGCCGACGATGGCGGCGATCAGCGTGCGGAAGAAGCCGTGCACCGGCACCTCCAGCACGCCCGCCAGCTTATCGCCGATGAAGGCGCCCGCCACGCCGACGATGAGGTTCGTCAGCAGGCCGTGGTTGCTCGCCGTCACCCGCTCCGCCACCCAGCCGGCGATGATGCCGATGAGGATGAGCGAGAAGAAGCCGACGCCCGGTTGGCTCAGGAAGGCGTAGGTCTGCTGGTCCATGATGGGCCCCTCCGAAACGCCAGCGGCAGCGCAGGCGCCGCTGGATCATGCAGCGACTGGCTCAGCTTGGCGAGACGCTCCCTCACACGTGGATCGCGCGTCCGTAGGCCGCCATGACGCTCTCGTGCATCATCTCGGACAGGGTCGGGTGCGGGAACACGGCGTGGATGAGGTCTTCCTCGGTGGTCTCGAGGTTCATGGCGATGACAAAGCCCTGGATCAGCTCGGTCACTTCCGCGCCGACCATGTGGGCGCCGAGCAGTTCGCCGGTCTTGGCGTCGAAGATGGTCTTCACGAGGCCATCCGGCTCGCCCAGCGCGATGGCCTTGCCGTTGCCGATGAAGGGGAAGCGACCGACCTTGATCTCGCGCCCGGTCTCCTTCGCCTTCTTCTCGGTGAGGCCGACGGAGGCGATCTGCGGCGTGCAATAGGTGCAGCCGGGGATCTTGTTCTTGTCCATGGGGTGGGTGTGGAGGCCCTTGATGGTCTCGACGCAGATCACGCCTTCATGCTCGGCCTTGTGCGCCAGCATGGGCGGGCCGGCGATGTCGCCGATGGCATAGACGCCGGGCACGCTGGTGCGGCCATAGCCGTCCGCGACGATGATGCCGCGCTCGATCTTCACGCCGATGGCCTCCAGCCCGAGACCCTCCACATTGCCCACCACGCCCACGGCCGAGATCATCCGGTCCACGGTGATGTCGTGCTTCGCGCCCTTGGCGTCTTCCACATGGGCGGTGAGGCTGTCCGCGTGCTTGGTCACGCCCGTCACCTTCGCGCCGGACATGATCTTCATGCCCTGCTTCTCGAAGCGCTTGCGGGCGATGGCGGCGATTTCCTCGTCCTCCACGGGGAGGATCTGCGGCAGCACCTCCACCACGGTCACGTCCACGCCCATGGTGCGATAGAACGAGGCGAACTCGATGCCGATGGCGCCGGACCCCATGACCAGCAGGCTCTTGGGCATCTTTTCGGGCACCATGGCCTCGAAATAGGTCCAGATCAGCTTCTTGTCGGGCTCAAGGCCGGGCAGCGCGCGCGGGCGGGCGCCAGTGGCGACGATGATGTGCTTGGCGGTGTAATCGCCGCCGCCCTTGGCATTCTTCGGCGGGTTCTGGGCGGCCTCGACCTTCAGCTTGCCGGGGGCGGTGAAGGTGGCCTTGCCCCAGATCACGTCCACCTTGTTCTTGTTGAGCAGGAAGCCGACGCCGGTGGCGAGCTGGGATGAGACGCCGCGCGAGCGCTTCACCACGGCGGCCGCATCGAAGCCGATCTTTTCGGCGGAGAGGCCGTAATCCTTGGCGTGCTCCATGTAGTGGTAGATCTCGGCGGAGCGCAGCAGCGCCTTGGTGGGGATGCAGCCCCAGTTCAGGCAAATGCCGCCGAGGTGGCTCTTTTCCACCACCGCGGTCTTGAAGCCGAGCTGCGCGGCGCGGATGGCGGCCACATAGCCGCCCGGCCCGCCGCCGATGACGATGATGTCGTAGGTGTCAGCCATGGAAGGTCTCCTCGCCGCGCGCTGTTGCGGCGGGCTCTGGTCGTGATGGGGATCGGGGCGTCCCGAGGCGGCCGCCGGCGTGGGCTTCGGCGAGGCGCACAAGCGCCTCTTCGAACAGGGAAAGGTCGCGGAAGGGATCCTGCGCGGGGGCGTCGGCCTGGATCACCGGCAGGCTGGAGGCATGGAGCGCCTCGGCCAGCATGAGATTGTCGAAGTGGCCGAAGTCCTCCACATGGAGTCCGTCCGCCATGAGGCTGTCCGGCCCCTCCGGCGCGGCGCCGATGGCGGCACGGGCGCGGTGCTTCAGCTCGCCGGGGTGGTTGGAATAGGCGGCCACCGGCTTGCCGAGAGCGAACGCGAAACCCACCTCGAAGGCGGTTCCAGGGTCGGCGCTGATGCCGCGAAAAGGCGTGAGGTTCGCCAGCACCGCGTCGGCGGTCCGCATCAGGTCGAGATTTGCGGCGAAGATGGCAGGGGCGGAAACCCCGCCCGCCGGATCGAGGGCGATCTCGCCATCGAGGGGAAACAGGCCCGTGAAGCCGTAGCGGGCGCACAGCTCCACCTTGCGCCGGCCGATCTCGCGCGCATCGTCGAGGAACACCTCCGGGCCGGCGAGATAGAGCTTCATCGGGTGGGCTTGTCCTTCCGTTCCCGTTCGATCCCTTCCCGGACAGCGGAAAAGGGGTCAGGCTGCACGGGGGCGGAAACCCCGCCCCCTCAGCCTCTCACCTGGTGAGGATGGCGTAGAGCTCATCCTTGAGGCGCATGCGCTCGCGGCGCATGGCTTCCATCTCCGCGTCGCCGGTGGGCTCCACATCGGTCTCGGCCCGGTGAACCTGCCGATTCACCTCGTGATAGGCCTCGTGGAGCTTGGCGAAATGCGCGTCGGACTGCTTCAGAGCCTGGATCTTCTCGGCATATTCCGGGAAGTCGGCGGCGAGTTCGTGGGGCGTGTGGCTCATGGGGTTTCCTTTCGCGGGTCGGACGGCGCCGAGCGCCGCTGTCCCGCAGCTACACTGCTCCGCTGCGGCAGGATTTGATCTGCCGCAGCCTGCGTCGGCTGGCCGGCGGAGGCGGTAGCCCCGCGTCGGCTCAGTTCATCCGCCGCGCGCTCACACCAGCATCGCCATGGGCTTCTCGATGAAGCCCTTGAACGCGCTAAGCAGTTCGGCGCCGAGCGCGCCGTCCATCACCCGGTGGTCGCAGGTCATGGTGACGGTCATCTGGGTGACGACCTTCACCTCGCCCCCCTTCACCACGGCCCGCTGCTCGGAGGCCCCGACGGCGAGGATGGAGGACTGCGGCGCATTGATGATGGCGGTGAAGTTGCGCATCCCCATCATGCCGAGGTTCGACACGGAGGTGGAGCCGCCGGTGTATTCCTCCGGCTTCAGCTTCTTGGTGCGGGCGCGGCCGGCCAGATCCCGCATCTCGTTGGAGATGGTGGAGAGGGTCTTCTGCTCGGCTTTCTTCACGATGGGCGCGTAGAGGCCGCCGTCGATGGCGACCGCGACGCCCACGTCCGAATGCTTCATGCGCAGAATGCGGTCCTCCGCCCACACGGCATTGGCCGCCGGCACCTTCTGGAGCGCCAGCGCCAGCGCCTTGATGATGAAGTCGTTGACCGAGACGCGGTAGGAGGGCTTGCCGTCCTTGTCCTTCGACGCGTTGGCATTGACCTGCTCGCGCAGGGCCATGAGGTCGTCGAGGTCGCAATCCACCGTCAGGTAGAAGTGCGGGGTGAGCTGCTCGCTCTCCACCAGACGGCGCGCGATGGTCTTGCGCATGCCGTCGAGCTGGACTTCCTCGTAGGTACCGGCCTCGAACATGGCCTTCACCTGGTCCGCCGTCGGACCGGTGAGAGCGGCCGCGGCCTTGGGCGCGGGAGCCGCTGCGGCGGGAGCCGGAGCTGCGGCAGCCGCCGGAGCAGGGGCGGCCGCCGGAGCAGGGGCGGCCGCCGGCTTCGCGCCGGGCTGGGCACCTTCCAAGTCGCGGGCGACGATGCGGCCATGCGGGCCGGAGCCCGACAGGCTACCGAGGTCAATGCCCTTGTCCTTGGCAATCCGGCGAGCGAGCGGCGAGGCGAACACGCGCCCGCCCTGCCCGTTCGACGCCGGAGCCGGCGCAGCAGCAGGGGCCGGGGCAGCCGCAGGGGCCGGGCTCGCCGCGGGAGCCGCTTCGGCAGGCGCGGGAGCAGCGGCGGGTGCCGGGGCCGCAGCACCCTTGCCGGCGGCGGCGCTCGCCACGTCCTCACCCTCGCTGGCGAGGATGGCGATGAGCTGGTTCACCGGGACATCCTGCGAGCCTTCCGGCACCAGGATCTTGGCGAGCACACCCTCGTCGATGGACTCGACTTCCATGGTGGCCTTGTCGGTCTCGATCTCGGCGAGCACGTCGCCTGACTTGACCTTGTCGCCTTCCTTCTTGAGCCACTTGGCGAGGTTGCCCTTCTCCATGGTGGGAGACAGGGCCGGCATCAGGATTTCGATGGGCATCGGCCTCTCCTCACTTGTAGGTCACGGCGCGCACGGCTTCGATCACCTCGGCGACCGACGGCAGGGCAAGCTTTTCGAGGTTGGCGGCATACGGCATCGGCACGTCCTTGCCGGTGACGCGGAGAACCGGAGCGTCAAGGAAGTCAAAGGCCTTGTCCATCAGCTGGGCGGCGATCTCGGCACCGATACCGGACTGCGGCCAGCCCTCTTCCACCGTGACGCAGCGGCCGGTCTTCTTCACCGAGGCGACGATGGCGTCCACGTCCATGGGGCGGATGGTCCGCAGGTCGATGACCTCGGCGTCGATGCCTTGCTTGGCGAGTTCCTCAGCCGCCTTCAGGGCATAGGTCATGCCGATGGCGAAGGAGACAAGCGTCACGTCCTTGCCCGCCCGCGCGATCCGCGCCTTGCCGATGGGCAGGACGTAATCATCCAGCTTCGGCACCTCGAACGAGTGACCGTACAGGATCTCGTTCTCAAGGAAAATCACGGGGTTCGGGTCGCGGATGGCGGCCTTGAGCAGGCCCTTGGCATCGGCCGCGGAATAAGGCGCGATGACCTTGAGGCCGGGAATCTGGCTGTACCAGGCTGTGTAGTCTTGGCTGTGCTGGGCGGCGACGCGCGCCGCCGCGCCGTTGGGACCGCGGAAGACGATGGAGCACTGCACCTGACCGCCCGACATGTAGAGCGTCTTGGCGGCGGAGTTGATGATATGGTCGATCGCCTGCATGGCGAAGTTGAACGTCATGAACTCCACGATGGGCTTCAGTCCCGCCATGGCCGCACCGACGCCGACACCGGCAAAGCCGTGCTCGGTTATCGGAGTGTCGATCACGCGGCGGGCGCCGAATTCCTGCAGCAGGCCCTGGGTGATCTTGTAGGCGCCCTGATACTCGGCCACTTCCTCGCCCATGACGAAGACGTCGCCGTCGCGGCGCATCTCCTCGGCCATGGCGTCACGCAGGGCCTCGCGGACCGTTTGCGTGACGAACTCGGTGCCGGGCGGCACTTCCGGATCGGGCTGGGCGCTCACCTGAGGCGGGGACGCGACGGCGGAGGGCGCCGAGGTGACGGGCGCGACCGGAGCCGCGGCGGCGGCGGGAGACGGAGCGCTCTCGGCGGCTTTGGCGGAGGCGGCAGGCGCCGGGGTCGCGCTCGCATCCTCGCCCTCGGCCAGGATCGTTGCGATGGGCGTGTTCACCGCCACGTCCTGCGCGCCTTCCGGCACAAGGATTTTGCCGAGAATGCCCTCGTCGACGGCCTCCACCTCCATGGTGGCCTTGTCGGTCTCGATCTCGGCGAGCACGTCGCCCGACTTGACCGTGTCGCCTTCCTTTTTCACCCACTTGGTGAGATTGCCCTTCTCCATGGTGGGAGACAGGGCCGGCATGAGGATTTCGATGGCCATGGCTGTCAGCTCTTGCTCGGCGCGGTGGCGGGCACGAACGGCGTGGCGCCGGCCGGGACCGCGTGGTCGCGCTTGAAGGTGAGGTTGGTGTAGGCGGAGAAGGCCGCGATCGCGACGGTCAGGGAAACGAAGAAGGCGATGGCCGCCTTGCCGGAGCGCACCCGGTCCGCATCCTCGGCCGCGCCGGATCGGCCCACGGCGAAGGGCCAGAGCGCGAGCAGGAGGTAGCTTCCCGCGCCGACGGGGCGTCCGGCCGCCCGCTCCGCGGCAAGGGCGGAGCGGCCGCCGCGCACGGCGACCACCCAGGCTCCGATGGCGGCAAACAGGGCCGCCCCGGCGATCACGTGGAAGAGTTCGGCCACGGGCCGGGCCTCAGCGCAGGATGTCCGTGTAGAGCTCGCTGATATCGGGCTCCGGATCGTTGGTCGCAAAGTCCGCCGCCGCGTTGACGATTTCGCGGACCTCGGCGTCGATCTTCTTGAGATCGTCTTCGGTCACCTTGTGTCCGTCGAGCAGACGGGTGCGGACCTGCTCGATGGGATCGTGCTCGGTCCGCATCTTCTGCACCTCCTCCTTGGACCGGTACTTCGCCGGGTCCGACATGGAGTGGCCGCGATAGCGGTAGGTCTGCATCTCGAGGATATAGGGGCCATTGCCCTCGCGGGCGAACGCAAGCGCCCGCTCGCCGGCCGCCTTCACCGCCTGCACGTCCATGCCATCCACCTGCTCGCCGGGGATGTTGAAGGAAGTGCCGCGCTTGGAGAAGTCCTGCTGCGCGGAGGCGCGGGACACCGAGGTGCCCATGGCGTACTTGTTGTTCTCGATCACGTACACGACCGGGAGCTTCCACAGCTCGGCCATGTTGAAGCTCTCGTAGACTTGGCCCTGGTTGGCCGCGCCGTCGCCAAAATATGTGACCGAGACGTTGCCGTTCTCGCGGTAGCGGTCGGCAAAGGCGAGGCCGGTGCCGAGCGACACCTGCGCGCCGACGATGCCATGCCCTCCGAAGAACTGCTTCTCGATGCTGAACATGTGCATCGAGCCGCCCTTGCCCTTGGAGAGGCCGCCACGGCGGCCGGTGAGCTCGGCCATGACGCCCTTGGCTTCCATGCCAGTGGCGAGCATGTGGCCGTGATCGCGATAGCCGGTGATGACCTGATCGCCCGGCTTCATCGCCATCTGCATGCCGACCACCACGGCCTCCTGGCCAATATAGAGGTGGCAGAAGCCGCCGATGAGGCCCATGCCGTACATCTGGCCGGCCTTCTCCTCGAAGCGGCGGATGAGCAGCATCTCGCGGTAGGCTTCGAGGTCCTGATCCTTGGTGAAGGGCACCGGGCCGGACGGCACGGCGGTCCGGGGGGAAGTCTTCTTGGCGGCCATCGGCATCCTCAGGAAGCGCTGGAACTGCGCCTCTCTAACGCACCGCCGAGCCGCCTGAAAGCATGAAATTTTTCATGCTGCATCGCAACACGTTGCAAACACTTGCGCTTGAACGAATGAACTCGATAATGGTTCAATCCCAACATGAACTGGAATTGAGTTCATTTTGTGCGAAGCAACACCAGATCCTTGTTGTTGATGAAGTTCAGCTGCCGCCGCGCCTCCTCGTCCAACATGTCCGGATCGAGCTGGCTTGGGGCGAGAAGGGAGACCTTGTTCTCCATCGCCTGCCGCTGCGCCTTCAGGGTCGCAAGCTCGGATTCGAGCGCCTTCATCTCCTGCTCGTAATTGCGGCGGGCGAGCAGGCCATGATCCCCGATATAGGCATGATAGGCGAAGTAGCCGATGAGCGCGGCTGCCCCCACATGCAGGGCAAGCGTGGCGAGGATGGTCTGGAGTCGCGAGCGGCTTTGCATGGGCCCATCCTCGCCTTTTTAGGTTTCCGCCCTGTTAAGGCCGAGCGCCGCGTGGTTGCGCCCGACGTCGTGAGGGCCTCAAGTGCGGCGTGGAGATTCTGTGAGGGTCAGGTCTTGGAGTGGACCGACGAAGGCATTGTGCTGGGTGTGCGGCGGCACGGCGAGGGTAACGCCATTGTGGAGCTGCTGACCCGCCATCGCGGGCGCCATCTCGGAATGGTGCGCGGCGGCGGCTCGCGCCGCCTGGCGCCGGTACTCCAGCCGGGCAATTCGGTTACCGCGACTTGGCGGGCCCGCCTCGACGAGCACATGGGCAATTACGCGCTGGAGCCCTCCGCCGTCCGGGCGGCCGTGCTGATGGAAGCGCCGCACGCCGCGTTCGCCTT
>JAEZMT010000349.1 GCA_023442085.1 Pseudomonadota bacterium | reverse complement strand
TGGCCGCCTTCACGCGCTCGGCCTCATGCTCGAGGATGGGCGTGGCGGAGACACCGGGCGGTACCTCCCAGACGAAGGCGTCGAGCCGGCCGGACACCGGGGAGACCGGCGCCCAGCGGTCGGAGACGACACCGTCGGCGATCCAGGCGGGATCGCGGTTGGCGCGCACGGCGCGGGCGGTCCATTCGCGGGCCTTGCCGATGTCGGCATGCTCGGCCGCTTCCAGTTCCGCCATCAGCAGGCACACCCGCTGGCTGGGATCGGCGAGGAGCGGCTCCAGCACGAGGCGCGCCTGGCGGAATTCCTGCGCGTCGATGGCCGCGCGGGCGAGCGCGATGGCGCTTTCCCGCTGGGAGGGCGCCTTGTTGGCGAGGGTGCGGATGCGCTTGAGGCGATCCAGCGCCGCATCGCCGGGGCGGAGGTAGGCCTCCACGTCGGCGAGTTCCGGATGCGGGTTGGCGGCAAAGGCGGTCTCGACGATCTTCGCCGCCTTGCGCAGCTCTCCGGCGGCGCCCAGCAGGCGGCCGGCGCAGGCGGCGGCAGGCACCAGCGTGGGGGCGAGGCGCACCGCCTCCACCGCCTTCTCGCGGGCGACCAGCGGGTCGGTCTGTTCCAGCGCGATGGCCTCGGCGGCGAGCAGCACCGCGCGGCGGCGGCGGTACTGGGCCTTGTCGATGCCCTTCTGCGCCATCTGGCGTTCAAGCACGGCGCGCGCGCCGGCATAGTCCCCGGCGGCGCAGCGGGCCTCGATCACCGCGTCGGCGGCCCAGCCCAGCGTCGGGGCGGCGGAGGCGGCCTCCTCGGCGATGGCGTAGGCGGCGCCCTTGTCGCCGGCCTTGCGGGCTTCCATGTGGAGGCCGCGCAGGCCGAGAAGACGCGTGGAGGGATCGTCCACCATGGCGCGGAAGGCGGCGATGGCCACCTCGGGCTTGCCGTCCAGCTGGGCGGCCTGGGCGGTGAGGAGATGGGTGAGCGGCTCATGGGGCAGCAGCCGGGCCGCGTCGTGCCGCGCCTGCCGGACGGCGGCATTGTCGCCGATGCCCACCGCGAGCAGGCCGCGGGACACCGCCTGCCAGCCCTTTTCGCGCTTGCGGCGGCGGGAGAAGGCGGCGATCAGCTTGGGCGAGCGGATGAGCAGCGACAGCAGCCGCCAAAGCAGCAGCAGCACGCCGGATACGACCGCGATGACGGCGAGGGCCACCGGCACGGTGGTCTCCACCCGCCAGCCCTCCCACACCACGGCGATCTCGCCCGGCCGGTCAGCGAGCCAGGAGACGCCGAAGGCGGCGGCGGCGAGGAGGATGAGGAGCAGGACGAGGCGGATCACGGCACCTTCCCCGAAATGGCGGCCAGCTGCTGCTGGAAGAGAGTTCCGGCGGCCTTGACCGCGGCGGCCCGCGCTTCGATGTCGCGGATCACGGCGAGGCGCTGCTGCACGCTCTCCGGCAACTGCTTCAGCGTCTTCAGGGCCTCGTCCAGCTGGCTGGCGCGCACCTGGGTGACGGCGGTGCCGATGAGCCCTTCCGAATCCACCGAGCCGGGGCCGGTGGCGGGGCGCACCTTCACGAGGTTTTCGGCCGAGGACATCAGCCGATCCATCAGCGAGGCGTTCGCGTCTGCCGGGGCGGGCGCGGCGGCGCCGAGGGCGGCAGCGCCCTCCTGCGCGAGGCGGGCGGCGAGCGCGGGGGCTGGCGCGAAGCCCTTTTCGGCCGCGCCGGCGAAGGCGTCGAGCTGGCCCGCATTGGCGCCGAGCGTGGCGCGGGCGGCGGCAAGTTCCGCCGCGAACGGACGGCCGGAAACCACCGCATCGCGGAAGGCGGCGACCACCACGAGGCTGGAGGCCGTGCGGTTGAACTGGGTTGCGGCGGCGCTCGTGTCGTCGATCTGCTTCTTCAGCGCGTCGAAGCGCGGGCCGATGGCCTCGGCCTGCTTCTCCAGCCCCTGCACCTGCGGCCCGAGGGCCTGCGTCTGGGTGGCGAGAGCCTGCAACTGCGGGCCGAGCGACTGGGTGGCGCCGATCAGCGCCTGAACCTGCGGGGCAAGAGCGTCCACCTTGGGGGCGAGCGCCTCCGCCTTGGCGTTCGCCTCGCGGGCGCCGGTGGCGGCGGCGGCGACGGCGGTGCGCAGCGTACCCTCGCCGCCCTTCAGGGCATCCACGTCGCGGCGCAGGCCGGCCAGCGCCTCGCGGGCCTGCTCGGTCGCGGTTTTCAGATCTTCCACGCTTTTCACAAGCGCGGGGGGAATGGCGGGCGCCGCCGGAGCGGCGGACGGGGTGCCGGAAGACGGGGCTGCCGGCGCGGACCTGAGGCCGGCGAGGGCGTCCTGCACCGCCTTGAGCGCCGCCTCGTCGCGGTCGAGCCGCTCGGAGAGCGCGGCGATGGCCCGGGGATCGACCGCGGGGCGCGCCTCCAGCGCGGCGATGCGCGACTGCAGCGGCGAGAGATCGACCTGCGGCGCGGCCACCGGGGCCGGGGGATAAAGGATCGGCAAGGCGTACCACAGCCCGCCCGCCGCCGCGCCGCCGCCGATGAGGCCGGCAATCAGCGCCGCGAACACGGTGCCGCCGCCGCCCTTGCGCGGCGCGTCCGGGGTGGGCTGGTGAGCGCCGGGAGCCTCGGCGGCCGCCTCATTGGCGGCTTCGGCAGCAGCCTGGGCCTTGGCTTCCGCGATGGCCTCCACCTTGGCTTCGGCCTTGGCGTCAGCCTCCTGCCGCACCTCGGTCTCGGCCACCTGCTCGGCGCTCTTCTCACCGGCCGCGCTTGGTGGCGCGTCAGCGGCGGAGGAGGGGGTCTGTCCCGGCACGGGGGCCTTTGCGCCCGACCCTGCCGGAGCCGGCCCGGAGGCGACTTCCTTAGCCTTCAGGTCAAGCGTGGGCGGGATGCGGGGCGTTCGGGAGGAGAAGTTCTCCGCCTTCGGATCGTCGCTCGCCGGCGTAGTGGTGGCCATCGGCGTCGCTCGTGCCTCCCTATTGGGTTCGGACCCGT
>JAEZMT010000279.1 GCA_023442085.1 Pseudomonadota bacterium | reverse complement strand
GGATGCGCTGACCAAGCTCGGTCAGGGCCGCAAGCGTGTTCTGGGACGTGGTGGACTTGCCGATGCCACCCTTGCCGTAAAACGCGATCTGTCGCAGCGAAGCCATCTTGCTCTCCTTCGAACCTACAAACGAGGATTCGGTGCCCTCCGGGCCGCTGCGCGGACGCAGCCAGGCCGGGGACGTTGCACTCAGGCGAGGATGCGGACGGGGCCCTTCCGGAGCCCACCAGCCAGCAGCCTGGCGCCTGACAGTGATGTAGCAACGAGTGTGCCAGCGATTTCCGTCGCGAATTCTATAATAGAAACAATTATCTATTCGGGCGAAGCAGGCATGTTCAAAACCCGACACAGGGATTCTGCGGCCGACACGCCAGTTTAGGGCTGTTTGAAACAGGACACTCCCGAGCCGCCAATCGGGCCCGTCGAAACCCGACATTGGCCACGCCAGCGCGCCTGTCGCATTGTCGACCTTCCCACTCGGCCGTTGATCGACCAACGCAAAACGGGCCGGCGATGCCGGCCCGTTGCAGTTCTTGAGGCAGAAGCGCCGCACGTGCGGCACCGACGTCAGCCGATGAGCTCCTGTGCCTTGCTGAGCGCCGCGACGAAGCGGTCCACTTCCTCGCGTGTGTTGTAGAGGCCGAAGGAGGCGCGGCAGGTCGCCGCGACGCCGAACCGCTCCAGGAGCGGCATGGCGCAGTGGGTCCCAGCGCGCACGGCGATGCCGTCATTGTCGATGAGCGTCGCGAAGTCGTGGGCATGGGCACCAGCGATCTCGAAGGAGATGATGGCACCCTTCTCCTTGGCCGTGCCGATGATGCGCACCGAGTTCAGCTCCCCCAGCCGCTCCTGCGCGTAGCGGCACAGCTCGTTCTCGTGCGCGCGGATGCGGGACTTGCCGATGGACTGGATATAGTCCAGCGCGGCGCCAAGCCCCGCGGCCTGAACGATGGCCGGCGTGCCCGCCTCGAACCGGTGGGGCGGATCGCCATAGGTGACCGAATCCTGTCGGACCACTCGGATCATCTCACCGCCGCCATTGAAGGGCGGCATGGCCTGAAGATGCTCATACTTGCCGTAAAGCGCGCCGATGCCCGTGGGGCCGTACAGCTTGTGGCCGGTGATGATGTAGAAGTCGCAGTCGATATCCTGCACGTCCACGTCGAGGTGGACCGCGCCCTGGGAGCCGTCCACCAGCACGGGGATGCCGCGCGCGTGGGCGATCTTCACCACCTCCTTCACCGGGACGGTGGTGCCGAGCACGTTGGACATCTGGGTGATGGCCACCAGCTTGGTGCGGTCCGTGAGCAGCTTCTCGAATTCGTCGAGCAGGAAGTTGCCCTCGTCATCCACCGGCGCCCACTTCAGCACCGCGCCCTGGTTCTCGCGCAGGAAGTGCCACGGCACGATGTTGGCGTGGTGCTCCATGATCGAGAGGACGATTTCGTCGCCCTCCTTGATGCGCGCCTTGCCGAAGGTCGCCGCGACGAGGTTGATCGCCTCCGTGGCGCTGCGGGTGAAGATGATTTCTTCCGGCCGCGCGGCGTTGAGAAAGCGCTGCACCGCGTGGCGGCCGCCCTCATAGGCCTCGGTCGCGGCATTGGCGAGATAGTGCAGGCCGCGATGCACATTGGCGTATTCGGAGGTGTAGACCTGCTGGATGCGGTCGAGCACCGCCTTCGGCTTCTGAGCCGAGGCGCCGTTGTCGAGATAAACCAGCGGCTTGCCGTTGACCTTGAGGTCGAGGATCGGGAAATCCTCGCGCACCCGCATCACGTCGTAGGAACCGTTCGAGACCGCGGGGTGAAGAGCGGTCATGATTCACTCCCGTCCCAGCAGCCAGGCGCGCGTCGCCTCGGCAAGGGCGGTGCGGATGCCCTCCCCGCCGATGGCGTCGATCACCTCGCCGACGAAAGCCTGGATCAGCAGCGCCTCGGCCTCCTTGGCGGGAATGCCGCGGGCCATGAGGTAGAACTTGATCTGCTGGTCGAGCGTGCCGGTGGTGCAGCCATGGCCGCACTGCACGTCGTCGGCGAAGATCTCCAGCTCCGGCTTGTTGCAGGATTCCGCCGTCTCGGTCAGCAGCAGCGCGCGGCTGAGCATACGGGCGTCGGTCTTCTGCGCCGCCTGGCGCACGGCGATCTTGCCCTGGAAGATGTCCTGCGAGGCGCCGTCCAGCACCGCGCGGAAAGATTCGCGGCTCTCGCCGGCCGGTGCCGCGTGATCAACGGAGAGCATGGTGTCGGCGTGCTGCTTGCCCGCGAGCAGGCTGACGCCGCCCATGTGGGCCTTCACATTCTCGCCTGCGAGGTGCACCAAAAGCTGGTTGCGCACCACGGCGCCGCCGGTGGTGAAGAAGGTGTTGGAGAAGCGCGCGTCGGCGCCCACCTTCGCCAGCATCGTCGCGAGATGCACGGCGTCGCTGCCTTCGGTCGTCACCTTGACCCGCTCGAAGGTTGCGCCCGCGCCGACCACCAGCTCCAGCGCTGTATTGACCTGATAGGCAATGCCCGCAGGCCCCTCATGGCTCTCGATGAGGGAAAGGCTGGCGCCATCTTCCACCACCACCAGCGAGCGGGTGAAAGCGGCCACCGGGGTGTCGGCCGTGGTCACGAACACCAGCTCCACCGGCCGCGCGATCGACGCACCGGCGGCCACATGCACCACCACGCCGTCGCCCATGAGAGCGGTGTTGAGGGCGAGCACGGCGTCCGACGAGGCGACGATGCGGCCGAGGTAGCTTGCGGGAAGACCCGCCGGATCAGCCAGCGCATCCGCCATGGAGGCGATGGTGAGGCCCGGCTCCAGATTCGCAAGGTCCGACAGCTCCGGCACGAAGGTGCCATTCACCACCACGAGGCGACGGAAGCCAAGGGCGGAGAAGAGGCCGCCGGCGGCTACCGCCTTCGCCTTGGCATCCGCATCCGGCAGCGGCGCGAGCGGCTTCGCATCGCGCATCAACGCGCGCAGGTCGGTGTATCTCCAGCTTTCGACCCGGCGATGGGGCAGGCCCGCATCGGCGAAGGTCTCGAAAGCCGCCGTGCGCTGGGCCGCCACTTCGGGGCCGCCGGGCAGGCGGGCGCGCACGGCGGCGAAGGTCTCGGCCAGCGCCAGTTCGGCACCGGTCTTCATGGGGCGGACGATGGCCGGGGCGGTCGAGGCCATCACGCGGCCTCGCTCTGGTACTGGGCGTAGCCGGTGGCTTCCAGCTCCAGCGCCAGTTCCTTGCCGCCGGTGTGGACGATGCGGCCGGCGTTGAACACATGCACCACGTCCGGCACGATATAGTCGAGCAGGCGCTGATAGTGGGTGATGACCAGCATCGAGCGTTCGGGCGAGCGCAGGGCGTTCACGCCGTTGGAGACTACCTTGAGCGCGTCAATGTCGAGGCCGGAGTCCGCCTCGTCCAGCACGCAGAAATAGGGCTCCAGCAGCATCATCTGCAGGGTCTCGTTGCGCTTCTTCTCGCCACCGGAGAATCCCACATTCACCGGGCGCTTCAGCATCTCGGTGTCGATGCCCAGCTGCTTGCCCAGCTCGCGCACCTTGCGCACCAGCTCGGGGGAGGTCAACTCCACCTCGCCGCGCTTCTTGCGCTGGCTGTTCACCGCCGTGTGCAGAAACGCCATGTTGGAGACACCGGGGATCTCCAGCGGATACTGGAAGCACAGGAACAGGCCCTGCGCGGCACGCTCGTCCGGCGAGAGGTCGAGCAGGTTCACGCCCCGGAAAATGACCTCGCCGCCGGTGATCTCGTAGCCCGGCTTGCCGGAGAGGACGTAGGAGAGGGTGGACTTGCCGGCGCCGTTCGGCCCCATGATGGCGTGCACCTCACCGGGATTGATGGTGAGGTTCATCCCGTTGATGATCTTGCGCCCCCCAGCGATCTCGGCATGGAGGTCCTTGATTTCGAGAAGGGGAGCCATGGTGAAGATCCTCTGGTTATTGTTGCCCGGCGACGCGACCTG
>JAEZMT010000106.1 GCA_023442085.1 Pseudomonadota bacterium | reverse complement strand
GCGCGGCGTAGCCGTCGTTGACGAGCTTGATCTGGAGATCCATCGCGGAACTCCAGGCGAGATCGGGACAGGGCCGCGCCTCGTTGCACTCGACCACGTCGGAATAGATGTCCAGCGAGTTCTTGTGCCGGTAGGTCAGTTTGATGTCCGGATAGCGTGCCCGCCAGTGCTCCAGCAGTTCACCCATCTCCACCGGATCGATGGAGGACAGGACGGTGAGCGCGCCGGCGGTTCCGGTGCCCACCGAAACCTCGTCCGAGCGCAGGGGTTGTGCTCGGGCCGGCCCGGCCGCCGCTGCAAGGAGGGTTGCGGCCAGCAACGCCGCACGGAAAAGTCCTGCCGCAGCGAAGGTCCGGGCCTTCCGCCGCCGCGCTGCGGGACTGTGCCGCGCGACAGGCATGGCGCTCCGCTCCCCATCGCCGCTCACCGGGGCCATTCACCCGCCTCCCGCACGCACGTCCGCCCCGTCTCTTGAACTTGCTTCCGTTAGCCGGTCTACATTATGCGATGCGACGGGTGTGGTCACGTATGGGGCATCCTTCCCGCTCCGAGACGGGGGCGTTCACGCCTTGCGGCCGGCTGCAATCCGGCCGGGAGACGTCCTGATGCGTATCCTCATCGTGGAAGACGACCGGGCGCTGGCGAGCGGACTGAAGCGCTCCCTCGCATCCCTCGGCTATGCGGTCGATCACGAGGCCGATGCGGCCGATGCGGTCGGGTTGGCGACGCGCGAGGCCTACAATCTGGTGGTGCTCGATCTCGGCCTGCCCAACGGCAGCGGATATGACGTGCTCAGGGCGATCCGCCGCGCGGGCCTCAAGACGCCGGTAATGATCCTCACCGCCCGCGACCATGTGAGCGAGAAGGTGAAGGCGCTGGACCTCGGCGCCGACGATTACGTGAACAAGCCGTTCGCCCTCGCCGAGTTCGAGGCGCGGGTGCGGGCCCTGGTGCGCCGGGGCTTCGGTGTCAGCGACGCCGTTCTGGAATTCGGGCCGCTGCAGTTCGACACCGCGCAGCACGTCGCGCGGCTGGAGGGCAATCCGCTCGATCTGCGCCGCCGCGAGCTTGCGGTGCTGCATCTTCTGCTGTTGCAGGCTGGCAAGCTCGTGCCCAAGGCCCGGCTCATCTCGGAGGTGTTCGGGCTCGATGATGCGGTGGGCCCGAACGCGCTGGAGCTGTACATCGCCCGCCTGCGCAAGAAGCTCGGGGAAAGCGGGCTGCGCATCCGCACCGTGCGCGGCCTCGGCTACATGCTGGAGAAGGACTGATGCGCGCCACCCGCCGCTCGCTGAAGCGCGCGGTTCTCCTCAACCTGCTGGCGCCGGTGCTCCTGCTTGCGGTGGCCATCGGGGCCGGCGGCTACCTCACCATCACATCGGTCGTGGAAAGCTCCCACGATCGCCTGCTCGACGGCTCCTTGATGGCCATCGCGGAGCGGCTCGCGGTGGAGAGCGGCGAGGTGGTGGTGGACATGCCGCAGGTCGCGCTGGGGATGCTCGAAACCAAGACGCAGGACAATGTCTATTACCTCGTCGCGACCGACGCCGGGCCGGTGACGGGCTATCCCGATCTGCCCGTCGGGCGGATGCCGGCGGTGGAGCCCGGCCAGCCCGCCCATTGGGATGAAACCTATCGCGGCAATGCCGTGCGGGTCGCAGCGGTGTCCCGTCACGTCTATGGCGTCGAAGCGCCGGTCGTCGTCGCCGTCGCCGAGACCCGGCTTGCCCGCAACCAGCTGCGCAACGAAATGCTGCGGAACCTCGGCCTCGCAGAAGCCGCGCTCATCCTGGCCATCGCCGTGCTGGCGTGGGTATCGGTCGAGCGCGGGCTGATGCCGCTCGCCGATCTCAGCCGGCAGATCGACAACCGCGCCGTCAGCGACTGGCGCGACCTGCGGCCGCTCGATCTGTCCGATGTGCCGCAGGAGGCCATGGCGCCCGCCACTGCCATCAACGCCATGTTCGAGCGCCTGCAATCGGCCACGGAGCTTCTGCGCCGCTTCACCGCAGATGCCTCTCACCAGATGCGCACGCCGCTTGCGATCGTGCGCATGCATGTGGACCTCCTGCGCCGGGAGAGTTCCGATCCCGAGCTGCGCGACACGGCCTTGGCCGAGCTGGATCAGGGGGCGGAACGGCTGGAGCGGCTCATCACCCAGCTCCTCACCCTCGCCCGTGCCGACGAAAGCGCCGTGGCGGCGGCGGGCGGCACGCCTTGTGACATGGGCGAAGTTATCGAGCACGTCATCGCCGAGCGCATCGCCGGCATCCCGGCGGACACGCAGATTTCCTGTCTCATCCGGGGTCGTCCCCTGCCGCTGGTGTCCGACACCGTGCTGCTATCCGAATTGCTGGGCAACCTTCTGGACAATGCGGTGAAGTATTCGGGCGGCGGTGGTCAGGTGGTCCTCTCCGCCGGGCGCGAGGACGACATGGCGCTCCTGACCATCGAGGACAGTGGGCCGGGCATTCCGGAGGCCGAGCGGGAGCGCGTGTTCCAGCGCTTCTATCGCGTGCCCGACCGGCCGGACGTGCCCGGCAGCGGCCTCGGAATGTCCATCGTGAAGGTCATTGCCGACCTGCTTCATATCTCGATCGCCCTCGACCGCAGCCCCGATCTGGGCGGCCTGCGCGTGACCCTGCGCGCGCCGCTGGCACCGCTCTCCACCATCCCGGCCTGACCTCACTCCCAGTCCGTCGGAAGGCCGTCCAGGAAGGCGCGGGCCGAGTGGACGATCTCGGCCCGCTGCGTCGCCGGCATGCGGGCGAGGGTGCGGTAGGGCATCGCCATGCGCGGATTGGGGGAAAGCACGTCCGCGTTCTCGATCAGGAAGTTCCAGTAGAGATAGTTGAACGGGCATGCGCCCGGCCCGAGCTTCACCTTCGGATCGTAGCTGCACCCGGTGCAATAGTCCGACATGCGGTGGATGTAGGCGCCGGAGGCGGCATAGGGCTTGGAGCCGAGGCGCCCGCCGTCTGCGTGCATCACCATGCCGTGGACGTTGGGCAGTTCGACCCATTCATACGCATCGGCGTAGACGGCGAGATACCACGCCTCGATCTGTGCCGGCTCGATCCCCGCGAGCAAGGCGAAATTGCCCGTTACCATCAGCCGCTGGATATGGTGGGCATAGGCATGGCGGCGGGTCGTGCCGATGCATTCCGCCATGCAGCGCATCGGCGTATCGCCGGTCCAGTAGAGCGCGGGGAGGGGGCGGTTGGCATTGAGGTGATTGCTGCCGGCATAGTCGGGCATCTCGGCCCAGTAGATGCCGCGCACGAACTCCCGCCAGCCGAGGATCTGGCGGATGAAGCCCTCGACCGCATTGATCGGCGCCCCGCCGTCGCCCAGGGCCTCCACCGCCCGGTCGCAGGCCTCGCGCGCGGTGAGGAGGCCGCAGTTCAGATAGGGCGAGATCAGGCTGTGGAAGAGGAAATCCTCGCCTGCCTTCATCGCATCCTGATAGTCGCCGAAGCGGGGCAGGCCGACGGCGATGAAGTCGTCCAACGCCAGCAGGGCGTCCGCGCGGGTCACGGCCCAACCGAACGGTTCAAGGTCGCCGAAATGGGTGCCGAAGCGGGAAGCGGTGAGCGCCAGCACCTCCCGCGTGATCGCATCCGGCGGAAAGCGCCGGCGCTTTGGTACGCGCGTGCCCCGGGGCAGGGCCTTGCGGTTCTCGGGATCGAAGTTCCATTGGCCACCCACCGGCGTATCGCCGTCCATGAGGTAGCCGGTGCGGCGGCGCATTTCGCGGTAGAAGAACTCCATGCGCCCTGTCTTGCGGGCGCGGACCAGCGCGGCGAACTCGGTGCGGGAGCAGAAGAAGCGGTCGTCGGCGCGGATCTCGACCGGGACGGGGAGGGACTGCGCCCACCCCCGCATCATCTCCTCCACCCGCCATTCCCCCGGCTCGGTGACGATGACCCGCTCCGGACGGTGGCGGGCGACGGCGCGGGCGAGCTCACCGGTAAAGTCCTGCGTGTTGCCTGGATCGTCGAGGCACACGTAATCCACGCGGATACCCTCGGCGCGCAGAGCCTCGGCGAAATGGCGCATGGCGGACAGGAGGAAGGCGATCTTCTGCCGGTGGTGCGGCACGGCGCGCCCCTCGGCCTCCACCTCCACCATCAGCACCGTGTCACGGGCGGGGTCGAGGTCGGCGAGGGCCGAGAGGTCGCGGGTGAGCTGATCGCCCAGCACGAAGCGCAGGTTTCCGGTCATGCCCGCCCCTCCGTCTGCGGCGCGCTCTTGGCGGAGCGGCAGCGATCCGAGCAATAGAGCACCCGGTCCCAATCGCGCGCCCATTTGCGCCTCCAGCCGAAGGGCCGGCCGCATGCGCGACAGGTGCGGGTGGGCAGTTCGGCTTTCTTGCGCATGCGCGGCATGGTGGGCCTGTTCGGCGGCACGGGTGGATCAGAACGGAAGCGGCTGGCCGTGGCGGTCGAAGAAGCCGCCGCTGTCGTCCGGGCGCAGCCGCCCGAGGCCAGCCAGGATGTCGCGCGCCGCCGCCTCCGGTGTGAGCGTGTCGAGCCCGATCTTGGCGAAGGGGCGCGACAGGCGCGTGTCCACGGTACCGGGATGGAGGGCGACGCAGATGGCCTGGGGATGGGTCCGCGCCAGTTCGATGGCGGCGGTGCGCACCAGCTGGTTCAGCGCCGCCTTTGAGGCGCGGTAGCTGTACCAACCCCCGAGCCGGTTGTCGCCGATGCTGCCGACCTTGGCGGACAGCGTGGCGAATACGGCGGGCGCATCGCGCGGCAGGCGGGGCAGGAAATGCTTCATCAGCAGCGCCGGGCCGATCGCGTTGATGGCGAAGGCGCGGGCCATGGCCGCCGGATCGATGTCACGCAGCGATTTTTCCGGCTTGAGGTCGGCATCGGAGAGAAGCCCGGTGGCGTCCAGCACGAGATGGGGCGTGCCGCGCTCGGCCACCTGCGCGGCGGCCGTGGCGATGGACTCTTCCGCGCACAGGTCAAGCGATGGCGATGAGTGCCGGGACAAGCCCACCACGGCATCGAACGCGCCGGTCGCGTCAAGCGCCTGCGCCAGCGCGGAGCCGATGCCGCCGCGCGCGCCGATCAC
The DNA here is from genome assembly GCA_023442085.1 of Pseudomonadota bacterium. Classification (GTDB taxonomy): domain Bacteria; phylum Pseudomonadota; class Alphaproteobacteria; order Rhizobiales; family Xanthobacteraceae; genus Xanthobacter. The sequence continues at coordinate 7,373 of JAEZMT010000106.1, read as the reverse complement.
CACGGCAAGCCTCACGCGCGGTCTCCCTCGAGGCGCCGGGCAAGGCCCTGGAGGCGCGGGCGGATGCGCAGGAACGCGACATAGGTCCGTTCCAGCAGCGCCAGCACGCGCGGGTTGCGCGCCGCGCGCCCCAGCCATCGCAGCCGGGGGATCTGGCGCCACATGGCAGCGAAGGCCGCCGCGCCGGAGAGAAGCTGGCCGTCCTCGCTGGCATGGAAGCGCGCCAGCATGGCGCCTTGGTCGAGCGGGCAGCCCGTGCCCGAATGCAGATCGATGAAGGTGATCCGCGCGTCCCGGTCCAGTCGCCGCATGAGGGCGATCTCGCGCCGGCAGAGCGGACAGGCGGAATCGTACCAGACCGTCACCGCGGACATGGCGTGGCTCCCTCGCGACAGGAAGCGTTCGCCGGGAAGGCGCGGATCATGCGGTCAACTCGATCGGGACGCAGCGTGGACATCGCAAATGGTACGACCGGTTGCGGCGGGCGGATCGTCCGGGCGACGATTTTCGTGCCGCCGTAAGCGACCGAGCCGGCGACAAGCCGGGCATGGCGGCCGTGGTCCCGATGTGACGCTCCCGCCCTCAGCCGTAGCGCGAGAGGGCGAGGTCGGCGGCCTCGATGGCGGGCCGTCGGCCGTTGACCAGATCCGCCAGCACCGCGCCCGATCCGCACGCCATGGTCCAGCCAAGCGTGCCGTGGCCGGCATTGATGTAAAGGTTCGGGCAGGAGGTGGCCCCGATGATGGGCGTGCCATCCGGCGTCATAGGTCTAAGTCCCGTCCAGAAATTGACCTCCCGGCTGTCCGCCGCCCCGGCGAACAAATCGCCCACCGAGTGCAGAAGGGTGCTGCGGCGGGCGTCGTTGAGATCCCGGTTGAAGCCGGCGATTTCCGCCATGCCTCCCACGCGGATGCGGGAGCCGAGGCGGGTGATGGCGACCTTGAAGGTCTCGTCCATCACGGTGGAGACCGGCGCGCGGGCCTCGTCCACCACCGCCATGGTGATGGAATAGCCCTTCACCGGATAGATCGGCAGCCGTAGCCCGAGCGGTGCCAGCAGCGCCGGCGTGTAGCTGCCCAGCGCGGCGATGAAGAGATCGCCGGCAATGTCCCCCGTGGCGGTCTCCACCGCAGTGACCTTGCCGGTCCTCTGGCCGCCGGCCTGCTTCAACCCCCGGATGTCCACGCCGAAGCGGAAGGTGACGCCCATCCCCCGGCACAGCTCCGCCAGCGCCTCGGTGAACTTGAAGCAGTCTCCGGTCTCGTCACCGGGCAGGCGCAGGCCCCCGACAATGCGCTCCGCCGCCTGCGCCAGCCCCGGCTCGGCGGCGACGCAGCCGGCGCGGTCCAGCACCTCGAACGGCACGCCGTCGGCGCGCAGCACCTCGATGTCCTTGGCAATGGCGTCGAGCTGCTTCTGCGTGCGGAACACCTGCAGGGTGCCCTGCATCCGCTCGTCATAGGCGATGCCGGTTTCGGCGCGCAGGTCGGCGAGGCGGTCGCGGCTGTATTCCGCGAGGCGCACCATGCGGCCCTTGTTCACCTTGTAGCGCTCGCTCGTGCAGTTGCGCAGCAGGGCCAGCATCCAGCGCCAGGTGGCGGCATCCGCCGTGGGATGCAGGATCAGCGGCGCGTGCTTCATGAACAGCCATTTCAGCGCCTTCATCGGCACGCCGGGCGCGGCCCAGGGCGAGGAATAGCCGGGCGAGACCTCGCCGGCATTGGCGAAGCTGGTTTCCAGCGCCGGCCCTGGCTGACGGTCGATGACGGTGACGGTGTGGCCGGCTTTCGCCAGATAATATGCGGAGGTGACGCCGATGACGCCGGCTCCGAGCACGACGATGTTCATGGGGCTTCTCTTTGCAATACGGTGGCGCGCCTCAACGGTAGCGGCGGTGATAGCGGCGGCCGAGCTGGGTGAGCAGCTCGTAGGAAATGGTCCCGGCGGCGGTCGCGAGTTCATCCAGGCTCTGATGGGGCCCGATCAGCTCCACGAGCGCGCCTTCCACGAGCGCGCCCTCGGGCAGTGCGGTCGCATCGACGATGAGGCTGTCCATGGAGACGCGGCCGACCATGGGCAGGCGCACCCCCTCGAACCACGCCGCGCCCCGGTTGCCCAGGCAGCGCGGCAGGCCATCCGCATATCCGACGGCCAGGGTGGCAAGGCGCATGGGGGAGGCCGCCACGAAGGCGCCGCCGTAGCCGATGCGGGCGCCGGCCGGCACGCTCCGCGTCTGGATCACCCGCACATCGAGCCGCACCACGGGACGCATGGGGTTCTCGCGGGCTGCCGTCGGCGCACCGCCGTAAAGGGCGATGCCCGGCCGCGCCAGCGCGCCGTGATAGTCTGCGCCGAGGAACGCACCGCCGGAATTGGCGAACGACACCAGCGCATCGGGAAATGCCGCCGCGATGGCGCGCAGGACGCGCAGCTGGTCGTCGTTCTGGGGATTGTCCGGCTCGTCCGCGCTGGCGAGATGGCTCATGATGGCGCGGATGTCGAGGGTGTCGGCGAGGCCGTGGTGGATGATGGCCTCCGCGTCCTCGGGCGCCATGCCGAGCCGGGACATGCCGCTGTCGAACTGCAGGACGGCGGGCAGCTTCTCGCCCCGCGCAGCGGCCGTGCCCGCCCAGCGCGCCAACTGGCTGAGGCTGTTGATGACCGGGATGATGCCGGCCGCCGCGCACGTCGCCTCCGAACCGGGCATGAGGCCGTTCAGCACGTAAAGGTGGGGCTCGGCTTCGCCGCGCGTGCCATGCGCCTCGCGCAGCGCCGGCAGCAGCTCCAGCGCTTCGCTCAGATGGGCTACGAAGAAATCCCGACAGCCGGCGGCGATCAGCTCGGGCACCACATCCAGCGCACCGAGGCCGTAGGCGTTCGCCTTCACCACCGCCGCGGCGCGGGCGGGCGCGACCTGTTCGCGCAGGAGCCGGTAATTATCGATCAGCGCGCCGCAATCGATGGTGAGCACGCCACCCGCCGCCTCGCCGGTGTCGATATGTGAGATCGTGCCGTGCATCGTCCGCCCTCTCGCGACCGACTGCAAAGCTAGCGCAAAGACCGCGCACAATCCGGGCTTTGTGTGCGCGATAACTCGGATATGATCGTCCCAACGAAAAAATCAGGTAGAGTTTGAAAGAATCGCGCATGCGCAGCCTGGACGCCATCGACCAAGCCATCCTTCGCCAGCTGATGCTGAACGCGCGCATCAGCACCACGGACCTCGCGGCCGAGGTCGGCTTGTCCCCATCCTCGTGCCTGCGACGCATTCGCGTTCTGGAAACCAGTGGCGCCATCAAGGGCTACACGGCCATCGTCGATCACGGCGCGGCGGAAGCCGGCATGTCGGTGATGGTGGACATCACCCTCGAACGGCAGACCGAAGACTTCCTCCGCCGGTTCGAGAGCGCCGTGCGCAAGTATCCGGAAATCCGCGAGTGCTACCTGATGACGGGCGGCGCGGACTATCGCCTGCGGGTCGAAGTGGAGACCGCTGGCGATTTCGAGCGCGTGCACACGGATATTCTCTCCACGCTGCCGGGTGTGAGACGCATCCATTCCAGCTTCGCCATCCGTAACGTCCTCGCAACCCGCGCCCGTCCACGGCGCGGCGGAGCCGCCTGAGGAGCCGGCAGGACGCCAGAGGATCAATGCGGGGCGGCGAAGTCGGCGTCCACGTTCACGCATCTGGTCGGGCATTGTGCCCAGGGCCGACGGCAAGTTTTCGAAGGCGTGCCGCCTTCTGCGGTCAAGCTTGGCCGCAGATGAATGCCCCGCACGGGAGCCGGTCGTCCGGCTCGCTCCCGAAGCCTGTTCTCAGCCGATCCTCGGCAGGTGGAGGGCGACGGTCTCGCCCGCGCTGCCTTCCACGGCCGGATAGAGCGCGCGGACCCTCGGGTCGTGGCCCGGCACGATCATCTCCTCGTGCCCGTTCGCCAGCGCCCGTGCGCGCCCCCAGCCGGCGGCCATGTCGCCGACGTTGAAGACGATCGGGAAGGGCAGACCGTCCCCCATATTGGCGAAGAAGTGGCTGGCATCGCTGGCCAGCACCAGCGGGCCGCGCACCGTCTCGACGCGCACCATCTGCAGGCCGTCGGTGTGGCCGCCGACATGGTGAACGCTGACGCCGGGCGCGACCTCCCCGTCACCGGCGTGGAAGCGCACCCGGCCGGCGTAAAGCGCGCGCACCATCTTCACCACGTCCTCCACATCGAAGGCGTGGCGCATGCACGCGACGCACATGTGCCGTCCGGTGGCAAAGCCCATCTCGCGTTCCTGAAGGTGGAAGGTGGCCTTCGGAAAAAGGTCGAGGTTGCCGGCGTGGTCGTAGTGGAGGTGGGTGATGATCACGTCCTCCACCTCGGCAGGATCGCAGCCGAGATCGCCATAGGCCGTCGCCACATCCCGAAGGATTCGGCGCCCCCGCGCGGGCGTACCGACCGTCGCGAAGCCGGTGTCCACCGCGATCAGCCGGCTGCCGCTGCGCAGCAGCCACACGTAGAAATCGAGCGGCATCGGCGTGTCGTGCGGATCGCCCGCGCCGATGAAATTCATGCCGCGCGTGCGCTGCTGATCGCCATAGCGCAGGGCATAGACCTCCCACTGCATCTCGTTCCCTCCCTGCTCCCGGTTCTTTGCCGGGCGGTCGTCGTGAGCCTCGCGGATACGGCCGTCCGGAACTTGCTTATCGGACCCGGCGAAGCCGCTTGCCAGCCGATCGTCTCTCTGTATATTCAACTTACAAAAAAGAACAGATGTTCTGTCTAACAGAACAATAGGGAGGGTTCTGGTGGATCCCGATGACCATGTGGCGGCGCAGCTCGCCCGCCTGCCGGCGCTGTTGGAAGGCATGCCCGCCCTTCAGCAGCGCGGCCGTTTTCTGTCCACGGAATGCCTCGTGGGGCTTCCCGGCCGGGCCTTCCGCTTGCGGATCGCGCAGGGCCGCATCGTGCAGATGGACGAGGCGCCGCGCGTGATGGCGAACTGGCGCTTCGCTTACCGTGCCACCCCCGAGGCGTGGAGCGCGTTCTGGCAGCCCATGCCAAAGGCGGGCTGGCACGACCTTCTGGCGCTGACCAAGCGCGGGGCGGCGACGCTGGAGGGAGACCTCCACCCCTTCATCGCCAACCTCCAGTACTTCAAGGACCTTCTGGCGCTGCCGCGGGAGGCACGGGCATGAGCACGACCGTTCCCGCGACCATCGAGCCCCAGATCGAACCCATGGTCGGGCGGTATGTAACCTTCCCCATTGAAGGCCGCCCGCACCGCGTCTATTTCGAGGAGGCCGGTGCCGGCATCCCGCTCGTTTGCCTGCACACGGCGGGCTCGGATGGACGCCAGTGGCGCCACCTTCTGGCCGATCCGGAGATCACGCAGCAATTCCGCGTCATCGCCTTCGATCTGCCATTCCACGGCAAGTCCAACCCGCCCGAGGACTGGGACGGCACCGAATATCGCCTCACGACGCCGGCCTACACCTCCACCATCCGCGCCTTCTGCGGCGCACTCGGACTTGAGAAGCCGGTGGTGATGGGCTGCTCCATCGGTGGGCGCATCGTGCTCAACCTCGCCATCGATCACGCGGCGGAGTTTTCCGCGCTGATCGGCCTCGAGGCGGCGGACTTCCAGCAGCCCTGGTACGACACGGAATGGCTGAACCGGCCCGATGTCCACGGCGGTGAAGCCTGCGCGGCGCTGGTTTCCGGCCTGATGTCGCCCGATGTACCCCCGGCGCGGCGCATGGAAACGCTGTGGCATTACAAGCAGAGCGGGCCGGGCGTCTTCAAGGGTGACCTCTATTTCTACCGCGTCGACGGCGACCTGCGCGGTCGCACCGCCGCCATCGACAGCAATGTCTGCCCGCTCTACCTGCTCACCGGCGAATACGACTATTCCTGCTCCCCCGACGACACGCTCCGCACTGCCCGCTCTATCGACGGCGCGCAGGTGACGGTGATGGAGCGCCTCGGCCATTTCCCGATGAGCGAGAACCCCGAGCAGTTCCGCCGCTACATCGCTCCCGTCCTCGCCGAGGTGCGGGCGCGTGCCGGTCAATCATGACGAACAATAATTCGCGAGGAGACGCAGAATGAAAACAACGAAAAAGAGACTCGCCGCCGCCGCGCTCGGTATGGCGCTCGCCGCAGCTCCGGTCGCTGCCCGTGCGGCGGACGACGTGATCCGCATCGGCATCCTGAACGACCAGTCGGGCGTGTTCGCCGACAATGGCGGGCGCGGTTCGGTGGTCGCCGCCAGACTTGCGGCGGAAGACTTCGCCAACGAGGTCATTGGCCAGCGCATCGAGATCATCGATGCCGACCACCAGAACAAGGCGGACATCGCCTCCGCAACTGCCCGCAAGTGGTTCGATACCCAGGGCGTGGACCTGATCGCGGACGGTGCGGCCTCATCGGCCGGCTTCGCGATCCTGGAGGCTGCCAAGGAGCGCAAGAAGATCTTCATCGTGAACGGCCCGGCCTCGTCGGACTTCACGGGCAAGGCCTGCTCACCCTATTCCTTCCACTTCACCTACGACACCTACGCCCTCGCCAAGATCACCAGCCAGGCCATCACCAAGGCCGGCGGCAAGAGTTGGTACTTCATCACGGCGGACTACGCCTTCGGCCACGCGCTCCAGCGTGACGCCACCAAGTTCATCGAGGCGGCGGGCGGCAAGGTTGTGGGGCAGGCGGCGCATCCGCTCGGCACCAACGACTTCTCCTCCTTCCTTCTTCAGGCGCAGGCATCGAAGGCCAACGTGGTCGGCCTCGCCACCTCGGGCCGCGACGTGCAGACCGCCATCAAGCAGGCGGGTGAGTTCGGCATTGTCGAGGGCGGGCAGAAGCTCGCCGGCCTCCTCGTCTTCATCACCGACGTGAAGGCGCTGGGCGTGAAGGCGGCGCAGGGCCTTCAGGTGACGACCTCCTTCTACTGGGACCTCACCGACGAAACGCGCGCCTGGACCAAGCGCTTCCAGGCCCAGATGGGCGGGCGCGTCCCCTCCATGATCCATGCCGGCGTCTATAGCGGCGTGAAGCACTATCTCGCGGCGGTGAAAGCGCTCGGCAACAAGGATGGCGAAAAGGTTGCCGCCAAGATGCACGAGATGAAGGTCAACGACATGTACAACAAGGATGTCGAGATCCGTCCGGACGGCCGCGTGCTCCACGACATGTACCTGATGCAGGTGAAGACGCCCGCGGAGTCGAAGTACGAGTTCGACTATTACAAGACGGTCGAGCGCTTCCCCGGCTCCGAATCCTACCGCCCGCTGAGCGAAAGCGAGTGCCCGCTCGTCAAGCGCTGATCCGTATCGCCGGGCCCCCCCCCCCCCCCCGCCCGCGCCCCGCGCCGGCCCCAAAAACCCCAATCCC
>JAEZMT010000042.1 GCA_023442085.1 Pseudomonadota bacterium | reverse complement strand
ACGGCTTCTTCCGCACGCTGATCGCCGCCATCGTCGGCGCCATCATCCTGCTCTGGGTGTGGCGGGCGATCAGGTCGCGCTGACGGGAGGTCCGCGCTGGGGTATGCCGGCCCTGCGGTGCCGTCCCTTCCGGGCGGCGGCGCGGGTCACTATGTTGCAAGGATGCAGGCGCCGTAACGGCGCACTGCTGGGTATGGAAGTTCGCACATGGTCACGGTGATCGACACGCGGGAACGGCCCCGCCATCCGGAGAAGGCCCACCGGCCGGAAACTGAGGTGCTGCGCAAGCCGGAGTGGATCCGGGTGAAGGCGCCGGGCTCGGCCGGCTGGTCGAAGACCGCGGGCATCGTGAAGGAGCACGGCCTCGTCACCGTTTGCGAGGAGGCGGGCTGCCCCAACATCGGTGAGTGCTGGGAGAAGAAGCACGCCACCTTCATGATCATGGGCGATACCTGCACCCGCGCCTGCGCCTTCTGCAACGTGCGCACCGGCCTGCCGGACGCCCTCGACCAGGACGAGCCGCAGAAGGTGGCGGATTCCATCGCCAAGCTCGGCCTCTCTCACGCGGTCATCACCTCGGTGGACCGGGACGACCTTGCCGACGGCGGCGCCGAGCATTTCGCCCGCACCATCGTGGCCATCCGCAAGGCGAGCCCGAAGACGACCATCGAGATCCTCACCCCCGACTTCCTGCGCAAGGACGGCGCGCTGGAAGTGGTGGTCGCGGCGCGGCCGGACGTGTTCAACCATAATCTGGAGACGGTGCCCTCGCGCTATCTCTCGGTGCGGCCGGGCGCGCGCTATTTCCACTCGCTGCGCCTGCTGCAGAAAGTGAAGGAGCTTGACCCCTCCATCTTCACCAAGTCCGGCATCATGGTCGGCCTCGGCGAGGAGCGGCCCGAAGTGCTCCAGCTGATGGATGACCTGCGCTCGGCGGAGGTGGATTTCATCACCATCGGCCAGTATCTCCAGCCCACCCGCAAGCACCACAAGGTGGAGCGGTTCGTGACGCCGGACGAGTTCAAGGCCTATGAGACGGTGGCCTATGCCAAGGGCTTCCTGATGGTCTCCGCCAGCCCGCTCACCCGCTCGTCCCACCACGCGGGCGACGATTTCGAGAAGCTGCGCGCCAACCGCGCCGCGCGGCTCGGACGGGCCTGACGTGCCCTCCTTCTCCAACAGCCGGCGCGTCCGTCACTCCGCCCCCGACATGTTCGACCTGGTGGCGGACGTGGAGCGCTATCCCGAGTTCGTGCCGCTGTGTCAGGCCCTGCGGGTCAAGCGGCGCACGAAGTCGGACGAGGGCGTTGAAATCCTCGTGGCGGACATGACGGTCGCCTACAAGCTGATCCGCGAGACTTTCACCTCGCGGGTGACGCTGGATCGCCCCCGCCTCGTCATCCACGTGGAGTATCTCGACGGCCCCTTCAGCCGCCTCGACAACCGCTGGGAGTTCATCCCCCAGGGCGAGAGCGCGTGCGAGGTGAAGTTCTTCATCTCCTACGAATTCCGCTCGCGCACTTTGGGCATGCTCATGGGCGCCATGTTCGACGCCGCCTTTCGCCGCTTCGCCGATGCCTTCGAGAAGCGCGCGGACGAGGTCTACAGGACGGTCGGGTAGGCGGTCGGCGCCTCAACGGGCCCGTGCGCCTCGCGCCACGCCTTGAAGCCGCCCTCCACATGGGCGACCGGCTTCAGCCCCATGTCCTGCGCCGTCGCGGCCGAGAGCGCCGAGCGCCAGCCGCCGGCGCAGAAGAAGATGAAGGCCCGGTCCTCGCCGAACACCGGCTTGAAATAGGGGCTTTCCGGATCGATCCAGAATTCCAGCATCCCGCGCGGGCAATGAAATGCGCCCGGCACGCGACCTTCGCGCTCAAGCTCGCGCGGATCGCGGAGGTCCACCAGCAGCGCGCCCTCTCCGGCCCGGCGCAGGGCCTCCTGCGGCGTCACGGTCTCGACCTTCGCGTTCGCTTCGGCAAGGAGGGCCTTGAAGCCGCGGGTGATGGTCTGGGGCATGGGCGTCCTCCGATTGTTTTCCCTCTCCCTTCGCGGGAGAGGGCGGATCGCGGCGTGGTCTGCCTACAACTCGCTGTAGCCGCCGTTCTTCCACTCATAGACCACGAAGTCGGGCTTGGTGATGTCGCCCTTCTTGTCGAAGGAGAGCGGGCCGAGCACCGTCTGAAAGGTCATGCCGGTGTGGATCTGCGCGGCCACCTTCTTGGGATCGAGGGATTTTGCCGCCTCGGCCGCCTGCTTGATGACCTGCAAGGCGGCATAGGAATAGAGCACGTAGCCCTCGGCATCGATGCCCTTGGCGGTCATGGCCGCAACGATGTCCTTCGCCGCCGGGTTCTTGCGCGGGTCGGGACCGAAGGTCATCAGGGTGCCGGTGCCGCCGTCGCCGGCGATAGACCAGAATTCCTTGTCGGCCAGCGCGTCGCCACCCATGAGCACGGTCTTCAGGCCTTGATCGCGCATCTGCCGCACGATCAGGCCGGCCTCGGGATGCAGGCCGCCGTAATAGATCACATCGACGCCGGCCGCCTTCATCTTGGAGACGAGAGCGGAGTAGTCCTTCTCGCCGGGGTTGATGCCCTCATACATCACTTCCTTCACGCCGGCCTTGTTGAGTGCCTTCTGCGTCTCGTCGGCGAGGCCCTTTCCGTAAGGCGTCTTGTCGTGGACGATAGCGATCTTGCCGCCCTTGAACTTCTCCGCCAGGAAGTCGCCCGCCACCGGCCCCTGCTGGTCGTCGCGGCCGGCGGTGCGGAAGGTGTTCCACAGCTTCCTCTCGGTATAGGTGGGATTGGTGGAGGCGGGGCTGATCTGCAGCACGCCGGCATCGGCATAGTCCGACGAGGCGGCAATGGAGATGCCGGAATTGACGTGGCCGATGACGAAGGTCGCGCCATCGGTGATGAGCTTGTTGGCCGCCGCCACGCCCTGCTCGGGCTTGCCGCCGTCGTCGGCCACCAGAAGCTCGATCTTCTGGCCGTTGATGCCGCCGGCGGCGTTGATGTCGCTCACCGCCTGTTCGACGCCCATCTTCATCTGCGCGCCGAAGGCGGCGATGGAGCCGGTGAGCGGGCCGGCGGCTCCGATCTTCACATCGGCGTTGGCTGCGGGCGCAAGGACGAGGCCGGCGCAGACGGCGAGCGCGGCGAAGGAAAGCCTGTTCATCCCGATCCCCTCGAAATGAGTGTGAGAAGTCTGGCGCTTGGCCGTTGAGCCGGCCTTGGCACGCCGGGCTTGCGTGGCTCGAGAGAGCGCCTGCCCTTGTGTCAGCATGATTGCCAAAGCGGGGTCCGAAGACAAGCGCGCCGCGTGTGGCGCGATGCCGAACTTTGGCTCAAACGAAAAAGCCTGCGCCGGGAGGCGCAGGCTTCGGATGGATCACGCTTCGATTTGAAACGCGGACCTCACAGCTCGCTGTAGGTGCCGTCCTTCCAGACGTAGACCACGTAGTCGAGCTTGGTGATGTCGCCCTTCTTGTCGAAGGTGAGCGGGCCGAGCACGGTGTCGAACTTCATGCCCGAGTGGATCTTCTCGGCCACCTTCTTGGGGTCGAGGGACTTTGCCGCCTCGGCCGCCTGCTTGATGACCTGAACGCCAGCGTAGGAGTAGAGCACGTAGCCCTCGGGATCGATGCCCTTGGCCTTGAACTTGTCCACGATGGCCTTGGCCGCGGGGTTCTTGCGCGGGTCGGGACCGAAGGTGGTCAGGGTGCCGGTAGCGCCGTCGCCGGCGATGGACCAGAACTCCTTGTCGATCATGCCGTCGCCGCCCATGAGGACGGTCTTCATGCCCTGGTCGCGCATCTGGCGCACGATCAGGCCGGCTTCCGGATAGAGGCCGCCGAAATAGACGAGGTCGGCGCCCGACGCCTTGATCTTGGAGACCAGCGCCGAATAGTCCTTCTCCTTCGGGTTGATGCCCTCGTAGAGAACTTCCTTCATGCCGCCCTTGTTGAGCGCCTTCTGGGTCTCGTCGGCGAGGCCCTTGCCGTAGGGCGTCTTGTCGTGGACGACGGCGATCTTCTTGCCCTTGAAGTTCTTCAGGATGTAGGCGCCGGCCACCGCGCCCTGCTGGTCGTCACGACCGCAGGTGCGGAAGGTGTTCCACATCTTGCGCTCGGTGAAGGTGGGGTTGGTCGAGGCGGGGCTGATCTGCAGCACGCCGGCCTCTTCATAATCCTGCGACGTCGGGATGGAGACGCCGGAATTGTAGTGGCCGATCACGAACTTGGCGCCGTCGGTGATGAGCTTGTTGGCCGCCGACTTGCCCTGCTCGGGCTTGCCGCCGTCGTCGCCCACCAGGAACTCGATCTTCTGGCCGAGGATGCCGCCGGAGGCGTTGATGTCGGCGATGGCCTGCTCGGTGCCGTTCTTCAGCTGCGCACCCACGGCGGCGAGATCGCCGGTGATGGGGCCGGCGACGGCGATCTTCACCTGCGCCTGAACCGGCGCCGCCAGGGCGAGGCCGGCGCCGAGCGCCAGCGACGCCATCAAAAGCTTCTTCATGCCTTGTCTCCCCTTCTGCACCCCGCCGGCATCACGACCGGCCGGGGTGAATCCGTTGGCGGCGCATTGTGCCGCAATCGCCGTTCAAGTCGATGCCCCATCGACACCGCGCCGGGGCCGCCATGCCATGTGGCCTTCGCGCTCGTACATCCAGCCGTATTGCACTGTCATCTGCCGCTGCCGCATCGCGCGGAAGCCGAGCGTCGCGATGGAGGCGAGCAGCACGAACTCCACCAGCAGCGGCTCAAGATCGAACAAGGTCGCCTGGAAAAGCGCGAAATGGCAGAAGCGCACGGCGCAGGCGAGCAACGCGCAATAGGCGACCAGGGCGAGATAGGGGTCCCAGCTCCGCGCCACCGCCTTGCCGGTGAGCCAGGCCGCCCCGCCGCCGAGGAACAGCGTCACCAGCAGGAAATCGCCCAGCGAGGCGCCGATCAGTTCCTGGGGCCATACGAACAGCGTCACAACCAGCACCACCAGCGCGATCGCCGGGCCGATGAGCATGGGCGAGGTGGCGCGGCCGGGATCGCGGGCAGGATGGATTGCAGACACCTCAGCGCCCTCCTTCCAGATAGGCGGCGCGCACCTCCGGCCGGGCCAGCAACTCGGCGCCCGTGCCGGACATGGTGACGAGGCCGTTCACCATCACATAGCCCCGGTGGGCGAGCTTCAGCGCGTGGAAGGCGTTCTGCTCCACCAGGAACACCGTGAGCCCCTCCGTTCGATTGAGCATGCGGATGGCGTCGAAGATCTGCCGCACCACCAAAGGCGCGAGGCCGAGGGAGGGCTCGTCCAGCAACAGCAGGCGCGGACGGCTCATGAGCGCGCGGGCGATGGCCAGCATCTGCTGCTCGCCGCCGGAGAGCGTGCCGCCGCGCTGGTCGATGCGCTCCTTGAGGCGGGGGAACAGCGTGAACATGCGCTCCAGATCCTCGGCGAAATGGGCATTGCCATCGATGGCGGCGCCCATCTGGAGGTTCTCGTAGACGGTCATGCGCGGGAAAATGCGCCGGCCTTCCGGAGACTGCGCAATCTTGAGGCGCATGATCTCGTGGGTGGGCAGGGCGGTGATGTCCCGCCCGGCATAGACGATGCGGCCGTCGCGGGCACGCGGGGTCCCGCAGATGGTCATCATCAGCGTGGACTTTCCGGCCCCGTTGGCGCCAATGAGCGTGACGATCTCGCCCTCGTTCACCTCGATGTCCACGCCCTTCAGCGCGATGATGTTGCCGTAATAGGCCGTGACACCCGATACGGAGAGCAGCGGCGCCTTGCGCGCGGCGGGCGCGGGAGCGGCGGCGGTCTGGGGATCCGGCTGCATGCTCATGCCCCGGCCTCCACCACGGCGACGGCCTCTTCCTCGTCCTCGACGCCGAGATAGGAGGCGATGACGCGCGGGTCGTTGCGAACCTCGTCCGGCGTGCCGTCGGCGATCTTGGAGCCGTATTCCAGAACGACCACGTGGTCCGAGATTTCCATCACCACCGACATGTCGTGCTCGATGAGCAAGATGGACGCCTGATGCTCGCGCCGGATGGAGAGCAGCAGCTCGTTCAGCGCCGCCGATTCGCGCGGGTTGAGGCCGGCGGCGGGCTCATCGAGGCAGAGCAGCACCGGGTCCGTGCACATGGCGCGGGCGATCTCGAGCCGGCGCTGGTCGCCATAGGGCAAATCGCCGGCCGGGTCGTCGGCGCGGTCGATCAGGCCGATCTTGTGGAGCCAGTAGAGCGCGCGGTCCACCGCGCCCTTCTGCTTCCGCTGCCAGGACGGCAGGTTGAGGATGGCGGCAGGGTTGAGCAGGCCCGAGGTGGTCAGCGACATATGCTGGGCCACCAGCAGGTTTTCCAGGATCGTCATGCCCGAGAACAGGCGGATGTTTTGGAAAGTCCGCGCCACATGGGCCCAGGAGGCGACCTTGTGGTCGGGCAGGCGTTCCAGCAGATAGAGCGCGCCGGCCTCGGACTTGCCCCAGGCGAGGCCCGAGGCGGTGACGCCATCCACTTCCGCGTCCGTCGCCGGGCCGCCGTGGAAAAGAGCGAGGCGGCCGGTCGAGGGCTTGTAGAAGCCGGTGATGCAGTTGAACACCGTGGTCTTGCCAGCGCCGTTCGGCCCGATCACTGCCGTCACCTCGCCCCGCCCGGCGGCGAAGGACACGTCGTTGACGGCGATGAGGCCGCCGAAGCGCATGGACAGGTGATCGACCTTCAGGATCGGGTTCAGATCCCACGGCCGGGAAGGGGAGAGTGGCTCGCCCGCCATCAGCCGTGCCCTTCCTTCACCAGCGACCCCGACACCGCCTTGCGCTCCTTGAGGAAGATGGTCGGCATGCGGCTGGAGACGAGGCCGCGGGGACGCCACACCATCACCGCCACCATGGCGAAGCCGAAGATGAGCATGCGGTAGAGCGACGGGTCGAAATCCGGGCCGAAAAGGAAGTCGGCCTTGAGGAATGAGAGGTTACGCAGCAGCTCCATGCCGCCGATGAGGAGAATTGCGGCCCCCGCGACGCCCATCTGCGAGCCCATGCCGCCGAGCACGACGATGGCGAGGATTACCGCCGATTCCATGAAAGTGAAGCTCTCGGGCGAGACGAAGCGAATGCGCACCGCGAAGAAGGCGCCGGCGAAGCCGCCGAACATGGCGCCCGTGGCGAACGCGGTGAGCTTGGTCAGCGTCGTGTTGATGCCGAGCGAACGGCAGGCGATTTCATCCTCGCGCAGCGCCTCCCAGGCGCGGCCCACCGGCATCTTCCGAAGGCGGATGGTGACGATGGCGGTGAGCGCCGCGAGGCCGAGGATGACGAAATAGAGGAAGATCATCCGGTGCATGGAGTTGAATTCCAGCCCGAAGATGCTTGCGAACCCGGTCTCGGAGGAATCGAACGGCACGCCGAAGAAGGTGATGGGCGGAATGGAGGAGATGCCCGCGCCGCCATTGGTCAGCGACACCCAGTTGATGAGCACGAGCCGGATGATCTCGCCGAAGGCCAAGGTGACGATGGCGAGGTAGTCGCCGCGCAGCCGCAGCACCGGGAAGCCGAGGATGACGCCCCACATGGCCGCGAGGATGCCGGAGAGGGGCAGGCAGATCCAGAAGGCCCAGGCGGTCCAGAAGTCGTCGCCGAGCGTGCCGGCGAGGAAATCGTTGATGGGCACGCTGGTGGAGAGCAGGGCGAAGGTATAGGCGCCGACAGCGTAGAAGGCCACGTAGCCGAGATCGAGCAGGCCAGCGAGGCCCACCACGATGTTGAGGCCCCAGCCCAGCATCACATAGGTGAGCACGTAGATGCCGAGATCCACCCAATACCGGCTCGGGCTCAGCCCCCCGGCGAGCAGGATCGACAGGAACGGGTAGAGGATGGCGAAACTGAAGAACACCGGCTTGATCGCCGGGGAGGCCAGCGCGCCAAGGCGGGCCATGGCGCCGGGCGTGGTCGAGATGCGGCGGGGCGGCCGGTTCGGATTCCACACCGTCACCATGAGCAGGAAGCGTCCCACCATCACGATGCCGGCGAAGATGGCGACGAGGCCGAAGCGATAGGTGAGCACCAGCGAGCCGGTGTTCGATTCGCTGGCGCGGAAGCCCACCAGCGGCAGCAGAAGGAGGGCGGTCAGCAGGCCGCTGACGATGGCATCCCGGATCGCACCCGCGACCGCCGAGGGCCGCCGCTCGGGTTCGCCGGGCGGCGGTGCGAGCGGGACCTGATCGTTGAGCCCCGGACCGGAGGCGGCCGCCATCACACCTTCTCCACTTCCGGCCGGCCGAGCAGGCCCTGCGGCAGGAAGATGAGCGTGACGACCAGGATGGAGAACGCAGCCACGTCCTTGTATTCGATGGAGAAGTAGGCGGACCAGAAGGTCTCGATGAGGCCGATGAGGATGCCGCCCAGCACTGCCCCCGGCAGGGAGCCGATGCCGCCCAGCACGGCGGCGGTGAAGGCCTTCACGCCGGGCACGAAGCCGTCGGCGAAGTTCACCACGCCGTAATACATCAGGTACATCACGCCCGCGACGGCGGCGAGCGCAGCGCCGATGACGAAGGTGAGGGCGATGGTCTGGTCCACGTTCACGCCCAGCAGCGCCGCCATCTTGCGGTCCTGCTCGCAGGCCCGCTGCGCGCGGCCGAGCGAGGTCTTCTGCACGAGATACCAGAAGCCGGCCAGCAGCACCGCCGTGACCACCATGATGATGATCTGCTTGTAGGCGAGGGTGACCTGATAGCCGTTGTTCTCCATCACGACGATCACGTCCGTGACCATGGGCGGCAGCGGCTTGTTGCGCGGGCCCTGCGCCACCTGCACGAAATTGGAGAGCAGGATGGACATGCCGATGGCGGAGATCATCGGCGCCAGACGGAAGGACCCGCGAAGGGGCCGGTAGGCCACCCGCTCGATGGTCCAGCTCACGAGGCCGGTGAACAGCATCGCCACCACCAGCGTGATGGCGAGGATGAGAAAGATGGAGCTGAGGCCGATCACCGTCGTCAGCAGCAGCACGCAGATGAGCGCGATGAAGGCGCTGACCATGAAAACGTCGCCGTGGGCGAAGTTCACCATACCGATGATGCCGAAGACCATCGTGTAGCCGATGGCGATCAGTCCGTAGATCGACCCGAGGGTCAATCCGTTGATGAGCTGCTGGAGGAAGACATCCATCCGCCGCTTGAACCCCTCTGTTCGGGCGCCTCTTATCTCATCGTGCCCGATGATTGTGCGCTGCCGTATCTGAGAGTCATAACCCGGCCCCTCGGCCGACACAATTGCGTCGCGAACCCCGTCAACGGGAGCTTTCGGCCAAGCTTCCAGCGAGACTTCAGTGAGGCGTCGGCCATCCCCGGCTGCCCAAATTTCGCCCTTGCGGGCGTCAGCGCAGGTGGATACCTTCCTGGTATATTGTCGACAACAAGATCGGCGCGGCTGCTGCCGGCATCTCAGATGCCCAGGAGGCGGGACAAACGGAGCTTTTGTGACGCCTCAGGCGCCAACGGCTTCGACGGGACAGGAAGCGGCCGCGGGGAGGGGACATCATCCCCACGCCTCGTCACACGGCTCATGTTGTCACGACTGAAGCTAGATCCCTTTCTCGTCGCCCTCGCCACCGCCGTCGTCCTTGCCCTCGCCTGGCCCAAGCCGGGTGTTACCGGCGGCATCCTGCACGCCGATAAAGCAGCGACGTGGGGTGTTGCCCTCATCTTCCTGCTTTACGGCGTCTCGCTCTCCCCGCGACGGCTCATCGAGAGCGCGGCCCGGTGGGACATCCACCTCGTGGTGCAGGCGACCACCTTCCTCGTCTTCCCCGCCGTGGTGGTGGGCGCCCTCGCGCTCGCGGGCGGGCTGTTTCCTGAGCCGCTCGCCATCGGATTCTTCTTCCTCGCGGCGTTGCCCTCCACCGTGTCGTCCTCGGTGGCGATGACCTCGCTGGCGCGCGGCAACGTGCCCGTGGCCATCTTTAACGCCTCCATCTCCAGCCTCATCGGCGTGTTCGCCACCCCGGCCCTGATGGCGTGGTACCTGCACGCGACCGGCGACGGGCTGGACCTCGGTGCTGTAATTATGAAGCTGCTGACGCTGGTGGTGCTGCCGCTCGCCATCGGGCAGGGCTTGCGGCCGCTGCTGCTCAAGACGGTCGAGCGTCACCGGGCGATCGTGAAGGCGACGGACCGGGCGGTGATTCTCGCCATCGTCTACAATTCCTTCTGCGACAGCGTGGTCTCCGGCGTATGGCGGGGGCTCAGCCCGCTGCTTCTCGCGGAGGTCATCGTCGCCGTCGTCGCGCTGTTCGTGGTGGTCTATGCCCTGACGCGCGGCATCTGCCGGCTGATGGGCTTCTCCCCGCCGGACACGGTGGCTGCGGCCTTTTGCGCCTCCAAGAAGTCGCTCGCGACGGGACTGCCCATGGCGCATGTGATGTTCGGCGCGGCACCCGCCCTGTCGCTCATCATCACCCCAATCATGCTCTACCACTTCCTCCAACTGGTCATCGTCGGCGTCATCGCCAACCGCTTCGCCTCCCAGGCCGATGCGCTGGCGATCATGGAAGCGGAGGAGAGCGAGCCTTCGCTGATCGCCGAAGACGACGCTCTGCCCATTCCGGAGCCTGCGCGCACGAGAGCGTGACGGGTTCCGCCTCCGAACACCGACGTCTTGACCGCGTCACCGGC
>JAEZMT010000486.1 GCA_023442085.1 Pseudomonadota bacterium | reverse complement strand
GCCCCGCCCTGCCCGCGCCGCCTCAGCGCTTGCGTTCGCCGGCGCTGAAATTGCTGGTGTGGCCTTCCTTGGTCGCCTGCGCGCGCCACGCCTTGGCCACCGCCTTCAGCTTCTGGTCGGGCGCGATGCGCGACACCATCTGCTCCGCGCGATTGCTGCCGCACGACGGGCAGACGGGCGTGTCGGACGACGAGATGAGGAGTTCGAACTCATTGTCGCAATCGGGACAATGGAAATTGTAGAGCGGCACGCCGAGCCTCCTGTCCTGTTCCGGGGGCACGTCCGCGCAACCGGCGCAAGTCCTTGGAAGAACAGGCGCAAGCCGTCGCCGACATGCTACGGCGCCGCGCGTCCGCCGTCGCCCGGAGCGCGCGCCATGCCCCTCCAAGCAGGAAGCAGGCCAGACGGTGCAAACCGTCGGTGAAAGCCTCAGCCCACCGTCTCGATGCCGAGCACGCTCTCCAGCACCCCGGCGGGATCCTCATCCCGCATCAGGGCCGTGCCCATGAGCAGCGCCTTGGCGCCGGCCGCGCCGAGCCGCGCGCGGTCCTCCGCCGTGCCGAGGCCTCCTTCCGCCACCACGAACGCCTTGTCCGGCGGGATGAGCGGGATCAGCGCCTCGCAGGTGCCGGCCACGAGCTCGAACGTGTGGATGTTGCGGTTGGTGACGCAGATGAAATCCGCCCCCGCCGCCAGCGCCGTCTCCACGTCCGCGGGGGTGTGGACCTGCACCAGCACGTCGAGGGCGATGGACGAGGCGCGCTCGCGATAGGCGGCAAGGTCCGGCCCCAGCAAGGCGGCGGAGAGCATCACGGCGTCGGCGCCGGCGAGCCGCGCCTCCAGGATCTGGTAGACGTCGTAGATGATGTCCTGCGCGAGGAGGGTGAGGTCCACCGCCCCGCGCACGGTGGCGAGGTCGGAATAGGAGCCGCGGAAGGCCTGCCGCTCCACCGCCACCGAGAGGGCCGCCGCGCCCACCGCCTCGAAATCCTCGGCCAGCGCCTTGTAGGGCACCATGGTCTTCAGCGCCGGATCGAACGGCGAGCCGCCCTTCAGCTCGCAGACGATGCCCGGCTTGCCGGTGGCGCGGAAGGCTGCGGCGAGCGCGCCCTGGAAGCCGCGCGTCATGGGCATCTCGCCGACCTTGCCCTGGATCTGGCCCAGTGAGCGGCGGGCCTTGGCCTTGGCGAGCTGGTCGCGGCGCTGGAGAAGGAACGGCTTCAGCCGGCTGGTCTCGGGCAGGATCATGAAAGAACGTCCGGAAAGCAAAGGGGATACGCAAAGGGCGACGCAAATCGGCCGGGCCAAACGCCCGAACTGCAAAAGTGCCTTCAGCTTCACAGATTTCGCGCCGCTTGGCCATGCCGCTTTCGCATCGCGGCAGAAGGCAGCGCGCGTTTCGCCCTTTCCTGTTGCGTCGCAACGCGCGATGATCCGCTTATTCTTAGCCGATCGAGTTTTTGAAGATGTTCACGCGCGTCTGCAAAGCGGAAACCGTTGCCGAAGGCGGCATGCGGCTGGTCATCGCCGACAGCCACCTCATCGTCCTCGCCTGGCCCGACAATGGGGAGATCCGCGCCTTCCAGGGCGTCTGTCCCCATTCGAACGCGCCGCTCAACGAGGCGGAGTTCGACGGCACCGTCCTCACCTGCCCCATCCACCGCTGGACCTGGGACCTCAATTCCGGCGCCCCCGTCGAGCCGCAGGAAAGCGCGCTCGCGGAATATCCGGTGAAGGTGGAGGATGGCGTCGTCTATATCGACACCGAAGGCATAGAGCCCCTGTTCGCCGCGCCCTGAGAGCGCCGCAGCCGATCCGCATGATCCGTTCAGGTGCCGCGCGCGGTGGAATGCCGCCGCGCGGCTACAGCCGGAGTTCGACCGTGACAGAACAGACCGCCAAAGAGACCACCATTGAGACCGCCATCATCGTCGGCGCGGGCAAGGGGCTGTCCGCCTCTCTCGCCCGCCGTCTCGCCCGCGAGGGCTTCCGCGTCGCCCTGGTGGCGCGCGACGTGGACAAGCTCGCCCCGCTGGTCGCCGAAACCGGCGCCCGCGCCTTTGCCGCCGATGCCCAGGACGCGGCCGCCATGGAGGGCGTGTTCGCCGAGGCGGAGCGGACATTCGGGCCGCCCGACCTCGTGGTGTTCAACGCCGGCATGCGCTATCGCGGCCCGGTGGAGGAGCTGGACCCGGCCGACGTGATGGAGGCCTACGCCGTCGGCGCCTTCGCCGGCTTCCTCACCGCCCAGGCGGCGGCGCGGCGGATGCTGGCGCGGGGCAAGGGCTCGCTCTTCTTCACCGGCGCCACCGCCAGCGTGAAGGCCATGCCCCATTCGGTGCCGTTCGCCATGGCCAAGTTCGCCCTGCGCGCGCTGGCCCAGGGTCTCGCCCGCGAACTCGGGCCGCGCGGCATCCATGTGGCGCACTTCATTCTCGACGGCGGCATCGCCTCGTCCTGGGCGACGGCGGGGGAGCCCGGGCCGGCGGACAAATGGCTCGATCCCGACGCCATCGCCGACACCTACCTCGCCGTCCACCGCCAGCACCGCTCGGCCTGGACCTCCGAGATGGAGCTGAGGCCGTGGGTGGAGAAGTTCTGAGGCAGACGCTGCGTTAAGCCTGCCGCCGCCGGTGCATTGTGGCGGGCGGGGTGGCGTGCCATCTTCCGGTCCCAACGACGGGAGGATTTCGTGCCGTATTCCATGGTCAACGGCCGCCAGATCAAGGCCGGCCGCGCCCTGCTCGGCTGGTCGCGCAAGGATCTGGCCGAGCGCGCGGGCGTGACCGCCGACACGGTGAAGGTGGTGGAGCAGGATGCCGTGACGCTGGAGGCCCTTGCCTCGACGCGCGCCCGCCTGAGCGCCACGCTGGCGGGGGAAGGCATCAATTTCCTGAACGACAGCGGCGTGGGCGTCGAAATCGTGTCCCGCGACGAAGGCATCCGCGCCGAAGACCTCAACGCCTCCAACGACGACTGACGAGCCCCATGATCCTGCACAATTTCGCCGCCCGCCACTGGATCATCGTGGCCATCATCCTCGTCATCGCAACGCTGGCCTATCTCGGCAGCTGGTCCTGATCGGCTGATCGCGGGCGCGGAAGGCGTCGCCGCGATCACTTTCGTCATGGCCGGGCTTGTCCCGGCCATCCACGTGGTGAGGCCGGACACGCTTCCTGTGAGCATCGCGCCATCGGCGCGACGTGGATGCCCGGGACAAGCCCGGGCATGACGGCTTGAAGGCGGATAAAGACGCGCCTTCGCTCGTCATTCGTGTCCGATTCCCGAGCCATCGCGGACCGGCCCCTTCCCTCACCCCACCAGCAGCAGCGCAAAGCCGTCATATCCCTTGGCGCCCACGGTCTGCACGGCGGTGGCGGTGAGCCGGGGGTCCGCGCCGGCCATGTCATAGGTGCGGCGGATGCCGATGACGGAGGCGTCCGCGCTCTCGCCGTCGAGCACCCGGCCGCCGCGCACCACGTTGTCGCAGACGATCAGCGTGCCCGGCCGCGACAGGCGCAGCGCCCAGTCAAGATAGGCGGGATTGCTCGGCTTGTCGGCATCGATGAAAATCAGGTCGAATGGCCCCGCCCCTTCCGCCTCCAGCACCGGCAGCGTCTCGATGGCCGGGGCGACGCGCAGGTCGATGCGCTCCGAAAGTCCCGCGCGGACGAAATTGGCGCGGGCGACCTCGGCGTGGTGGGCGTCCGCCTCCAGCGTCACCACCGTGCCGCCCTCGGGCAGCGCGCGGGCGAGGAAAAGGGTGCTGTAGCCGCCGAGCGTGCCGATTTCGAGGATGCGCTTCGCGCCCATCATGCGGGCGAAGATGTGGAGCATCTGCCCCTGCGCCGCCGAGACGCTGATGGCGGGAAGGCCGGCCCGCTCGCAGGCTGCCTGCACGGCGTCGAGCACCGGGTCCGCCGGCAAGAGCTTCTCGCCGATGAAGCCGTCCATCTCGTCCCAGAGCGTCGCGTCCATTCCCGCCTCCGTCAGCATTGCCGGCGCAAGAAATACCGGAT
>JAEZMT010000485.1 GCA_023442085.1 Pseudomonadota bacterium | reverse complement strand
GGTGTCAGCACGGGCACGCCATAATCCGGCGTGCGGTCGCCGTGCTGGTAGAGATAATTGAGATAGAGCGTCTGGTTGGTGCCGAGGCCGAAGCCCAGCGAGCCCATGAGGCCGTAGCGGTCGGATTCGACGTGATCGCGGCCCACGACATCCTGCTCGTTGATCATGCCGACGATGCGGGCCGCCGTGGTGTCGTCGATCTGCTTGTTGAAGTCGAACACGCCGCGATAGAGCGGGCCGGATCCGATCTGGCCATCCACGTCATACTTGTCGCCGCGGTGCGCCTGCTTCAACTGCATGTTGACGGCGCCGCCCGTGGTGCCGGAGCCGAAGCTTTCCGAGCTGGGGCCCTTGAACACCTCGACATTCTCATAGGCGAAGCTGTCGCGCACATAGACGCCGAAATCGCGCAGGCCGTTGATGAAGATGTCGCCCTTGGCCTGGAAGCCGCGGATGCGGAACTGGTCGCCGTTCATGCCGCCGCCGCCCTCGCCGATGCCGACGGTGACGCCCGGCACGTTGCGCAGGGCCTGCTCCAGCGTCGTCACGCCCTGCTGCTGCATGGTCTGCTGGGAGATGACGGTGACGGTCTGCGGCGTGTCCTGAAGGGTGCCGGGCAGGCGCGAGAGGCCGGTGGTCGCCTCCAGCGAATTGACCGGCTCGCCCTCGCTGTCGACGACGATGGTGGGCAGGTCCATGTCCCCGGCGTTCGGGGCGGCCGTCGCGGCCTGCTGCGCGAAGGCCTCCGCCAGCGGCACCGCCGAGAGGGTCATCGCAAGGCCGGCGCCGACCGTCGAGCGCGACATGACGGGCCGAAGTGTGCTCAATGCTCCCATGATCTTTCCCCGTAAGGTGAGAGGCCCGGAGATGCGTGCGGCGGGCCGATTTCGGCAATAGTCGACCGCTGACGGAACGTGCGTCAGGGCGGTGTCAGCAATAATGTTCCAAGTAAAACTGTTCTAAGGTCTGTCGCGGACCATGACGGGCAAAGCCTGATTTCGGGCGCGTCGAACATCAGACGTTGGACGGCGCCACTATGGAAGTCATCATTCTGT
Organism: Pseudomonadota bacterium; assembly: GCA_023442085.1. GTDB lineage: Bacteria > Pseudomonadota > Alphaproteobacteria > Rhizobiales > Xanthobacteraceae > Xanthobacter. The sequence continues at coordinate 9,101 of JAEZMT010000485.1, read as the reverse complement.
TACGGGAGGTATACGGGGCCGCCGTTCCGCAGTGCAACCATTATGTTTTTGATCTGGTCCAAGGTGGGCGGAAAAGTGGCGGATAGAGATATCGCAATACTGAATGATACAATTCGAGACGTCGGCTGAAATCATTCAAAACAAGAACTGTTCCATTTAAGAACTGCGCACGCGTGGTTGACATCGCAAGCCGCCCCGGCGGTCTATCGCGCGGGACGTACCCTCTGCGGGCCGGGCATGAGCGACGAGCGGATTTCCTACAGCGCCCTGAAGGGCATGAGCGCGGATGAGCTGCGCGCGCGGCTGTCCGCCGAGCCGGAGCGGAGCGCCGCGCTGGTGCGGGCGGCGGCGCAGAACGGCATCAAGAGCGCGCAGGTTGTCCTCGGCCAGATGCTGCTGGACGGCACGGGCGTCGCGCGCGATGCCGAGGCCGCGTACCGCTGGTTCGTCATCGCCGCCGATGCCGGCAGCTTCGATGGCGTGAACATGGTCGGCCGCTGCCACGAGAAGGGCTGGGGCGTGCCGTGCGACCTCGCCGAGGCTGAACGCCGCTACCGCGCGGCGGCGGAAGAGGGGCACGCCTGGGCGCAGTTCAACCTCGCCTCGCTGCTGGTGAACGCGGACGATTTCGCCGCCGATCCCGCCCGTGCCCTCCACTGGTTCGTGCGGGCGGCGCGGCAGGGGCATCCGAAGGCCATGGCCATGATCGGCCGGTTCCTTGAACAGGGGTGGGGCCGGCCGGCCGATCCCAGCGCCGCGCGCCGCTGGTATCACCGCGCGGCGCAGGGCGGGGATTACCGCGGCCAGTTCGACTATGCCCGCACGCGCTATGAGGACGGCGCGGCGGAGGAGGCGCGCGTCTGGTTCGCGCGCTCCATCGAGGCGGCGGTTCCGGACTTCTGCCGGCTGGCGGCGGAGGGCCTGCGCGCGTCCGGCGATCCGGCGCTTCAGGCGATCGCCGATCGCGCAGTGGAGCGGGTGCGCCAGGCCGATGCGGCGCAGGCGGAGGCCGAACGGCGGGAGGCGCAGGAGATGGCGGCAGCCCGCGCCGCCGCCCGCAAGGCTCGGCCCCGTCGCGGCTTCGGGCGCTGGCTGCGCATGCGGTGAGGCCCGCCCATCTCAATCCCGCGCCAGCGCCGTCACCGGATCGAGCCGCGAGGCGTTGCGCGCCGGTAGATAGCCGAAGCCGACGCCGATCAGGCTGGAGCACACCACGGCGGCGACGATGGACGTCGCCGAATAGATCAGCGTGAAGTTCGAGCCCGAATAGGCGAACAGCACGCCGAAGCCCAGCGCCAGCCCGATGCCGGCGACGCCGCCGACGAGGCACACCAGCACCGCCTCGATGAGGAACTGGTTGAGGATGTCGCTCTGCCGCGCCCCCACCGCCATGCGCACGCCGATCTCGCCCACCCGCTCCGACACCGACACCAGCATGATGTTCATCACCCCGATGCCACCGACGATGAGCGAGATGACCGCGATGGCGGCGATCAGCACCGTCATGGTCTCGGTGGTGGCGGTGATGGTGTTGCGGATGTCGTCGGTGTTGATGATGAAGAAGTCCTTGGTGCCATGGCGCTGGGTGAGGAAGCGCGTCACCTGTTGCTCGGCCACATCCATGGGCGCGTCGTCGGCCACCTTCACCGTGATGGAGCGCAGCGAGTTGGAGCCCACGAAGCGGGTCTGCACCGAGGTGAAGGGCAGATAGATGGAGAGGTTCTGGCTGGAGCCGAACCCGCCCTGCTGGGGCGCCGCCACGCCCACCACGCGGGCGAACACGTCGCCGATGAGGATCACCTTGCCGAGCGGCCCGCCGGGCACGTCCTGGAACAGGGTGCGGCGGGTGTTCTCGTCGATCACGGCATCAAGCTCGCGCCCGCGCACGCTGTCGGCGTCGAACAGGCGGCCTTGTGTGAGCTTCACGCCCTTGGCGGCGAAATAGCCGTCGCCGACGCCGTTGATGAGGGCGCTCGCCTCGATGCCGCCGAAGCGCACGGTGGTGGATTTGGAGACGGTCGGCGTCACCGCCGCCACATAATGCTGGCGGGCGAGGGCGTCGGCGTCCGCCACCACCAGCGTGGTGATCTTGCCTGAGCGCGTGTCGCCGAAATTGCGGCCGGCGAAGATCTCCAGCGTGTTGGTGCCGAGGCTGGAGATGTTGGCGAGCACCTTCTGCCGCGAGCCCTCGCCCAGCGCCACCACGCACACCACGGAGGCGATGCCGATGATGATGCCGAGCATGGTGAGGAAGGTGCGCAGCCGGTGCGCGTTCATGGCCAGAAGCGCCATGATGAAGGCCTCGTAGAGCCGGTCGCCGAAGGCGCGCCAGCGGGCAAGGCGCGTGGTGGGCGCGGCGGCCGCCTTCGGCACGCTCACCACGCGCGTGCGGGCGGCGGCGGAGGGCCGGTCGGCGACGATCTCGCCGTCGCGGATCTCGATCACGCGCTGCGCCCGCTCGGCCACCTTCATGTCATGGGTGACGATGATGATGGTGCGGCCTTCCGCGTTCAGTTCGTCGAGGATACGCAGCACCTCGGCGCCGCTCCTGGAATCGAGCGCGCCGGTGGGCTCGTCGGCGAGGATCACGTCGGCGCCGTTCATCAGCGCGCGGGCGATGGAAACGCGCTGCTGCTGGCCGCCGGAGAGCTGGCCCGGCCGGTGGCCGGTGCGGTCCGCCATGCCGAGCCGGGCGAGGATGGCCTCCGCCCGCTCGCGCCGCGCCTCCGCATTGGCGCCGGCATAGACGGCGGGAATTTCCACGTTGCCCAGCGCGGAGAGTTCGCCCAGCAGATGGTAGCGCTGGAAGATGAAGCCGAAATGCTCGCGCCGGAGCGCCGCCAGCTCGTCCGGCTCCAGCGCGGCCGTCTCCTTGCCGCTCACCCGGTAGCTGCCGGAGGTGGGCCGGTCGAGGCAGCCGAGAATGTTCATGAGCGTCGACTTGCCGGAGCCCGAGGCGCCGACGATGGCCACCATCTCGCCGCGCGCGATGTCGAGGTCGATGCCCTTCAGCGCCGCGATGGTGCCCTCGCCGGAGGGATATTCGCGCCACACGCCCTTGAGTTGGATGAGCGGCGCCTCGCCGGTTCCGGCCACGGGGGGAGCGAGGGATATGTTCATGCCGGCGGCTCCCTCACAGCCCGCCCATGGGCGGGCGGCGGGGCGGGCCACCGGCACCACCGGCCACGGCCTCGCCCGTCACCACGCGTTCACCCTCTTGAAGGCCGGAGCGGATCTCCGCCGTTACCTTGTCGTTGAGACCGACCTCCACGGGGCGCCGCTCCACCGATCCGTCGGCATTGAGCACGCGCACGCGCCAGCCCCGGCCGGCCCGCTCCAGCGCCGTGGCGGGCACGGTGAGCACGTTCTCCGCCCGGCCGAGGATGATGTGGACCTCGGGCGTCATGTAGGTGCGCAGCCGCCCCTTCGGGTTCGGCACGTCGAACACGCCGATGTAATAGATCGCCGACGAGGTGGTGGAGGACGAGGAGGACGATGAGCTGCTGCTGGTGGTGGAGAAGCTGCTGTCGTTCTTCAGGCTCTCCGGCGCGGGCTCGATGAAGCCGAGCTTGGCGGTGTGCCGCTCGTCCGGCGCGCCGACAACCGTGAACCACAGAGGCATTCCCGGCGCCACCTTGATGATGTCCGCCTCGGAAATCTCCGCGCGCACGGTCATCACGTCCAGCTGGCCGAGGATGGCGACGGTGGGGGCCGTCTGGCTCGCATTCAGCGTCTGGCCCTGCTGCGCCACGAGGGCGAGCACGGTGCCATCGGCCGGGGCGGTGATCTGCGTGTAGCCGAGATTGGCGCGGGCGGTGTCCACCGCCACCTGCGCGGAGATGATCTGGGCATCGAGCGCGGCGAGCTGCGCGCGCGTCACCTTCACGGCCGAATCGGCAGCCTCGTAATCGGCCTGCGAGACGGCCTTCTGCGCCACCATGGTCTTCTGGCGGGCGAGGGTCTGCTCGTTCAGCACGAGGGTCGCCTCCTTCTCCGCCTTCTGGGCGCGGGTGTTGGCGAGGGAGGCTTCCGCCGTGCGCAGGGCGTTCTCCTGCGTGACGGAATCGATCTGGGCGATGAGGTCGCCCTTCTTCACCGTGTCGCCCAGCTTCACCTTGATGGCGAGGATGCGGCCCGAGGCCTGCGAGCCCACCGCCACGAGGTTGGAGGGCTTCAGCGTGCCGGAAGCCAGCACCGTTTCCTCCACGTTGCCGCGGGTGACCGGCGCGCTCATCAGCCCGGCGCCGGGCACCGGCGCTGTATATCGGCTGTAGCCATAGGCGCCGGCGGCGATGAGGAGGGCGAGCACCACCCACCGCCACAGGCGGCGCCGGGGCTTCTTCTTCGTGCCCGTGGCGGCGGGCGCCGCGCGGGTTTCGTCGAGGGGGGGCATGGCGTTCACGGCAGCACCGTCATGGCTGGGCGCTCCCGTCAGGGCGCGCGAGCGGCGCGATGCGGGCGAAGTGGGGGCCGGTGTTCTGGTCGACGACCTCGGGTCTGGAGGTGTCGACCACGCCGTCCCAGCCGCCGCCGAGCGCCTTGTTGAGGGCGATGTAGTATTTCGTGGTCGCGACCCGGCTCTGGATGAGCTGGGTTTCGGCCGCATAGAGCGAGCGCTCCGCCGTGAGCACGTCGAGGAAGCTCGTGGAGCCGTTCTCGTAGAGCGTGCGGGAGAGCCGCGCCGCCTCCCGGTAGGAGGTGGCGGCGATGGTCAGCTTGCCGGTCTTGAGGCGCTGCTGGGAGAGGGAGACGGAGGCGTTCTCCACATCCTCCAGCGCCGTGAGCACGCTCGCCTGATAGGCGATGAAGGACACGTCGCGATTGGCCTCCGCCACATCCACCAGCGCCTTGAGCTGCCCGCCGGTGAAGATCGGCACGGTGAGCGTCGGCCCGAAGGCCCAGCTGATGGACGAGGCGCGGCCGAGATTGCCCAGCTGCGAGCCGGTGGTGTCGATGTTGCCGGAGAGGCTGATGGCCGGATAGCGGTTCGCCTCCGCCTGCCCGATGAGGGCGGTGGACTGGCCGAGCTGCCGTTCGGCCGCCCGCACGTCCGGCCGGTTGGTGAGCACATCGGCGGGAATGCCGCGCGGCACCGGCAGGCGCGGGGAGGGGACGGGCTTCACCCGGGACAGCCGCAGCATGAGCGCCGCCGGCGGCTGGCCGGTGAGCACGGAGATGCGGTGGATGGCGGCCGCGAGGGATGCTTCCAGCTCCGGGATGTTGGCCTCGGTGGAGGCGACGAGGCCGGAGGCGTTGGCGAGGTCCACGGCGGAGGCGGCGCCGGCATCGAGCTTGCGGCGGGTCAGCGCCTCCGTCTCTCGCTGCGAGGCGGCGGTGCGGCGGGCGAGGGCGATCTGCGCCTGATAGCCGCGCACGTCCGCATAATAGGAGGCGACATCCCCCACCAGCGTCAGCAGCGCCGCGTCGAGGTCGTTGACCACCGCATCCACATTATAGGCCGCCGCCTCCACCCCCCGGCGGTTGGCGCCGAACAGGTCGATCTCCCAGCTTGCGTCGAGGCCGGCCTGATACTGGCCGTAGCCGTTGGACACGGTGATGTCGCCGTTGGGGCTGACCCCGCCGCCGCTGTCGCCCCGTGTGCCGGAGGCATTGCCGGTGACCTGCGGGAACAGCGATCCCACCTGCTGGCGATAGGAAGCGCGGGCGGCCCGGACGTTCGCCTTGGCCGTGGCCACGTCGAGATTGCCAGCGACCGCCTCGGCCATCAGGGCATCGAGCATGGGATCGCCCATGCGCCGCCACCATGCCTTCAGCTGCGGCGCCGCCTCCCCTTTCTTCGCCGTCGCCCCCCAGTGGCCGGGGAGGGTGAGCGCCGGCGTGTCGTATTCCGGCCCCACCGCGCAGGCGGAGAGGGTGAGGGCCGCGAGGACGAGGACGAGGCTGCCCGGGGCGACGCCTCGCGGGGCGACCCGGAGAGGTCTCCCGGAGGAGCGTCCCGCCGCGGCGGGGGCCGCCGGGCCGGATCGGCCTTCGAAACGATGCACGCGCAACCTGCCTTCCCGCCCCGAATCCAACCCTTGATTCGAATCCGAACCCGAACATGCACCCGAACGCCGGCCTGACACCCACCGGAAACCCGGTGAAACTGCGCCACTATGGGGCATCAGTCGAACGTGTCCATGCGGACCCGCCCGGCACCGATCCACTGCTCGATTTCCACCTGCGCCGCCTCCGGCTTCAGTCCGCCCTCCGTCACCAGCACGTCCGCAAGCGCCTCCAGCACCGCCTCCGACATGGCCCTGCGGCCGCAAATGTAGACCATGGCCTGCTTCTCCACGAGCCAGTCGAACGCGGTCGCAGCCTGCTCCCGGAGCCGGTCCTGCACCCGCGCACCGTCGTCGGGATCGCGCGAGAATGCAGTGTCCATGCGGGTTAGCGTGCCGTCGGCCAGGGCCGTCTCGCAGGCATCCCGCCACAGGAAATCGCCGTCACGATGGCGGTTGCCGAAGATCAGCCACGCCGGTCCCGCCCGCCCCGAGGCCCGCCGCTCGGCGATGAAGCCCGGGAAGGGGGCGATGCCCGAGCCGGCGGCGATCATCACGATGGCGCGTGCGGGATCGTCCGGCGGGTTGAAGGCGGGATGCGGATCGATCTGGGCTTCCACCGTAACCCCCTGCTCCGCCTCACGTAACAGGAATCCGGAGACGCGCCCGTAGTGCCGCGCGCCATCCTCGGTCCAGTCGTGCAGCCGCACGGTCAGGGCGATGCGGCGCGGGTCGATCCGGCTGGAGCTGCCCACGGAATAGGAGCGCGGCCGCTCCCCCGCACCCGCCGCGATCCGCACCAGATCGCCCGGGCGGAAGGCGAGATCCTGCGCGCCCTCCAGCCAAATCCTCCATGTTTCCTGCGTGTTGGCGGCATCCGGTGCATCGAGGCGCTGGCGCTCCGCCACCGTGAGGGCGAGCGGCGCGGAGACCGGGGGCAGGCCGGTCATCTCGCAATTCAGGGCGAGTTCGCCGCGCACCGTATCCGCCCAGGCGAGGAAGGTGGCGGAAGGATCGCCGTCGGCTTCCCGCAGATGCAGCGCCTCCACCGCGCCCGCCGCCACCAGCGCTTCCCTGAGGCGCTGGCCACCGCCGCAGAAATGGGTGAAGCTGCGGTCGCCGAGGGCGAGCATCGCGAAGCGCATACCTTTGAAATCGTTCGGCTTCAGCCTTTTCAGCAGGGCGCGCGCCCCGTCCGGCACCTCCCCCTCACCGGTCGAGGACGCGACGACGAGGACGAGGGGAAAGCGGGCGATGTCCGCCGGCTTGAGGGCGCCGATGGGGGCGAGCGTCGCCTTCTCCCCGCCCGCGACCAGCCCCTCGAACAGCGCCTTTGCGAGCCGCGCCGCCGTCCCGGTCTGGCTGGCATGCGCGACGAGGATGTCCCCGCCGCCCTTCACCGGCCGCGTCCGGTTGCGCGCCTTGCGCCGCAGCCAGGACCACAGGCCGGTGATGGTAAGCCCCAGAAGTGCCAGTGAAATTCCGAAATTCAGCGCGCCCGACCAGGCGCCGCCCCAGGTGCCCTCATGGATCTGCTTCACAAGGCTCGGGCCGCCGACGAGGGGCGTGACGCCCTGGTCCGTCACCACGAAACCGCCCCCGTTCCGGCCGGCGGCATCCGGCGCGAGCTGCAGCATCACCGTGCCGCCGCGAAACCTGCGGGCCCCGGCGAGGCGGCTGATGTCGAGGTCGCGCCCGGCGATGTCGAGGGCTTGGCTGATGGTCACGGGTCGCTTGGTCCGCGGCAGCTCGGGCCGTGATCCGGTGCCGATGTGGAGGGAGAGCATCACCGCCGTCACCGGCGACGTAAGCGTCAGCGGCAGCAGGAGCCAGCCAACGGCGGTGTGCCAGCCCATCAGGTTGTTGCGGAAGCGCAGCCAGGCCAGAAACGGCCCGGCCACCATGATCCCGAGCATGAGGAAGCTCGCCACCTCCACCACGAGACCGAGACCGAGCAGTAGCGTCTTGTGCAGTCCCTCCGCGGTGCGGAAGATATCGATGCCGCCAGTGGGCGCGGGCGTGTGGGCGCCGGTGGCGATGTCCCACCGGCCGGCGACGGCAGGATCCTGCCCCATCACCCGCAGGGCGCGGCCGCCCTCAATCACACTGATGGCGCCGGGCGGTCCCGCCTTCTCTACGGCGCCGACGACCCGGCCGAGGGCCGCGACGTCCACGGAGGCGCCGGGGCGGGGTCCCTGCGCCTCGTTGAGGATGGGGCGGAACGACAGCACCGCCCCCGTGATGATGATGACGAGGAAGACCGGCGTGAGGATCAGCGCGATCCAGCGGTGGAGAAAGATCAGCGTGCGGCGCACGGTGGCAAAGGACATCTTCACTGCTCCAGACGGAACCTGAGCGTGCTGGCTGGACGCGCGGGGCGGTCTGGCTAGGGCTTCGTTGCGGATGTTGTGCCTTATCCGCGTCTGGAAAATTTGTCCCGCGGCGGTCGCTTCGTAAATGTTCGTCCCATGCGGCACGGCTGATACAGTTGGATACAAATTCGCGGTGGCGGGGCGCCGGCCTGTCGGCTCAAGTCGCCGGCGGGCAGAGGGGCGGGCATCCGCATCCCGCCCGGCGAGAGAGACCAGAAACCCGACGGACAAATGGAACGCACGCCGCACATCCTCGTCGTGGACGACCATCGCGAGATCCGCGAACTCCTCGCCAAGTACCTGACACGCAACGGGCTCCGGGTGAGTGTCGCTTCCGGCGGGGTGGACATGCGCCAGCAGATGCGCACCGGCACGTTCGACCTTGTGGTTCTGGACATCATGATGCCGGGTGAGGACGGCCTTACCCTGTGCCGCCAGTTGCGTCAGGGGAGCGACATTCCGGTGGTCCTCCTGACCGCCGTGGCGGAGGAGACCGACCGCATCGTCGGACTGGAGCTGGGCGCGGACGATTACGTCACCAAGCCGTTCAACCCGCGCGAGCTGCTCGCCCGCATCCGCGCCATCCTGCGCCGGGCGCAGGGACCGGCCCGGGCGCAGCAGGGCGAGCCCGCGCTCTATCGCTTCGATCGTTGGCAGCTCGACCCCGGCCGGCGCGTGCTGCTGGACGAGACCGGCAGCGAGGCGCGCCTCGGCAGCGCCGAAT
>JAEZMT010000424.1 GCA_023442085.1 Pseudomonadota bacterium | reverse complement strand
GGTCACGGCGGGCTTCCGCTTCGATGTGCCGGTGCGCTTCGACACCGATTTTCTTGAGGTGGATCTCTCCGCTTTCGCGGCCGGCGCGATCCCCCGCATCCCCGTCATCGAAATCCGCGTGTGAGGCTGAAATGCGCACTCTCGATCCCGCGCTCGCCGAGCATCTCGCGAGCGGCGTCACCACCCTCTGCCGCGCCTGGCGCGTGACCCGCCGCGACGGCACCGTGCTCGGCTTCACTGACCATGATCGCGACCTCCTCGTGGAGGGCGTGACCTTCCTCGCCGCCTCCGGCATAGCGGGCTCGGAGAGCACGCAGGCGCAGGGGCTTTCCGTCACCGGCGCGGAACTCTCCGGCGCGCTCAGCGCCGATGCGCTCGATGCGGCGGACCTCGCCGCCGGCCTCTATGACGGGGCGGGCGTGGACCTCCTGCTCGTCAACTGGCAGGACCCCGCGCAGCATCTCCTCCTGCGGAGCGGAACCATCGGCGAGGTGCGCTGCGAGGATGGCGTGTTCACGGCTGAGATCCGCGCCCTCGCGGACGCCTTCAACCAGACGCGCGGCCGCCTCCTCACCGTCACCTGCGATGCCGATCTCGGCGATGCCCGCTGCGGCGTGGACCTCGCCGCGCCGGCCCACTGCGCGACCGCCGTCGTGAGCGCGGTGGAGGGGGCGCTGCGCCTGCGCGTCGCCGGCCTCGACGGGTTCGCTTCCGGGGCCTTCGCGCGTGGCCGGGCGGTGTTCTCGAGCGGCGCCAACCAAGGGTTTGCGAGCGAGGTGAAGGCGCATCTGGTGGATGCGGACGGGGTGGTGCTGCGCCTGTGGCAGCGCCCGCCGTTTGAGGTCATGGTGGGCGACGAAATCACCCTCACCGCCGGCTGCGACAAGCGCTTCGCGACCTGTCGCGACCGCTTCTCAAACGCACTCAATTTTCGCGGCTTCCCGCACATGCCGGGCAACGACTTCGTCATCTCCGTCGCCATCCCCGGAGAGGGCGGCTACGACGGGAGCCTGCGGGAATGAGCGGGCCCTTGGACCGCGCCGCGATCCTCGCCGAGGCTCGCGCCTGGATCGGCACGCCCTACCTTCATCGCGCCTCTCTGAAGGGCCACGGCGCGGATTGCCTCGGCCTCGTGCGCGGCGTCTGGCGCGCGGTGGTGGGCCCGGAGCCGGAGGCGCTGCCCGCCTATGCGCCCGACTGGGCCGAGGCGTCCCGATGCGAGACCCTCGCCGATACCGCGCGGCGCCATCTCGTTCCCATCCCGCTCATTGAGGCGCAGCCCGGCGACGTGCTGCTGTTCCGCTTCCGCGACCATCTTCCGGCGAAGCACGCGGCGCTCCTCTCCGAGGGCGGGCGCATGATCCACGCCTATGACGGCGCGAGCGTCTGCGAGACCGCGCTCACGCCCTGGTGGCGGCGGCGGCTGGCCTATGCCTTCGCGTTTCCGGGGGTGGGGTAGGGGAATGTGACTCCCCTCTCCCCTCGAAGTCGGCAACAGCCGACTTCGACCCCCGCGAACCGAACTCGGCAAAAGCCGAGTTCGGGCGGGAGAGGGCCGGGAGTGAGGGGGGCGGCGCATCCTTCTGGCGAGTCTGCGGCGCCTGGTCTCGATCCTCAGCCCAAGCGGCAACACACTCCTCGCCCCGGCCCTCTCCCGCAAGGGGAGAGGGGCCCTTCCGGCGTTGCTGGCGCGGTCCCTTTCGCCCCGCACATCCCATCCCCCCATCCCGGAGCCTCATCCATGGCGACGCTGCTTCTCGGCGCGGCCGGCGACCTTATCGGCGGCGCGCTGTTCGGTCCCATCGGCGCGGTGGCGGGGCGGGCGCTGGGCGCGCTCGGCGGCTCGGTCATCGATGGCGCGCTTCTCGGCGGTAACCGCTCGCGTCACGCGGAAGGCCCGCGCCTCACCGACCTCGACGTGATGGCCTCCACCGCCGGCGCGCCGCTGCCCCGCATCTACGGCCGCGCCCGCCTCGCCGGGCAGGTGATCTGGGCGACGAAGCTGAAGGAGGGGAAAAAAGAGGAGACGCAATCCGTCGGCGGCAAGGGGGGCAGCCTTTCCGCCAGCACGACGACCTACACCTATTACGCCAATTTCGCCGTGGCGCTCTGCGAAGGCCCGGTCTCGCGCATCGGCCGCATCTGGGCGGACGGCAAGCTGCTGGATACGCGCCGCCTCCACATCACCACCCATCTCGGTGGCGCGGACGAGGCGGCGGACAGCTGGATCGAGGCGAAGCAGGGCGCGGCGGGCACGCCGGCCTATCGCGGCGTGGCCTACCTCACCTTCCGCAACCTGGAACTGACCGACTACGGCAACCGCCTGCCGCAGATCACCGTGGAGGTGGAGCGCTCCATCGGCGCGCTGGAGCAGCAGGTGAAGGCGGTGACGCTGATCCCCGGCGCCACCGAATTCGGCTACGACACGCGCAACATCCGCCAGGTCTATGGCGAGGCGAGCTACGGGCCGGAGAACCGGCATGTCACCTCCTTCTTCAGCGATTTCGAGGCCTCCCTCGACCAGCTCCTCGGCGCCTGCCCGAACCTTGAGCGCGTCTCGCTGGTGGTGTCCTGGTTCGGCGACGACCTGCGCGCCGGCCAATGTGCCGTGCGGCCGAAGTGCGAGCGCGTGAACAAGGCGACCGCCCCGGCGCTGTGGAGCGTGGGCGGGCAGACGCGCCTCACCACGCCCGCCGTCTCGCAATATGAGGGCCGCGCGGCCTATGGCGGCACGCCCTCCGACGACAGCGTGGTGCGCGCCATCCAGCGCATGACCGAGGCGGGGCTGAAGGTGACGCTCAACCCCTTCGTCATGATGGACATTCCCGCCGACAACACCCGCCCCGATCCCTGGACCGGCGCCGCCTCCCAGCCGCCCCATCCCTGGCGCGGGCGCATCACCTGCGATCCGGCGCCGGGGCGGACGGGAACGGTCGATGGAACCGCCGCTTGCCGCGCGCAGGTTCAGGCCCTGTTCGGCACGGCGGCGGCGGGCGACTTCACCCGCGTCGGCACGAGCGTGATCTATCACGGGCCGGACGAATGGACCCTGCGCCGTATGGTGCTGCACTACGCCCATCTCGCCGTCGCGGCGGGTGGGGTAGAGGCGATCCTCATCGGATCGGAAATGGCCGCGCTCTCCCGCCTCACGGACGACAGCGGCGCCTTTCCCGCCGCCGCCGCGCTGGCCGCGCTGGCCGCCGAGGTGAAGGCGGTGGTGGGGCCTTCGACGCGCGTCTCCTACGCCGCCGACTGGACGGAGTATGGCGCTCAGGTGGCCGCCTCCGGCGACGTACGGTTTCCGCTGGATGCCGTGTGGGGCGCCCCGGCGGTGGACTTCATCGGCATCGATTACTACCCTCCGCTCGCCGACTGGCGGGACGGCTCCGTCCATCTCGATGCGGCGCTGGCGCAGTCCATCCACGATCGCACGTATCTGAAGGCCAACCTGCACCGGGGCGAGGGCTTCGACTGGTATTATCCCGACGACGACGCCCGAGCCGCTCAGGCGCGCAGCTCCATCACCGATGGCGCCTTCGGCGAGCCGTGGGTGTACCGCCAGAAGGATCTCTGGTCCTGGTGGGCGAACGCCCATCACGAGCGCATTGCGGGCGTGCGCAGCGCGAGCCCCACCGCCTACGTGCCCGGCGCCAAGCCCATCCGCCTGATGGAGGCGGGATGCCCGGCGGTGGACAAGGGCGCCAACCGGCCGAGCGCTTTCCCGGATGCGAAATCCGCCGAAAACCGCCTGCCGCCCTTCTCCTCCGGCGCGCGGGACGACCTCATCCAGCGCCGGACGCTGGAGGCCATCCTCGCCACCTTCGGCGCGGATGCGGACCCCACCGACAACCCCGCCGCCACCCTCTATCCCGGCCGCATGGTGGAGCCCGACGCGCTGTTCCTGTGGAGCTGGGATGCGCGGCCCTATCCCCAGTTCCCCTATGCGACCGACGTATGGGCGGACGGTGCCAACTGGGCCACCGGCCACTGGCTCACCGGCCGCCTCGGCTCGGCGCCGCTGGATGCGCTGGTGGCGACGCTCGCCGCCGATTTTGGCATCACTGACGTGGACAGCACGCACCTCTCCGGCGCGGTCGAGGGCTATGTGGTGGAGCAGCCCATGACCGCCCGCGCGGCGCTGGAGCCGCTGGCCCGCGCCTTCGCCTTCGAGGCGGGGGAAGAGGAGGGCCGCATCGTCTTCCGCCCGCGCGGACAGGGCGAGGTGGCGGAGATCGGCACCGATGATCTGGTGCAGGTGGAGGGCGCGCCCCTCCTCGCCGTCACCCGCGCGCAGGAGACCGAGCTGCCTTTGGAGGTGACGGTGGGCTTCGTCGACGCGCTGCGCGACTACCGTCGCGCCACCGTCTCCTCCCGCCGCCTCGCCGGCAGGAGCCGGCATGTGACGCAGGCGGATCTCGCGGTGGTGGCCTCCGATGCCGTGATGGTGCGCGCCGCCGATGTCTGGCTTCAGGATCTGTGGGCCGGGCGGGAGACGCTCACCTTCTCCCTGCCTCCCTCCCGTCTCGCGCTCGCGCCCGGCGACCTCGTGCGGTTGACCTTCGATGGCCGCACGCGCCTCGTGCAGATCACCCGCGTGGAGGCGGCGGAGGCGCTGGCCATCACCGCCCGCACCATCGAGCCGGAGGTGTTCGATGTGGCGCTGGCGGAGGAGGGGGCGGGCGCCATCGCGCTGCCCGGCGCCTCCGGCCCGCCCGCCGTGCGCGTGCTCGATTTGCCGGCCTTGTCGGAGGCGGAACCCGTTCCACTGCAATGGATTGCGGCCGCGGCCTCGCCCTGGCCGGGGACGCTCGCCATCTGGCGTTCCACCGATGGCGCGAGCTTCGAGACGCTGGCGCCCGTCACCGCCTCCGCCACCTTCGGCACCCTCACCGCGCCGCTGGCGCCGGGGCCGCTCTGGCGGTTCGACCGGCACAATGGGATGGAGGTCAGCTTGCAGACCTCCATCCTCGTTTCGGCCAGCGAGGCCGAGGTGCTGGCCGGCGCCAACCTCCTCGTGCTTCTCGCCGATGACCGCGCGCCGGAGATCGTCGCCTTCACCGAGGCGGAACTGGTGGACGCGGGCAGCTATCGCCTCACCGGCCTCCTGCGCGGCCTCGCCGGAACGGAAGGCGCGGGGGCAGACGTCTGGCCGGCGGGCACCCGCCTCGTGCGCCTCGACGGCACGCTGGTGAGCGTCGCCAGCGGCGTCGCGGCGCTGGGGCGTTCCTTCATCTACCGCGTCGGCTCGGCGCGGGATGACCAGGGCGCGGAGGATGTGACGGAGGTGTCCTCCACCGTCTCCGGCCGGGCGCTCGCGCCGCTCTCGCCGGTGCATGTGCGGGCGCGGCGGACGGGGGCGGGCGTCGCGCTCTCCTTCATCCGCCGCACCCGCATCGCTGGGGACGGATGGGAGGCGGTGGAGGTGCCGCTGGGCGAGGCGAGCGAGGCCTATCGGCTCGACATCCTCGACGGCGAGACCGTGCTCCGCACCTTCGCCCTGGCGTCGCCCGAGGCCCTCTATGCGGCCGCCGACGAGATCGCCGATTTCGGCGCCCCGCAGGCGGAACTCACCGTCCGCATCGCCCAGCTCTCGGCCAGCGTCGGCGCGGGCGCGGCGATCACGGCCAGCGTGCGGCCGTAAGGCCCTTCTCCTTCCATCGAGGTCCAGCCATGTCCGAGCAATCGGCGAACCTGGCGCTGCCGTACATCGCGGCGGCGCAGGCGCAGAAGCATGTCACCCACAACGAGGCCATCCGCCGCCTCGACGCCTTCGTGCAACTGGTGCTGGAAAGCGCCACCGCGACCGTGCCGCCGGCCTCGCCCGCCGAGGGTGCGCGCTGGTTTGTGCCGTCCGGCGCCACGGGCGTCTTCGCGGGCCGGGGGGGGATGATCGCGGCCTATGAGGCTGGGGCGTTCGACTTCCTGCCCGTGGCGGCGGGCTTCCTCGCCTTCATCCGCGACGAGCGGCGGCTCGCGGTGTTCGATGGCGGTGCCTGGGTCTCGCCTCTGGCGGCGAGCGTCCATCGCGGCGCCATCTCGGCCGAAGTGCGGGAGGCGGACGCGACCCTCTCCGGCGCCGCTGTGGACACCGCGCTGGTCATTCCCGACCGGGCCATCGTGCTCGGCGTCTCCACCCGCACGCTCACCGCCGTCACCGGCGCCTCCGCCTACG
>JAEZMT010000293.1 GCA_023442085.1 Pseudomonadota bacterium | reverse complement strand
CCGGCCGCTTCTGCGATCATCCATCGCCCGCCCGGCGCAGTCGGCGGGCGTACTGGAGATGCGTGTGTCCGAGTCCAAGACCCCCGGTCAGCCCGATGGCGGCGGCGTCGCCGCAGTGGAGCGGGCGCTTGCCATCGTCGGCGCGCTGGAACGCGCGAACGGTCCCGTCAGCCTCGCGGACCTGTCCCGCCTGACGGGGTTCTACAAGAGCACCATCCTCCGCCTCATGGCCTCTCTGGAAGGCAATGGCTATGTCACGCGCCTGCGCGATGGCGGCTATGATCTGGGGCCGGCCGCCTTCCGGCTCGGCATCGCCTATGAGCGGCGCAACGGGCTGCGCGGCCATGTGCTGCCGGTTCTGCAGGAACTGGTGGATCGGGGGACGGAAAGCTCGTCCTTCCATGTCCGGCAGGATGCCGGCCACCGCCTGTGCCTGTTCCGCGTGGATTCGCGCCATGCGACGCTGGACCGGGTGGCGGCGGGCGATGTCTATCCCATTCGGGTGGGAGCGGGCGGACACGTCCTCCTCGCCTTCGACGGCGAGGCCGGCCCGCGTTACGACGCCATCCGTTCCGAAGGCTGGGCGCTCTCGCAGGGCGAGCGCGATCCCGCCTGCGCGGCGGTTGCGGCCCCGGTGTTCGGCCCCACCGGCCTGTTCGGCACGCTCTCCCTGTCCGGCCCGCGCGAGCGCTTCTCGCCCGAGCGGATCGCCGCCATGCGCGCAGAGCTTCTGCCGCAGGCGGAGAGACTGACCCGCACCCTCGGCGGCACTTGGCCCGCCTTTCAGCATTCCGCCGGAACGGCCGAGCGCGGCGCCGCCTGAGGGAAAGCGACACCGCGCCCGGTTTTCGTCCTGACGCTCGCATCCCGATCCGCGCAGAACGCGGACCAGGAGCGGGAAGACATCACTTCAAGGACGCCCCGGAAGCCTTCACCGCGGCGGCCCACTTGCCGCTCTCGTCCTGCATGAAGCGCGCGAACTCGGCCGGCGTGCTGTTGACCACGTCGCCACCGAGCTGCTCGATGCGGCGGCGCATGTCCGGCTCCGCGACGATCTTCGACACATCGGTGTAGACCTTCTCCACCAGCTCCGGCTTGATCTTCGCGGGCGCCAGCAGGCCGAACCAGGTGGCGGCCTCGAAGTCCTTCACGCCGGCCTCGGCGAAGGTGGGCACCTGCGGCAGCGCGCTGATGCGGCGGTTATGGGCGACGGCGATCGCCTTCACCTTGCCGCTCTCAATGAGCGGAATGACCGCCGTCGCGGTCGCGAGCATCATCTGCACCTGTCCGCCCATGAGATCGGTGAGGGCCGGCGCGTCGCCCTTGTAGGGCACGTGGGTGATGCCGCTCTTGGTGGCGATCTTGAACAGCTCGGCCGACAGGTGCTGCGCGGTGCCGATGCCGGGTGAGGCGTAGTTCACCTTGTCCCCCTCCTTGGCGAGCCAGGCGAGGAACTCCGGCATGTTGGAGGCGGGCACCTGCGGGCTCACCACAAGAACCAGCGGCACCTTGGTGACGAGGGTGATCGGCGCAAAGTCCTTCAGCGCGTCAAAGGTCAGGCCGGGATAGAGGTGCCCCGAGATCGTATGGGCCGAGGTGGTCATGTAGAGGAGGTAGCCGTCCGCCGGCGCCTGCGCGACCGTCCGTGCCGCAATGGTGGTGCCGGCCCCCGCGCGGTTGTCCACGACCACCGCCTGTCCCCAGGCTCCCGTGAGCTTTTCGGCGACCGCCCGGGCCACCACGTCGGTGGCGCCGCCGGCGGCATAGGGGACGATCATCGTCACCGGCCGGGCCGGATAGGTCTCAGCCGACGCCAGGCTGGAGAGGGCGATGCAACTCGCGAGGCAGCCCGCGAGGGCAGCCATCGTGCTTCGAAAAGACATGTTTCCTCCTGCGCCGCACCGCGCGGCAAACCGTTCTGTTAGACAGAACTATTATTCTCTTTTATAACCGTCGCGAATTTGGAAGGCCCCGTCAAGGGGGCGCTTGACGCCAAGGCGAAACACGCGCAGATATCTGCGCACGACTGTATACAATAGAATGCAATCCATGACGCCGAGGCGTCGGGACGGGTGGAGGGGTAGATGACGGGAGTGGGAGCCGAAGCGCAGACGGCGGCTGAAGCCTCCGCCTTGCTGGGCCGCCGCTGGGACGTGCTGGTGGTGGGCGGCGGCAACGCGGCCCTGTGCGCGGCCATCGCGGCGCGGCGGGACGGCGCGTCGGTTCTCGTCCTGGAGATGGCGCCGCGCTTCTATCGCGGCGGCAACACGCGCCACACCCGCAACATGCGCTGCGCCCACGACACCGCCACCGATACGCTTACCGGCCCCTACACCGAAGACGAGTTCTGGGACGACCTGAAGCGCGTCACCCAGGGCCATACCGATGAGGAACTGGCCCGCTTCATGATCGCGCAGTCCAAGGAAATGCTGGGCTGGATCTCCGAGCAGGGCGTGCGGTTCCAGCCCTCCCTCGGCGGCACGCTGAGCCTCGGGCGTACCAATTCCTTCTTCCTCGGCGGCGGCCGCTCGATGCTCAACGCGCTGTACCAGACCGCCGAGCGGCTTGGCGTGGAGGTGCTGTACGACGCCGAGGTGGTGGACCTCGACATCGACAACGGCTTCTTCCTCGGCGCCCATGTCAAGCACGGTGACGCGAAGCATGGGGGCGCGCGCCACACGGTGCGCGCGGGCGCCCTTGTGGCGGCGGCCGGCGGGTTCGAGGCCAATATCGACTGGCTGAAGGAATATTGGGGGCCGCCGGCGGAGAATTTCCTCATTCGCGGCACGCCCTACAACCGGGGCACCATGCTGCGGATGCTGCTGGACAAGGGCGTGAAGGCGGTGGGCGATCCCACCCAGTGCCACGCGGTGGCCATCGATGCGCGCGCCCCCAAGTTCGATGGCGGCATCATTACCCGGCTTGACTGCGTGGTGTTCGGCATCGTGCTGAACAACAAGGCCGAGCGTTTCTACGACGAGGGCGAGGACTTCTGGCCCAAGCGCTACGCCATCTGGGGCCGCCTCGTCGCCCAGCAGCCGGACCAGATCGCCTACATCGTGTTCGACGCCAAGTCGCTCACCTCCTTCATGCCCTCGCTCTACCCGCCCATCAGCGCGGCGACGCCGGAGGAACTGGCGGGGAAGCTCGGGCTTGATCCGGAGGCGTTCGCCGCCACCATCTCGCGCTTCAACGGGTCCATCGTCCCCGGCGGCAGCTTCGACCACACGGTCCTCGACGATTGCCGCACGGAGGGCCTCACCCCGCCCAAGACCCATTGGGCGCGGCCCATCGATACCGCGCCGTTCTATGCCTATCCGGTGCGGCCCGGCATCACCTTCACCTATCTCGGCGTGCGCGTGGACCGCGAGGCGCGGATGCAGATGGCCGACGGCTCCAAGGCGGCCAACATGTTCGCCGCGGGCGAGATCATGGCGGGCAACGTGCTTGGCCGCGGCTATGCCGCGGGCATCGGCATGACCATCGGCAGCGTGTTCGGCCGCTGCGCCGGCACCGGGGCGGCCCGCAGTGTGCGCAACTAGCTGGAGCGGCTCAGTCGAGCTGCATCAGCGCCAGCCGCGCCTCCTGCGCATGCTGGATATGCAGCCGCGCCGCTTGCTCGGCGGCGTCCGGATCACGGGCGGCGATGGCCGCCACGATGGCGGCATGCTCACGCACCGCCAGCGGTCCGCGCTCAGCCAGCTGGAAGGTGGTGCCCGGCAGCAGGGCGAGGGCGTCGCTCAGCTCGTCCAGCATGCGGACGAGGTAGCGGTTGTGGGCGGCGTCGACGATGGCGGAATGAAAACGGCGGTTCAGCTCGGCCAGCCGGTCCGCGTCGCCGAACGCCGCCTCGAAGGCGGACGAGAGGCGGTCGAGCATGGCGATCTCGCTCGGCGCGGCGTGCTGGGCGGCGAAGCGGGCGGCCGAGCCTTCCAGCACCTCGCGCATGGCGTAAAGCTCGAGCGTCTGGGGGCGGGAGATGGTGGCCACCACCAGCCCGGCCGGCGTCGCCTCGATCAGCCCGCGCGCGGTGAGCCGCGTCAGCGCCTCCCGCACCGGGGTGCGGCTGACGCCCAGCGCCCGCGCTATCTGCTCCTCGCGCACGCGCTCGCCGCGCCGGAGCGCCCCGGCCCGGATGTCCTCCTTCAGCCGCTCGTAAACGCGCTGCGCGCGGGAGAGGCCGTCGTCTCCTTGAGCCGTCGCGTCCGCCATTGCGCTCCTCCCCGCTGTCCGGTGCGCGCCGCGCGCCGGTCCTTCAAGGGAGTACGGCTGTGCGCAGCTGTATGCAAGACAACTCACACAACAAGGAAGAATTCCAGATGAACGCGCACAGCTCGCCGCTGGAGGAAGCGGCCCGGCTCATGACGGTCTGCAATTCGTGCCGCTATTGCGAGGGCCTGTGCGCCGTGTTTCCGGCCATGGAGATGCGTCGGGCATTCTCGGCCGGCGATCTCAACTATTTGTCGAACCTCTGCCATTCCTGCGGCGCGTGCTATTTCGACTGCCAGTTCTCGCCGCCGCACGAATTCAACGTGAACGTCCCGCGCACGCTCGCCGAGGTGCGCAACGATTCCTATGCTCAGTATGCCTGGCCGCGTCCGCTCGCCGGCCTGTTTAGGCGCAACGGTCTCGTCGTTGCCCTCATCACCGCCGCCTCGGTGGCTGCCTTCCTCGGCGGGTTCATGGCCTTCAACGATCCGGCTGTGATGTTCGGCGCGCATGCGGGGCCGGGCGCCTTCTTCCGCCTCATGCCGCACAATGCCATGGTGGCGCTGTTCGGCGGCGTGTTCCTCTACGCCTTGCTGGCCCTGTTCATGGGCCTGCGCGCCTTCTGGCGCGACATGGAAAACGGCAAGCCGCTGCCGCCCGATGCGCCCTCCCTCTGGCAGGCCATGAAGGATGCGGGCCAGCTGCGTTATCTCGATGGCGGCGGCGTCGGCTGCATGAACGAGGACGAGAAGCCCACCGACAATCGCCGGCTGTTCCACCATTTCACCTTCTACGGCTTCGCCTTGTGCTTCGCGGCGACCTCGGTGGCGACGCTCTACCACTATCTGCTCGGTCGCATGTCGCCCTATCCGTGGTGGGACCTGCCGGTGGTGCTCGGCACCCTCGGCGGCATCGGCCTCGTGATCGGGCCGGCCGGGCTGTTCCTGGCCAAAAAGGCGCGGGATCCCATGATGATGGACGACACCCGTCGTGGCATGGACGCCGCCTTCCTCGCCATGCTGTTCGGCACCGCGCTGACCGGCCTCGCGCTTCTTGTGGTGCGGGCCACGCCGGCCATGGGGACGATGCTCGCCATTCACCTCGGCTTCGTCTTCGGCTTCTTCCTGACCATGCCCTACGGCAAGTTCGTCCACGGCCTCTACCGTTTCGCCGCGCTGGTGCGCTACGCCAAGGAGCGGCGGCTGGAGGCCCATGCGGCTGGCGAATAATCAGAGGCTCCCTGCCGTCCGGCCGGAGAGTCAGAACTTCAGCCGGGCGGAGAGGGTCGCCTCGAAGGGGGCACCGATGGCCACGCCGAGATTGTTGGTGCCGATGGACGAGACGTAATAGGTCGTGTCGAACAGGTTTTTCACATTGAGCTGGACGGTCAGCGGTGTCACCGCCCAGGGCGTGGGCTGGGGGATGGTGTAGGCGAGCATGGCGTCGAACACCACATAGCCCGGCAGCCAGAAGGTGTTGGCAGCTGATCCGGGGGCCTCGCTCTGGCCATGGAAGCCGCCGCCCACTTTGAGGGAATTTTCGCCCCACACCTTGCCGAAATCATAGGTCGCGAACAGCGAGAAGGTGTGTGAGGCGACGTTGGCCGGGACGTTGCCCGCATATTGCGGATCCTCGACGATCTTCGCATCCGTGTAGCCGTAGCTGGCAATGACGTTGATCTGCTCGGTCACCGCGCCGGAAATGTCGAACTCGAAGCCGCGCGAGCGCACCTTTCCGGCTGTGCGGGCGAAGGTCTCGCCGTTGATGACCTCGTTGTAGAGCACGTTCTCCTTCTCGATGTCGAAGATGGCGACGGTGCCCGTGAGCCCCTTCAGCACCTCGAACTTCATGCCCGCCTCGTAGGACACGCCGGTCTCCGGCGGCAGCGAGCCGATCTCGCTGGCGATGGAGATCTGGGGCACGAAGGAGGTCGCGTAGTTGGCATAGAAGGAGAGCTTGTCGGTGGCCTTGTAGACGACGCCCGCGCGGGGCATGAACTCGCCGCCTTCCGCATCCGTGTTGAGGTTGAAGGGGCGGCCCTTGCCGGCGGTCTGGGTGTACCAGGCATAGCTGCCGCCGGCGACGACGATCCACTGGTCGGTCAGGTAGACCGCATCCTGCGCATAGCCGCTGTAGAGCGTCTGGTTGGCCTGCTGGTCGCTGTCGGCGGCGGAGACGGTGGTGCAGGCGGGCAGGGTGCCGTACACCGGGTGGTAGATGTTGAAGCCCTTGACGTTCTTGCAGCGGATCATGTCCGTGCGCAAAACGTCGTAGTCGTTCACATTGGCGCCGAAGAGCAGCTCGTTCTTCATGCCCGCGATCATCACCGTGCCGGTGAGGTCGGCGCGCAAATTGTTGTCGTGCTGGGTGGAATCCTGGGTCGCGTCGGCCCGCCGCGTGAGGATGCCGGTTAAGGGATCGTAGGCGATCACGCGGGCCTGGTTGTCCTCATAGACGTCCTGGCTCCAGGCGTAGTTGACCTTCAGCTTCCAGGCGTCGTTGAAGGCATGTTCGACACCCGCGAGCACGAGGTCCGACGTGCCGTTGGTGACGTTATAGGGCTCGTCGAAGCGGATGCGCCGGTCCACCGGCACGGCCTTGCCGGTGTTGAGATCGAAGATGGTGCCGCGGTCGAACGGCACGGAATACTCGCGGTGGGTATAGGCGAGGGTCGCCGTGGTGTTCTCGCCGTACCAGGCCAGCGACGGGGCAAGGATGTTCTGCTCGATGTCGCCGAAGTTGCGCCAGTAGTTCTGGTCCTGCCACTCGCCGATAAGGCGGAAGGCGAGGCCAGTGCCGT
>JAEZMT010000281.1 GCA_023442085.1 Pseudomonadota bacterium | reverse complement strand
TGACGCGCGCCATTCTCGATGCCGTGCCCCATCCCCTCTTCACCATTGCCGGCAACGGGCATGTGGTGGAGGCCAATGTGGCGGCCGAAGCCTTCTTCGAGGTCAGCGCTCCGCTTCTGCGCCGGCGGCCCCTCAGCGAGTTCGTGCCCTTCGGCACGCCGCTCCTCGGCCTCATCGATCAGGTGCGCCAGCGCGGCGCGCCGGTGAATGAATATCGCGTGGACCTCGGCACCCCCCGCAACGGCGGCGAGCGCATCGTGGACATCCACGTGGCGCCGGTGAACGAGCAGCCCGACAACGTGGTGGTGATGCTCCAGGAGCGCACCATCGCCGACAAGATGGATCGGCAGCTCACTCATCGCGGTGCCGCCCGCTCGGTGAGCGCGCTCGCCTCCATGCTGGCGCACGAGATCAAGAATCCGCTCTCCGGCATCCGCGGCGCGGCCCAGCTTCTGGAGCAGTCGGCCGACGACGACGATCGCGCCCTGACCCGGCTCATCTGCGACGAAGCCGACCGCATCGTTAAGCTGGTGGATCGGATGGAGGTCTTCTCCGACGAGCGCCCCGTTGAGCGCGAGCCGGTGAACATCCATGCGGTGCTGGAGCATGTGCGCACGCTGGCGGCCTCGGGCTTCGCCCGGCACATTCGCTTCGTGGAGGAGTACGACCCCTCTCTTCCGCCGGTGCTGGCCAACCGCGACCAGCTCATCCAGGTGTTCCTGAACCTGGTGAAGAATGCGGCGGAAGCCATCGACAGCGATCAGGACGGCGAGATTCTGCTCTCCACCGCCTTCCGTCCCGGCGTGCGGCTGATGGTCCCCGGTGCCTCCACGCGCGTCAGCCTGCCGCTTGAGTTCTGCGTGCGGGACAACGGCAAGGGCGTGCCGGAGGATCTGGTGCCGCACCTGTTCGACCCGTTCGTGACGACCAAGCCGACCGGCTCTGGCCTCGGTCTTGCTTTGGTGGCGAAGATCATCGGCGACCACGGCGGCATCGTCGAATGCGATAGCCAGCCCCGCCGCACCACGTTCCGCGTGCTCCTGCCCATGTATCGCGGCAAGAGCCCTGTTCGAGAGGACCATTGAGGTGTCGATGCCATCCGGAAGCATCCTGGTCGCCGACGACGATGCCGCGATCCGCACCGTGCTCAACCAGGCGCTCTCGCGCGCCGGATACGAGGTGCGTTCCTGCGGCAACGCCGCCACGCTGTGGCGCTGGGTGAGCCAGGGCGATGGCGATCTCGTCATCACCGATGTGGTGATGCCCGACGAGAACGCCTTCGACCTCCTGCCGCGCATCAAGAAGGCGCGGCCGGACCTGCCGGTCATCGTCATGAGCGCGCAGAACACCTTCATGACCGCCATCCGCGCCTCCGAGCGCGGGGCCTATGAATATCTGCCGAAGCCCTTCGACCTGAAGGAGCTGATCTCCATCGTCGGCCGCGCGCTGGCCGAGCCGAAGAAGGGCGACGGCGGCCATCACGCGCCCGAGGAGCAGGACAACATCCCCCTGGTGGGCCGCTCCCCCGCCATGCAGGAGATTTACCGCCTCCTCGCCCGCCTGATGCAGACCGACCTCACCGTGATGATCGCGGGCGAGAGCGGGACCGGCAAAGAGCTGGTGGCGCGGGCGCTGCACGATTACGGCAAGCGCCGCACCGGGCCGTTCGTCGCCATCAACATGGCGGCTATCCCGCGCGACCTCATCGAATCGGAGCTGTTCGGCCACGAGAAGGGCTCGTTTACCGGCGCCACCACCCGCAATCCCGGCCGCTTCGAGCAGGCGGAGGGCGGCACGCTCTTCCTCGACGAGATCGGCGACATGCCGATGGAGGCGCAGACGCGCCTTCTGCGCGTGCTCCAGCAGGGCTAAAACACGACGGTAGGCGGGCGCACCCCCATCAAGACCGACGTGCGCATCATCGCGGCCACCAACAAGGATCTGCGCACGCTGATCCAGCAGGGCCTGTTCCGCGAGGATCTGTTCTTCCGCCTGAACGTGGTGCCCCTGCGACTGCCGCCCCTGCGCGAGCGCTCCGAGGACGTGCCGGACCTCGTGCGCCACTTCTTCCTGCAGGCCGAGCGGGAGGGCCTGCCCGCCAAACAGATCGATTCCGCCGCCCTCGACCGGCTGAAGCGCTACCGCTGGCCCGGCAACGTGCGCGAGCTGGAGAACCTGGTCCGCCGCCTCGCCGCGCTCTACCCGCAGGAGGTCATCACCCCCGCCATCATCGAGGCCGAGCTCTCCGAGCCCATGCCGAACATGCTGTCGGAAGAAGGCCCGGTTGACGCGACGCTGGCGGCTTCGGTGGAGCGCCACCTCAACACCTACTTCTCGGGGTTCGGCGAAAATCTGCCCCCGCCCGGCCTTTATCACCGCATCTTGAAGGACGTGGAATATCCGCTCCTCTCCGCTGCGCTCGCGGCCACGCGGGGCAATCAGATCAAGGCAGCGGAGCTTCTAGGGCTGAACCGCAACACCCTGCGCAAGAAGATCCGCGATCTCGACATCCAGGTGATCCGGACCTCCCGATGAGTCCTTCGGCCTGACCGGCCGGTCGCAAGATCTGAAATGAGAACCCCGCGGATGGCTTCATCCGCGGGGTTTTTGATGTTTGGTGCCCTTCAGAGGCGGCTCGCCGGCCCGAAGCTCCCCTGGCGGATTTTGGCCCCATCCCGCCAACGCGGAGGCCGCGCGCCGATTCGCTTGAGCCGAAAATCCGGTCTGCCGCCTCGGGCGAGGTATTGCGGATGCTGGATGTGCGGGCGGCGGGTGCGTGGCCGGATATTCCGTGACCGGGCTACCTGTCTTTCGCCTCACCGATTGAAATGCGGTGGAGGGGGATGCGTCTGTCACATTTTTGCACCAGTGTCGTTCCACTGCATCACTCCGGGTCGCGCGAGTCGTCGTGCCGGCCCGTAGCTCTGGGATGGTCAGGCACACATGAGCGATGAGGCGGTCGGATACGCCGCAAAAGACATGAGGCCGCGGCGCAGCCTGTTCGCGCGTCTGGTCGTCCCGATTGTGGTTGCCTTGTCGCTGGCATTGGCGGTCGCGACCTTCGCGATCATCATGGGCCTGACCTCCATCGTGCCGACCGAGGAGGTAGTGAACGGGGTATTGGCGGCGGCCGGCGCCGCCGTGCTTATCCTCGTCGCGATCATCGGCCGGGAAGTGTGGCGCATCTTCCGGGCCCGCGCGCGGGGGCGGGCAGCCTCGCGCCTGCACGTGCGCATCATCGGTCTGTTCGCCGGCGTCGCCGTGGTGCCGGCGGTGGTGGTTGCGCTGGTGGCGAGCTTCACCCTCGACCGGACGCTCGACCGCTATTTCTCCGAGCGGACGCAGGAAATCGTCGGCTCGGCGTCCTCGGTGGCGCAAACCTACGTACGCGAGCACGCGCTCTCCATCCGCGGCGACGCGCTGGCCATGGCGAACGACCTGTCGCAGCAGAAGACCCTCTACGACACCGACATCGAAAAATTCCGCCAGGTGCTGACGGCGCAGGCGGCGCTCCGCAACGTGCCGGGCGCCCAGATCATCCATCGCGACCTCTCCGTGGTGGAGCGCGCGAACCTGCGCACAGGGCGGGAATTCCTCGTCCCGACCAACATCGCCATCAATGAGGCGACCGCCGAGCAGCCCATCATTTATGTCGATGCCGACTATGTGGGCGCCGTCGTGCCGCTGACCGGCTTCGACGATCTCTTCCTCTATGTGGCGCGGCCGATCGACCCGCGGGTGCTCGGCTATCTGAAGGTCACGAGCGAGACGCTCGCCGATTATCGCGCGCTGGAAAACAGACGCTTCCGCGTGCAGATCACCTTCGCGCTCATGTATTCCTTCATTACCCTCATCGTCCTGCTCTCTGCCGGGTGGATGGCGATCAATTTCTCCAAGTGGCTGGTCGCGCCCATCCGCCGGCTGATGTGGGCGGCGGATCGCGTGGCCAAGGGCAATCTCGACATCCAGGTGCCGGTGAACCGCGCCGAGGGCGACCTCGCCACCCTCGGCGAAACCTTCAACAAGATGACCGGCGAGCTGAAGACCCAGCGCAACGCCCTCGTCAGTGCCCGCGACCAGATGGACAGCCGCCGCCGCTTTACCGAGGCGGTGCTCTCCGGTGTCGGCGCGGGCGTGATCGGCCTCGACGCGGACGCGCGCGTCACCATCCTCAACCTGTCGGCCGAGCGGCTTCTCGGCGTCACCGAGGCCGAGGGCCTCGGCCGTCCGCTCGCCGAAGTGGTGCCGGAAACCGCCGCGCTGCTTGAGGAGGCGCGCGGGGCCGGCCAGCGAGCGGTGCAGGGCAACATCACGGTGCAGCGCGACGGCCGCGAGCGCATCTTCGCCATGCGTGTCACCACCGAGCAATCGGGGGCCGAGGCGCACGGCTGGGTGGTGACGCTCGACGACATCACCGCCCTCATCACCGCCCAGCGCACGTCGGCGTGGGCGGACGTGGCGCGGCGCATCGCCCACGAGATCAAGAACCCGCTCACCCCCATTCAGCTGTCCGCCGAGCGCCTGAAGCGCAAGTACGGACGCCACATCACCCAGGATCGCGACGTGTTCGATCAGTGCACGGACACCATCATCCGGCAGGTGGGCGATATCGGCCGCATGGTGGACGAGTTCTCCTCCTTCGCCCGCATGCCCAAGCCCGTGGTGGATGCGCAGGACCTCGCCGAGACCGTCCGGCAGGCGGTGTTTCTCATGCGCGTCGGACACCCCGAAGTCACCTTCGAGGCCGAGCTGCCCGCCGCGCAGCCGGCCCGTTTCGATCGCCGGCTCATCAGCCAGGCACTCACCAACATTCTCAAGAACGCAGCCGAGGCCATCGAGGCCGTCCCGGACGCGGAGCGCGGCAAGGGCCGCATCTGCGTCCGCGTCACCGAGGCGGGGGAGGATCGCCTGATCGACGTCATCGACAACGGCGCGGGTCTGCCGCGCGACAAGCGCAGCCGCCTGCTGGAACCTTATGTCACCACCCGCGAGAAGGGGACGGGGCTCGGCCTCGCCATCGTCGGCAAGATCATGGAAGAGCATGGCGGCGGCATCGAACTGAATGATTCGCCCGAGGGGCGCGGCGCCTGGATCAGGCTCCGCATGCGGGCGGATGGTCTACCACCGGCCGGCGCGGGCGGGGCGCAACCGGTCCCTCAAGCGGGGAGGGCCTGATCCATGGCCATGGACATCCTCATCGTCGACGACGAGGCCGATATCGGTGAGCTGGTTGCCGGCATCCTGGAGGACGAGGGCTATTCCGCCCGCACCACCCGGGATGCCGACGGCGCGCTCGGCGCCATCGCCGCGCGCCGGCCGAATCTCGTGTTCCTCGACATCTGGCTGCAGGGCAGCCGCCTCGACGGCCTGGAGCTGCTGAACGAGATCAAGGCGCAGCATCCGGACCTGCCGGTCGTGATGATCTCGGGCCACGGCAACATCGAGACCGCGGTCGCGGCCATCAAGCGTGGCGCCTACGACTTCATCGAGAAGCCGTTCAATGCCGACCGTCTGGTGATGGTCACCGAGCGGGCTCTGGAGACGCTGCGCCTCAAGCGCGAGCTGAAGGAGCTGAAGCAGCTCGCGCCACATGGCCGCATCCTCGTCGGCCGCTCAAGCGCCATCCAGCAGCTGAAGGGGACCATCGAGCGGGTCGGCCCCACCAACAGCCGCATTCTCATCGTGGGCCCCTCCGGCTCCGGCAAGGAGCTTACCGCCCGCCTGATCCATGGCGTCTCCGGGCGCGCGCAGGGGCCCTTCGTGGTGCTCAACTCCGCCGCCATGACGCCCGAGCGGCTCGAATTCGAGCTGTTCGGCGTGGCGGAAGGGGAGGGGCAGGAGCAGAAGCGCGGCGCGCTGGAGGAGGCGCACGGCGGTACGCTCTTCCTCGACGAGATCGCCGACATGCCGCGCGAGACGCAGAACCGCGTGCTGCGCGTGCTGGTGGAGCAGACCTTCACCCGGCTCGGCTCCAACGACAAGGTGAGCGTGGACGTGCGCATCATCTCCTCCACCGGGCGCAACCTGGAGGAGGAGATCGCCAAGGGACGCTTCCGCGAGGATCTCTACCATCGCCTCTCGGTGGTGCCGATCCGCGTGCCGCCGCTGGCCGAACGGCGCGAGGACATTCCCGATCTCGTGGATTTCTTCCTCGACAGCATCTCGCAGACCACCGGCTTGCCGCGCCGTCCCATCGGCGAGGACGCGATGGCGGTGCTGCAATCCCACGACTGGCCGGGCAACGTGCGCCAGCTGCGCAACAATGTGGAGCG
>JAEZMT010000275.1 GCA_023442085.1 Pseudomonadota bacterium | reverse complement strand
GTCGCCACCACCTCCAGCCCCTCCTCGGGCTTGAGGCGCAGGCGCTGGAAGGTGCCCTTCCAGATCACCGCATCGAGCCGCGCGCCGGCATCCTTCAGGCAGAAATAGGCATGGCCGGAGGAATGAGGGCCGCGATAACCGGAAATTTCGCCCCGCACCCGGACGTGGCCATAGGCGTCCTCCACCGTCCGGCGCAAGGCGGCGGACAGCTCGGAAACGCTCCATTCGGGCGCGTTGGCCCTGACTTCGGCATCATCGGTCATGCGAATCGAAACCCGGATGGGTGGCCAGCCAGCATAACGGGAAGGTGCCCCATGCGGCGAGCGCAGAGCCCGGCCCCTTGTTTGCGCGGCCTTGAGCCGATAGGCGAGGAGAGCAGAAAACCAAGATCGTCGGAAACCAAGACCGCTGGAAATCGGGGGAGGCCGCATGAACATCCTGCTGCTCGGATCGGGAGGGCGCGAGCACGCCCTCGCCTGGAAGCTGGCGCAGAGCCCCACCATTGGTCAGTTCTACGCCTTGCCCGGCAATCCGGGCATCGCCGAGTTCGCGGACGTGGTGGAGGGCATTCCGCTCTCCGCCCACGACACCATCGTGAAATGGTGCCAGGAACACACCATCGACCTGGTGGTGGTCGGCCCCGAGGCGCCCCTGGTGGCTGGCCTGGTGGATCGTCTCGCCGCCGCCGGCATCCTCGCCTTCGGCCCTACCGCGGCGGCTGCCCGGCTGGAGGGCTCCAAGCTCTTCACCAAGGAATTGTGCAAGGCCAACGGCATTCCCACCGCCGGCTTCGGCCGCTTCACCTCCACCGCCGAGGCCGCCGCCTACATCCGGGCGCAGGGCGCGCCCATCGTGGTGAAGGCGGACGGGCTGATGGCCGGCAAGGGCGTCGTCGTCGCCCTGACCGTCGAGGAAGCGGTGGATGCGGTGGAGCAGGTGTTCGCTGGCGGCGGCACCGAGGTGCTCATCGAGGAATTCATGGAGGGCGAGGAGGCGAGCCTGTTCGCCCTCGTCGACGGCGAGACCGTCGTTCTCTTCGGCAGCGCCCAGGACCACAAGCGCGCCTATGACGGCGACCTCGGCCCCAACACAGGAGGCATGGGCGCCTATTCCCCCGCCCCGGTGCTGACGGAAGAGCTTGAGCGCCGCGCGCTGGAGGAGATCCTCATCCCCACCGCCCGTGCCATGGCCAAGGCCGGAACGCCCTATCGCGGCGTGCTCTATGCCGGGCTGATGCTCACCGCCTCCGGCCCCAAGCTGGTGGAATACAATTGCCGCTTCGGCGATCCGGAATGCCAGGTGCTGATGCCGCGCTTCGCCGGCGATCTGGCCGAGGTGCTGCACGCTACCGCGGCCGGCCGCCTCGCCGAGGTCACGCCGGCCTGGGCGCCGGTCTCGGCCATGACGGTGGTTTATGCCTCGCGCGGCTATCCGGGGCCGCACCAGATCGGCTCGCCCATCGGTGGCATCGGGGAGGCGTCGGCTCTGGAGGGCGTCACCGTGTTCCAGGCCGGCACGCGGATGAAGGGCGGCCATCTGGTCTCCAACGGCGGGCGCGTGCTGAACGTGACCGCCACGGGCGGCACGCTGGCCGAGGCCCGCGAACGCGCCTATGCCGCCATCGCGCGCATCGACTGGCCGGACGGCTTTTTCCGCTCCGACATCGGCTGGCGCGCGCTCGGAAAGGCCGGCTGATGGCCGAGAAGTCGCCCCTCCCGGTCCTCGCCGACTTCCCGGTGAAGGCGCGCGATACCATCCGCTATGGCGACACCGACATGCTCGGCCACGTCAACAATGCGGTGTTCTCCACCTTTCTGGAGACGGGGCGCACCCACCTTCTGCTGACGCCGCGCCGGCTGGCGCCCCAGGGCATGGGCTTTGCGCTGGTCCGCCTCGTGCTCGACTACCGGGCGGAGATGCGCTGGCCGGGAGAAGCTGAGATCGGCACGGGCGTCTCATCCCTCGGCCGCTCTTCCGTGGGCATGCGGCAGGCCATCTTTCAGGATGGCCAGTGCATGGCGACGGCCGAGACCGTGGTCGTGCTGTTCGATCTCACCGAACGCCGCGCCGCGCCCTTGCCCGAAGACATGCGCGCCGCCCTCGAAGCGGTCCGGATCGCCTGACAGGGCCGCGCCGATTACCTGACACGCCGGTCCATTCATCGAGAGCCGGTTTCACGTGCCCATAAATCACATAGAAATTATGTTTTTGACGTGGATTCACATTCGATATTAAATTCGGAGAAATAGTCGAAAGTGAAATTCAAGAGGCCATCATGACAGCGGCGCACGGACAGGTCCTGCGGGACAGCCTGCTCTTCCTCACCGCCTACGGGATCATCGTCGCGGCAGTCGTCTTCGGCTGAAGGACCTGAACTTAAACGGCTTTTGGCCGGACAATATCGAACCGGGCGGCGATGCGATCGAAAGTTCCAGCGGTGGCAGGATCGATGGGAATGCCGTCGCGGCGGCGCTCTTCCGCCACCTTCCATTCCCGGTCACCCGGGGCCATCAAGATATCCCCGGGCGCGGGGCGTGAATTGCGCAGCGTCTGACGATAGCGCTGCATGGCGGCATCGAACTCCGCCTCCGGCAGGAAGGCGTTCGGCTTCATGGCCATCACGAAGGCGCCGACATTGCGCGGGGTGGCGACATCCGATCCCCCCATGGGCGCGAGATCGAACGACAGCCGCGCACCCGACAGTACCGCACTGAACACCTCCACCACACCGGCGAGCGCCGCCCCCTTGAAGCCGAAGGCTGCGCCCAGCGGAGCCAGCATCTCCGCCCTATGGGGATCCATGGTGTCGAAGCCATCGCTATCCGAGGCGACCTCCGGAGGCAGCGACTGCTCAAGGCTGCGGTATAGCAGCACCCGGTTGTAAGGAACGGCGCTTGTGGCCATGTCGAGGAACCAAGGCGCCTCACCTTTCACCGGCACGCCCATGGCGATCGGGTTGGTCCCGTGAAAGCGCTCCGCCCCGCCATGCAGGCGCACGAGACTGTCTGAATTGCAGAAGGCGAGGCCGATGAAGCCCTTCTCCGCCGCCGCCAGCGCATAAGCGCCCGCCGCGCCGAAGTGGGACGAGTTGCGGATGGCCACCGCGCCGATGCCGTAGAGCGCGGCATTCTCCATGGCTCGGTCCATGGCCGCATAGGCCGCGCGGGCACCGTGGCCATGGTCCGCGTCGAGCGTCGCCACCGCCGCCGCGCCGGCCCGGAAGTCGAGCGTGGGATGGCCGTTCACCCGCCCCCCAGCGATCACCGTCACATAATGATCCAGCAGCCGCACGCCGTGACTGTCCACGCCGAAGCGCGAGCCGTGCAGCATGGCCCGAGCCGCCGCCTCCGCGCTCGCCGAATCCGCCCCCGCCGCCGCGAGGGCGGCGGTGCAAAAAGCGAAGAGCGCGTCCTCGCGATGCCGCTCGAGGGAGGAGGCGCGGAAGGATGCAGGCGCGGAAACCGGGGCGGACATGGGTGGATCCTCGGAACGACTCAGGCGGAACGATCGATATTCTCGCCGCGTCCTTTGTATGCACCAGACGATACCGGTGCAAACGCGCTGTCGTACCCCGCTCGCTGAGCATCTGCGCCGCCTGCAGCTCAGATGTAACCCACTGGTTAACTTGGAATTTGTCCGCACATGGGGCACGCTGCCGGAAGGGCTGGCCTTGCGGCTGACAGACGGACGAGGCGCGTGATCGGACGGGACGGGACAATCAAAGCCGCCATCGTGGCCGGGGAACATCTATCCCCAGCCGCGCGGCACCCGCGCCCGGTTGCCGGCATCGCCCCGCGCCTGCACGAGCGCGCCTTCGACATTCTCGCCGCGCAGATCGCCTCCGGCGCGCTCGCGCCCGGGGAGCGGCTGCTGGAATCCCGCATCGCCGAGCGCTTCGGCATCTCCCGCGCACCGGCCCGGCAGGCGTTGGCGCGGCTGGAGCGGGTGGGGCTTGTCAGCCGCAGCGACGGCCACGGCTTTGAGGTGATGCCCCTGGCGGGTCCGCCGCCTGTCGTGCCGGCGAAGACCATAAGCGACGGAGCGCCGATCCAGCTCGCGCCCGAATCGACCTGGCAGCGCATCTATGCGGACGTGGAGCAGGAGGTGGTCTCGCGCACCGCGCTCGGCGCCTTCCGCGTGGTGGAGAATCACCTCGCCGCCTATTACGGCGTCAGCCGCACGGTCGCCCGGGAGGTGCTCTCGCGTCTCAACGAACGCGGTGTCGTGCGCAAGGACAACCGGCTTCACTGGTATGCCCCCGCACTCACGCCCGCCTATGTGGCGGAGCTGTTCGAGATGCGTGCCATCCTGGAGCCGGGGGCGTTGCGCCTTGCCTTTCCACGCCTCGCCCCCGGGCAGGTGACGACGCTGTGCGCCAATCTGCGCGATGCCGCCGCCCACCCCGATACGGTGGACGGCGCCCGCCTCGGCCTCCTGGAAAACGAGCTTCACGTCGGCCTGCTCGGCCGCTGCGGCAATGCCACGCTGATGGAAGCGCTGGCCACCTGCCAGACGCTGCTGGTGGCTCTCACCTTCCTGTACGTGCGCGCCCCCCAACCGCACGGGCGCGAGCCCTTCATCGCCGAACACCTCGACGTGGCCGAGCGCCTCGCGGCGGCGGATGTCGAGGGGGCGGCAGATGCGCTGCGCAATCACCTGCGGGGGTCGTTCGGCCGGGCGGTCGAGCGGCTCGACCGGGTGCGGCGGGAATTCTCTCCCGGGCCTCTGCCTTATCTTTCGCCGCTCTGAGGCTCTCAAATCGGCGTGACAGCCCTTCCGATCGCGCCAAAACGGAACATTTCTTGATCAGGACGGGTGGCGAAGCGCGCGAACCCGGTTAAGATTGCATTATTCGCCGGCGCATCGGTTGCTCCCTTCCTCTCGGAATTTTGCGGCAATCGGGATGTCCGGCGTGGTGGTGGAGGATCAGATGTTGTCCCTCGTTGCCGGTTCCGCAGTTGTCCTCGCTGGCCTTGCAGCCGTTGCGCTCGCGCAGCTCGCCGCCAAGCAGAGGCAGCTCGTTCCGGTACGCGTGCGCGCCCGCCGCACTCACCGCTGAGGCGCAACCTTCTCCGAACCGTGACCCCAGTCACCGGGCTTGATCCCGCGGACTCCCCAATCGAGATCCGCGTCGAGCGGGTCCCGCAGCTGTTCAATATGCTGGACCCGTTCCCCTTTCGGGAACGCGACCTCGACGCAGAGGCGGAAGCCTTCATCGTGGAGTGGGCGCGCGAGCTTCCGCGCGGCGCGCCGATCTCCATCGTCGTCCATCTGCCGCCCGAAGAAGCGTTGACCAGCGAAGCGGCGGGGCTTCCCGACGCCATCCGTGGCTATTTCACACTGAGGGCGCGGGCGCTCTCGGCGGAACTGTCGGAGCTGTTCCGGGTCGGGCGCGTCTCGCTCGCCATCGGCATCCTGGTATTGGCATTGTGCCTCGGCATCGCCGGCCTCATTGCTGAGCCGCGGCTGGAAAACCTCGCCAGCCTCGCCGCCGAGGGCCTGCTGATCCTCGGCTGGGTGGCGCTGTGGCGACCCATGGAGATCTTCCTCTACGATTGGTGGCCCATCGCCGGCCAGCGCCGGCTCTACCAACGGCTCGCGGCCGCAACCATCAGCGTGCGCGCGGACGCCTGACGGCGTAAATCGGAACCGGTTGGGCGGCCTGCGATTTCCTCTGAGACACGTGCATCAGAGGAGGACCGCCATGGCGCCCGACGCGACCCCCGACGACGATCTCGCCACCCTCAGCATCTCGCCGGAGACGGTCTGCTACATCATCGTCAAAGCCCGCGCCCGCGATGCGAAGGACGCGGTGACGGACCCCGATCCCGGGTCGGATGGCCCGGACGACGGCATGCTGGAGGTGCTTGAGGACCACCCGGACGATCCGGTGAACGAGGAACTCGCTGGCGCCATCTCCGCGCTCAACGAGGATCAGCAGATCGATCTCGTGACCATCGCCTGGCTGGGGCGCGGCGACGAGGACGTCTCCACGTGGAATGCGTTGCGCGCCGAAGCGGCCGCCAGCCGCGATGTCTCCGCCGCACGCTACCTGATGGGCATGCCGCTGGTCGGCGACTATCTGGAAGAGGGCCTCACCCGCCTCGGCTATTCCTGCGCCGACGTAGAGTTCGGCCGGCTCTGACGCCGGCCGGTGAAGTGTCACGCGATCAGGCAGCGGCGAGCGCGTTCCGGGCATGCCCGCGGATGCGCTCCACCATGGACCGCAGCCCATTGGAGCGCTGCGGCGTGAGATGACCCTCGAGACCGATCTGACGGAACACACCCAGAATATCGGTCTCCATGATCTCCTTGGGCGTCCGCCCCGAGACGAGGGTCAGCAGCACCGCCACCAGCCCGCGCACGATGTGCGCGTCGGAATCGCCCTCGAACTCCAGCAGAGGGCCTGCGGGGGTCTGCTTCACATGGGAGATGAGCCACACCTGGCTCGCGCAGCCCTGCACCTTATTGGAGTCATTCCGCTCGGCCTCGGGAAAGGGCGGCAGCTTCTTGCCAAGCTCGATCACATGCCGGTAGCGGTCTTCCCAATTGTCGAGAAATTCAAAATCCGCAATCAGATCATCAGCGTTCATGAGGCCAATTCCTCGTCACCCACGGCGGCCGGCAAAAAGATCGGGGCCGCCTGTCCTTGCGCTGCAGCATAGCACAGCCGGCAAGCAATGCCCGCCAAATCCACAGCCCGAAGATGGGACCGGATCGGCGGAACGCAAGCGCTCGGATGAAATGGGCTGGTCGGAGGCGTCAAGCCGGGCGTCAGGCAGGGCGGCGGGGCGGCAGCGGTGGCAGCTGCGTCGGGGTCATGGTCTGAGGCGGCTGGCCGGAGACGGGCTGGAACCCATGCGGCACCACGAGCTTGGCGGCGTCGCCCCCGCCCCACAGCGGCAGAAGATCCTGAGGCGTAAGATCGAGCGCGCTGCCCTTTTCTGCCGGGTCCTTGCCTGGCAGGGCCGGCGCCGTGCCGGAGACCGGCTGAGGCGGCACCCCTTCGTGGCGGCCGAGGGATTCGTATACCCAGCGCGCACCCACCTGTGCCTTCTCCACGAGATGGCCGGCCATCTGCCCGCCCACCGCGCAGGCCTGCGGCTGGCGATCACAGAAGCCCCGCATGTCCGCCACGAACGCCTGAGCGGCGCCGAAGGCGTCGAACACGCTCACATCCCGCCCGTCGGAGCCCTTGAGGCCGAACGGCAGGAGCAGCAGCACGAGGCCGATCCAAAAGGCGAGGCGGAACAGGAAGAACATCGCTCCCTCTTGCAGAATGGGCGAACCCGAAACAGCGGCGAAGCTGAATTCGCGCCCTTGGACATTACCACTCCAACACCCGTCCGTGCGGCGCCGACGAGGCAACATGCCCCGACTTTTCAAGACATCGTTAACGCTGATGGTGGTGGATCGGCACCGGCTTAGCGTTCGCTTAAAGCCCGCCGTGGCAAGGTTTTGCGAAACGTGATGGCGGGGCGGTGACACGCCATGACGAACAACGGCACTTGACAGGGGGCGACGTGGCTCACGTCTTCGGCGATGCAGCGGCCGGCGCGCGGCCCGTCCCGGCCCGCGACAGCGGGGACCGGGAGGCGTTGCCGCGCCTTGCCGGGCTGGGCCGCCTCACCGGCGCGGTGCTGAGCGGTTTGAGCGTCCTGGGCCTTGGCTCGGGCGGCCTGGTGCTGCTCGCGGAGGCCTCGGGCCTCGCCACCGGCGGCCTCCTCAACGCCACCCCTCTCCTCGCCAGCGGCTTTGTCTGCGCCGCCCTCGCGGCGGTGGCCGGAGGCCTCGCCCGCGCGGCCACCAAGGCCAGCGCCGCGCCGCCCTCGGACATGCTGCTCGTCACCTGCCACGGCCCGCGCGGCGAGGTGGTGCGGGTGGAGCGGCAGGGCGGCCCCTTCACCACCACGTCGGCCGCCACTCTGGAAGGCATGGCCCTGTTCGAGCGGGTTCTGGTGGCCGACCGTCCCGCGTTCCTCTCCGCCGTCGAAGCCGCCTCGCGCGGGTGGGCGGCGACGCTGGAGCTGCGCCTGCGCTGCGACGCGGCCGGCGACGGCGCGCCCGCCTTCCTCACCGCCGAGGCGCGCTGCCGCGCCATGCGGGGCGGCGTGGTGCGCGTCTCCTGGCGGGCGCCCTGGCAGCAGGCCCAGACCGAGCAGATGAAGGCGGAGCGCCAGAAGGCCGACGCCGCCGCCCGCGCCCGGGCCGAGGCGGAGGCTGCCAACGCCGCCAAGAGCCGCTTCCTCGCCGCCATGAGCCACGAGCTGCGCACGCCGCTCAACGCCATCCTCGGCTTTTCCGAACTGCTGGCGACGCAGACCGGCGCCCCCCTCGATGATGCGCGCAAGGCCGACTACGCCCGCATCATCCATGAGAGCGGCCAGCACCTGCTCGGCCTCGTCAACGACATCCTCGACCTGTCGCGGGTGGAGGCGGGCGCCTACGTGCTGGAGCGCGAGCCGGTGGACGTGGGCGCCCTCGTCGCCGGCTGCGCCGAGATGGTAGCGCTTGATGCCGAGCGCACCGGGGTGAGCGTGAAGACCAAGCTGCCCGCGCGCCTGCCCCTGCTCGATGCCGACAAGCGCGCGCTGCGCCAGATCGTGCTCAACCTGCTCTCCAATGCGGTGAAATTCACCCCGGCCGGTGGGCGGGTGCAGGTGGGCGTGCGCGTGCAGGGCGACGAACTCATCGTCCGCGTGCGCGACACCGGACCCGGCATGCGGCCGGAGGACGTGGCGCGCCTCGGCGAGCCTTTCTTCCAGGCGGGCGACTGCATCCAGCGCGCCCGCGGCTCGGGACTGGGCATCGCCGTGGTGAAGGGCCTCGTGAAGCTGCACGACGGCGACGTGCGGGTGGAAAGCGCGCTCGGCCGGGGCACCAGCGTATCGGTGAGCCTGCCGATTTCGGGCGCCATCGAGGTCCGCACGCCCGGACAGGGGATCAACATCGCGCCGTTTCCGGCGCGCATCGACGACACACGTTCAAAGAGGTCGGCATGAAGCTGGAAACCGCCACCGCAAGCGCAGCGCCGCCGGAACTCGCCGAGGCGGCGGAGGCAGACGAGGCCGCGCGGCAGGCACGCCGGCTGCGCCGGCTCGACGTGGTGGCCGCGCTGGTGGCGCTGGCGGGAAGCGGCGCCTTCCTCGCCAACGTGCTCATTCTGCAAACGCCCCGCCCCGGCGCGCCCCTGCCCATGGCGCGCCCGGCCGGGGCCGGCAAGATCAACCACACCACCGTTCCCCTGACCTCCACCGGCACCGGGACGGCCACGACCTCCGCGCCGGCGACCGGCGGTGCCACCACCGGCTCGCTGGGCTACCTCTCCATCCGCACATCGGTGACGGGCACGGCCGCCCCGCTGGTGCCGGCGACGGGCGCGCGCACCGCCAACGTGCGCAGCGAGCCGCCGCCGAACCGCCCGCCGGCCGGCCTCGTCTCGGCCGGCGACATCACCGGCGCGGTGCGCCCGCCGGCGGACGTGGGCACCTCCCAGCGCATCCTCTCCGTGCAGAAGGCGCTGGCGAAGCTCGGCTACGGTCCCCTTAAGGTGGACGGGCGGCCGGGCGGCGAGACCCGCGCCGCCATCGTGCGTTTCCAGCGCGATCGCGGCATTGCCGCGGACGGCGAGATCACCGACAAGCTGGTGCGCGAGCTGGGCGCGGTCTCCGGAATGGCCTTGAACTGATGGCGCAAGATTGATGGTGCGCCGCTGATGCGTCTCAAGAGCGCGATCTTCGTCTCCGCCCTTCTGCGCCGCTGCCAGGTGGAGGGCGCCTTCGCAGCCCTGCTGCGCAAGGGCGCCGAGGAGGCCGGCGCGATCTTCGTGAAGGTCGCCCGGCTGGACGGTACCGCCGCGCTTTATGGCCCCGCCCCACAGACGGCCTTCGACGAAGCCTTCCCGGCCGACCGCAAATTCTCCGTGCTGGTCGCGCCCGGCAGCCCAGAGGCCGAGGCCGACGCCCGCATCGCCCGGGAGGCGAAGTTCGACCCGGACATCTTCGTGGTGGAGATCGAGGACCGGCAGGGACGGCACTTCCTCGACATCGCCGCGTAGCGGTCGCTCGCCGGCCGCTTCTTAACGTGCGGTTCACCAAACGTTAAGCTTCACGAAACCATAACGACCACAGTGACGTTGTGATCACGGCTCTCGACGGAGGTTCAGGGGCATGAACACGGTCATTGCGTTTCCCGATGCGGCGCGCCAGCCGGCGCGGCGCGCGTCCCGACCGGATCGTGGCGGCAGCCGCCCGGAAGGGGCGGAGATCGTCATTCTTCCCGTCGTGCGCATCGAGCGCCATGTCTCGGCGCTGCCTGGACCGACGCCCGAAGGCGAGCCCCTGTTCCGGCCGCGCCGCAGCCACTAAATCAGCGCCTCAGTTTGAAGGCGTGCAGGTCGCCGCCTCGAGCTGCTTGCGCACGAGTTCACGCATGCCACGCTCGCGCACAAAGGCGCGCACCGCCACAACGCCTTCCCGTGTCGGAGATTCGATCACCAGCCGATCCGCCGCGGTGATTTCCTCGTCCTCCGGCAGAGCCGCCTTCTGCTTGGTGGTCATGAGATCGAGCTCGATCACCCTCCCGGCCGCCTGATCGCTCAGCGCATAAAAAGCGAGCGCTTCCGAGGTGTAGAACGACACCGAGGTGTAATCCGCCGTCGCCGGCACGCGCACCTTCAGCGGCGACTGCGACAGATCATACAGGCATATGGCGGAGATGAAGGCGGGGTCCGTCATCGGCAGGGTCTGCTCCTGCGGAGTTGGGTCCGGCAGCAGAGTCAGGACATTCGAATCCATCAGCTCGGAAAGCCGCGCATAGGCGTTGCGCTCGGCGAGCGCCGGCATGGCGAGGATGGAGACGATGTGGGCGATGGCGCCCAGCACCACCGAAAAGGCGATGAACAGCAGCAGCTGCCCCGGCGTGCCGAGGCGCGGCCGCACGAAGCGGGGCCGTGCGATATGCGGTTTCGGCAGGCGCGAAAAGAGCTTGCGCCAGAGCCGGCCCAGCAACCGCGCGCCGCGCGCCGCGACCTCGGAGGCTTCCCCGCGC
>JAEZMT010000161.1 GCA_023442085.1 Pseudomonadota bacterium | reverse complement strand
TTGCGGCAGCAGGCGGCGATGGCGGCGTGGAAGCGCCAGTTGATCTCCAGCATGGCCTCGGAATCCCGCCGCGCCGTCGCCGCCTCGAAGGCCTCGCGCTGGGCATCGATGGCGACGATCTGAGCTTCCGTCCGCCGCAGGGCCGCCCACCGGGTGACGAGGCGCTGGGAGAGGTCGAACGCTTCCAGATGCTCGCGAATGTCGTTCCAGCCCATGGGCGCGACGCGGGTGCCGCGATTGGGCAGGATCTGCACCAGCCCCTCGCCGGCAAGGCGGACCAGCGCCTCGCGCAGCGGCGTGCGCGAGAGGCCGAGGCGGCTCACCAGCGCCGCCTCGTCGAGGTCCGAGCCGGGCGCAAGCGCCAGCGAGACGATCTCGGCGCGGATCACCTGATAGGCGAATTCGCTCGACCCCCCCTTGGAGATTCCGGCCTTGGGCGCGGTGGGCACGGCGAGAGTGCCGCGTCCGGCGGCACGGGTGCGGCTTCTTTGTGCGTTTCGTTCAGACATCGTTGTTGCATGACTCAATTTATTTTGCATAAGATATGTATAAATAAGCCTTCCGTCAAGCATATAACATCGTAAAATCAACGATTTGGAGGGGTCACGGTGCTTTGGCAAGCCACCGCCAACGGGCTGCTGCTGGGCGGTCTCTACGGCATCGCCACCATCGGTTTCTCGATGGTCTGGGGCGTCATGGGGGTGATCAATCTCGCCCACACCGGCTTCATCATGCTGGGGGCCTACATCACCTACGGCCTGTTCCGCTTCGCCGGGCTCGACCCCATCGCCTCCATCCCGGTGTCCATGGTGGCGATGTTCGCGCTGGGCTATGCGTTGCAGGTGCTGGTGCTGAACCGGATCATCCGCACCAGCCTGCTGCTGTCGCTGGTGGTGACCTTCGGCATCGAGCTGGTGATGGTGGATGCGGTCTCCATCG
This sequence comes from Pseudomonadota bacterium, assembly GCA_023442085.1. Lineage (GTDB taxonomy): Bacteria > Pseudomonadota > Alphaproteobacteria > Rhizobiales > Xanthobacteraceae > Xanthobacter. Next base: position 17,144 of record JAEZMT010000161.1, on the reverse strand, counting down.
CCTTCACCTCCGATGTGCGCTCGGTGAATTCGTCCTATGCGGCGAGCTCCATCGAGATCTTCGGCATCCTCGTGCCGGTGGTGCGCCTCATCGCGGCGGGCTTTTCCATCGCCCTCGGCATCGCCTTCTTCGCCTTCCTGCGCTTCACCCGCGCCGGGCAGATGATCCTCGCCACCGCGCTCGACCGGGAGGTCTCCTCCCTGATGGGCATCAATCCCGAGCGCATCTACGCGCTGACGGCGGGCGCCGGGGCGGCGCTGGCGGGCGCCACGGGCTCGCTCGCCTCCATGCTCTTTCCGGTGATGCCGGGCATGGGCGTCACCTTTCTGAGCGCGGTGTTCGTCATCACGGTGCTGGGCGGCATAGGCTCGGTGGAGGGCTGCATCGTCGCCGGCTTCATCTACGGCCTCGTGCAGGCCTGGGCCGGCTATTTCCTCGGCGCCAATTATCAGGAGATCGTCGGCTTCGGCCTGTTCCTGCTGGTGCTGGCGCTGCGTCCGCAGGGCCTGTTCGGCCGCGCCTTCTTCGGGGAGCACGCATGATCTCCCCCTCCTCCCTCTCGGGCACGCGGCGTCGCGCGCTTCTCTTCTGGGCCTTCTTCGCCGCCGGCGCGGTGGTCCTCGCGCTGGCGCCCCTCGCGCTCAACAATTACTGGCTGCGGGTGCTGACCACGGTGTTCATGTACGCCACGGTCACGCAGGGGCTGAACGTCATCGTCGGCCTCACCGGCTATCACGCCTTCGGCAATGCGGTGTTCTTCGGCTTCGGCGCCTATGCCTCAGGCGTCGCCATGACGCTGGGGGCGCCCTTTCCCGTGGCGCTGGTCGCGGCGGTTGCCTTCTCGGCGCTGGTGGCGGGCATCATCGGCTGGCCCATCCTGCGGCTGAGGGGGCATTACTTCGCCATCGCCACCGTTGCGCTGAACCTCGCCGCCATTCAGCTCGTAATCCAGGTGGGCGGCGTCACCGGCGGGGCGGAAGGCCTGCCGCTGCCGCTGTCGGACCTGCCGCCGGGCCCGCTCTATCGCGCCATCTATCTGGTGATGCTGGCCGGCATGGTGGTCTCCACCCTGCTGGTGGCGTTCATCCTCACCCGCCCCTTCGGCTACGCGCTGCGGGCCATTCGCGACGGCGAGCGCGCGGCGGGGGTGATGGGCATCGACACCACCGCCACCAAGGTCGCCGCCTGGGCCATCTCGGCCGGTATCACCGGCTTCGCAGGGGGCGTGTGGGCTTATTGGATCACCTTCATCGAGCCGGCCAGCGCGTTCGATCCCGCCATCGGCGTGAAGGCCTACATGATGCTCATCCTCGGCGGCATGGGCACGGTGATCGGCCCGGTGCTGGGCGCCTTCGTGCTGGAATTCCTCTCCACGCTGGTGTGGGGCGGCTTCCTGCAGGCGCACCAGATCGTGTTCGGCGTGCTCATCGTCGTCATCTGCCTTGTCGCCCCCAACGGGATGCTGGTGGCGGGGCGCTCCCTGATCCAGCGGTGGAGGTCGCGCCATGGCGCTGCTTGAGGCGAACGACCTCGAAATCCGCTTCGGCGGCGTGAAGGCGCTGGCCGGCGTCTCCTTCCGCGTGGAGGAGGGCGAGGTGTTCGGCGTCATCGGCCCCAACGGCGCCGGAAAGACGACGCTGCTGAACGCCATCTCCGCCGTCTACAAGCTCAATGGCGGCTCCATCCGCTTCGCCGGAGAGGATGTCACCGGCCTGACGCCGCATCGCCTCTCCCGCCTCGGCATCGCCCGGACCTTCCAGATCGTGCAGCCCTTCAAGGCCATGAGCGTGCGGGAGAATGTCGCCATAGGCGCCATGTTCGGCCATGCGCGGCTGCGCACGCGCGACGCCTGGCTCGCGGCGGCGGATGCCGCGCTGGAGCGCACCGGCCTCGCGCCCAAGGCCGCCTTCATGCCGCCGCAGCTCACCCTCGCCGACAGGAAGCGCCTGGAGGTCGCGCGCGCCCTCGCCATGGGGCCGCGCATCATCCTCTTCGACGAGGTGATGGCCGGCCTCAACCATACGGAGATCGAACGCATGATCGATCTCGTGAAGAGCCTCAAGCAGGCCGGCCTCACCGTGGTCGTCATCGAGCATGTGATGAAGGCGGTGCTGGCGCTCTGCGACCGCATCATGGTGCTGAACTTCGGGGCCAAGCTCGCCGAGGGCGTGCCGGACGACGTGGTGTCCGACCCCAAGGTGGTGGAGGCCTATCTCGGCCAGCGCTTCGCCAAGGCCCATTCGGCTGCCCACGCGGCTGCGGGAGGGGCACGATGAGCCTCCTGTCCGTGGAACGCCTCGCGGTGGCCTATGGCGACAGCCGCGTCTTGTGGGATGTGGGCTTTGACATGGCCGAGGGCGAGATCGTCGCCCTGGTGGGTGCGAACGGCGCCGGCAAGACGACGCTGCTGCGCGCCCTCACCGGCCTCGTGCCGGTGCGCGCAGGGCAGATGCGCTTCGCCGGCGCGGACCTCAACCCGCTGAAGCCTTATGAGCGCGCCCGGCGCGGCATCGCCATGGTGCCGGAAGGCCGGCGCCTGTTTGCCGGCCTCACCGTGCGCCAGAACCTCAAGCTGGGCGCCACCGCGCGCCCAAGCCGCGAGGGCGAGGACGACGACCTCGCCTTCATCTTCAAGCTGTTTCCGGAACTGGTGCGGCTGGAAGGCCGGCTCGCCGGCCTCATGTCCGGCGGCGAACAGCAGATGTGTGCCATCGGCCGCGCGCTGATGGCGCGGCCGAGCCTGCTGCTCATCGACGAGATGTCGCTGGGCCTCGCCCCGGTGATCGTCGACCGCATCGCGGACGCGGTGCGCCAGGTCAACCGCGAGCGCGGCATCACCGTGCTGCTGGTGGAGCAGGACGTGGGCCTCGCGCTGGAGATCGCCACCCGCGGCTACGTGCTGGACACCGGGCGCATCACCATCGACGGCCCGGCGGACGACCTTCTGCGGCGCGAGGACATCCGCGCCGCCTATCTCGGCCTCAACTGACGTTTTCGGAGAGCGTGACGTGTCCCGACCCTATGACCTCGTGATCGAAAACGGCACGATCCACACCCCGACCTCCTCCTTCAAGGCGGACATCGCCGTGCTCGACGGCAAGATTTCCGCCATCGGCGGCCCCTTCACGGAGGCGGCGAAGCGCGTGGATGCCAAGGGGCTCGCCGTGCTGCCGGGCCTGTGGCACGTCCACTGCCACTTCCGCGAGCCGGGCCATACCTACAAGGAAGACTTCCAGACCGGCTCCGCGGCGGCGGCGGTCGGCGGCGTGACCATGTGTATCGACATGACCAACAACACGCCGCACCCGACCACCCTCGAAGACTATGAGATGAAGAAGGCGCTGGTCGCGCCCAAGGCCCATGTGGACTACGCGCTCTATGGCGGCGGGCTCTATCCGCGCACCGTGGAGGCGCTGGCCAAGGCGGGCGCCATCGGCATCAAGATCTTCAACACGCGCCACATCAAGGAAGTCTACCCCTACATCTCGGAACTCGGCGTGCTCGACCACGGCATCCTGTTCGAGCTCTATGAGGCGACGCGGGACATGGGGCTGGTCGCCTCGGTGCACCACGACGATCCCGAATGGTGCAAACGGCTGACCTTCCGCGACTACATCGACAAGGGCCGCACTGACGCCATGGCCTATCACGAGAGCTTCTCGAAGGGCTACATGTACGGCCACGGCATGGTCGCCGGACTTGCGGCCTCGCTCTATTACGCCCGCATCTGCGGGGTGAAACTGCACGTGCTGCATCTCGGCGTCATGCCAAAGGGCGCCAACGAGATGGTCCACCACGCCAAGTTCGACCTCGGGCAGGACGTGTCGTGCGAGCTGGAACTCGGCACCATGTTCATGAACCGGGCGCAGATGGAGAAGGTGGGGCCGCGCACCTACAATTGGGCCTATGATCCCGAGGCCGGCTGGGACGCCATCAAGGACGGCACAGCCGACATGATCGTGCTGGAGCACGCGCCCCATACCAAGGAAGACGTGGACCCGGGCTGGAAAGACCTGTTCTCTGTGCCGCTCGGCATGACCGGCGCGCAGGAATATATCCCGCTGCTGATGAACGCGGTGAACGAAGGGCGCCTCACCCTCAATGACGTGGCCCGCCTCGCCGCCGAGGCCCCCGCCCGGCGCTTCGGCATCTTTCCCCGCAAGGGCGTGATCCAGCCCGGCGCGGATGCCGACTTCACCATCGTGGACATGAGCCGCGAAGGCGTCTTCCGCAACGAGGACATGCTCTCGCGCACCGGCTTCTCCAGCTGGGAGGGCATGGCCACCAAGGGCGCGGCCACCCACACCATCGTGCGCGGCACCATCGTCGCGCAGGACGGCAAGCTGGTGGGCGCGCCGGGCTTCGGGCGCTTCGTGCCCGGCACCGCGGCATCCGCCTGAGACAATTGAAGAAAACCAAACCTTCCGGGACCAGCAGGAGCGAGCGAGATGATGCACAGACGAACTCTGGTGAAGAGCGTGGCCGCCCTCGGCCTTGCCACCCTTCTGGGCGCCGGCACGGCCGCGGCGCAGGAGAAGATCAAGATCGGCGCCGCCGTCAGCCTCACCGGCAACTTCGCTCGCGAAGGCCATCTCCTGAAGAACGGCTACGCCTATTGGGAAAAGCTGGTGAACGACGCCGGCGGCATCAAGGTCGGCGACAAGAAGATGCCCGTCGAGGTCATCTATTACGACGACGAGAGCAAGCCGCAGACCTCCGCCCGCCTCACCGAGAAGCTGATTACCGAGGACGGCGTGGGCTTCATCCTCGGCCCCTATTCCTCGGGCATTGCCACCGCAACGGCGGCGATCAGCGAGAAGTACAAGGTCATCACCATGACCCCCATGGCGACGGCCGACAGCCTCTACCAGCGCGGCTACAAATACATCTTCTGCCCCGCGCCCTTGGCCTCGACCACGCTCGACCCCATGCTGGCGCTGCTGAAGACGGTGAAAGACCCGCCCAAGACCATCGCCATCGCCGGCCCCGACGATCTCTTCCCCAACGTGTTCGCCGGCGCCGCGCAGAAGAAAGCGGAGGCGGAGGGCCTGAAGGTGGTCTATTCCACCAAATATCCCAAGGGCTCGGCCGACCTCTCCTCCGTCGCCACCGCGCTGAAGGAAAGCAACCCGGACGTGCTGATCCTCACCGGCTACGTCCAGGATTCCATCCTGCTCATCAAGACGTTGCAGACGCTGAAGGTGAACCCGAAGCTCATCGGCTTCGCCTTCGCGGTGGGCATCCCGGACTTCCTCAACGCGCTCGGCCCGGCGGCGGAGGACCTGTTCGGCGTGCAGATCTGGGATCCGGCCCTCACCTACAAGGGCCCGGTGGTCGCCGATAGCGCCGCCTATGTGGAGGGCTTCAAGAAGCAGTTCGGCGGCGAGGTGCCCACCTACATCACCGCCGCCGGCACGGCGGGCGCGCTGTCGCTCCAGCTCGCCATCGAGAAGGCCGGCAGCATCGATCCGGTGAAGGTGCGCGAGGCGATGCTCCAGCTCGACACCGACACCTTCTTCGGCCCCGTGAAGTACAACGACGCCGGCGTGGACGTGAAGGCCTCCGCCGTGGTCGCTCAGGTGCAGGGCGGCAAGGCGGTTCCAGTCTATCCCGCGGCCATCGCGGCGGCGCCGGTGGTCTATCCGCGCAAGCCGTTCCCGTGATCGTCGACGTTCACGCCCATGCCCTCTCGCGCGATTTCCTCGGTGAACTCGCGCGGGAGGGCGCCTTCGGCATCGAGACCTGCCCCGAAGGCTTTCGCTTCGCCGGCTACGGCCCCCTCGATCCGCTGCTGTTCGACACGGCCGGGCGGCTGGAAAGCCTGACGCGACGCGACATCGGCCTCCAGCTCGTCTCGCCCCCGCCGCGCGTGGTCTCCCATGCCGGCTGGGCGGCGGACGGCGCGTTCGCGCAGCGGCTCAATGCGCAGACGCTCGCCGCCGCGCGGGAGGGCGGGAAGCGGCTCGGCGGCCTCGCCGTGCCGCCCATCGCCGAGCCGGAGCAGTGCGCGGAGGCTATCCGCCGCGCGCTGGACGAGGGCCATGTGGGCGTCGCCCTGCCGACCTCGGCGGCGGGGCGCCCGCTGGACGATCCGGCGTTTGAGCCCATGTGGGCGGAATGCGCGCGGCAGGGCTGCATCGTGTTCATGCACCCCACCTCCGGCGTGGACCGGCCGGCGTTCGGCAGCTTCACCATGCTCCAGCTCGTCGGCTGGCCATCCGAGACCGCGCTGTGCGTGGCCCGTCTCATCTTCTCAGGCGTGCTGGAGCGCCATCCGGACCTCAAGCTCGTGCTGGCCCATGGCGGCGGCACGCTGCCCATGCTCGCGGGCCGGCTGGACCTTGCCTATGAAGCTCCGCTCTATGAGGCGAACCCGGCGTGCCGGGCGCATATCACCAAGCCACCGTCGCATTATCTCGGCCGGCTTTATTACGACACGGTGGTGGCGCACCCGACCGTGCTGGACTTCCTTCTGAAGCTGGTCGGACCGGAACAGGTGGTCTTCGGCACCGATTTTCCGTTCGAGATCGGCGATGCGGAAGGCGCGAAGGCCCTCGCCGCGCTGGACCGGCAAAGTGAGGATGTTCGCGATCGTGTGCTCTCCAATGGCGCACGTCTCATGGGTCTCGCATAAGGTCGCCGGGCCTACGGGCCCGGCGCCGCCTTCGCGGGTCCCGCCCCCGCCTGGGTGGAGATCCACAGGCCGGCCAGGATGGCCGCCCCGCCCACCATCTGCAGCGGCGTGATCGTCTCGCCGAGGAGCGTCGCGGACAAAGCGACCGTCGCCAGCGGCGAGAAATAGAGGAAGGGGCCGGCGCGCGCCGCGCCCACCCGCGCCGCGCCATAGATCCAGAAGAGGTTGCCGAGCAGCGTCGGTCCGGCCGCGATGTACAGCACCGTCAGGGTCACGGGCTCCACCCTGAACCCGCTCGTGAACGGATCCTGCCCGCCGAGGCCGAGGAACACCGCGTAGACGGGACAGAAGACCAGCACGAAGCCGGCGAGCGCCGTCAGCGCCGTCAGGCTCAGGGCCGAGATGCCGATGGGATTCTGCCCGAGGCTGTAGGTGTAGAAGGCGAACAGCACGGCGGCGGTGATCGAGAACAGATTGCCCGCGCCGAAATGGAAGCCCGCGAGCCCCGTCGGCATCCCCTTCATCAGCACCAGCGTGACGCCGGCCATGGCGATGAGGATGCCGCCGATCTGCGCGAGCCTCGGACGCATGCGCCCCACGAAGGTGGCGATGAGCAGCACCCAGATGGGCGTGGTCGCATTCAGCAGGCCGACTTCCAGCGCCGGGCTGAGATAAGCGCCGGCATAAAGGCTCACCGAGAAGAGGCCGACGCCCACCAGTCCCAGTAGCGCGATCCGTCCGGCGTTGCGGCGGATCGCGGCGCGCTCGCGCAGGAGCCCCGGCAAAGCGATGGGCAGCAGGAGGGTGAGCGCGATGGCCCAGCGCCAGAACACCAGCGAGGGCAGCGGCAGGGCGTCATGGATCGCCCGTGCCGCCGTGTGGTTGCTGCCCCACAGCAGAGCAGTGGCCAGAAGGGCGAGGATGGCGGAAAGGGGCGCCTTCGCCGCGGCCGCCACCTTTAGTGACCGGATCCGCCACCACCGCGCTGGGACACATGCCACGGCAGCAGCAGGCGCTCGCACGCCTCGACCACGAAGAACAGAGCCGTGCCGAGCAGGCCAAGCAGCATGAGGCAGACGAACACGCGCGGCGTGTCGAACTGGCCCTGCGCGGTCAGGATGGCAAAGCCCAGCCCCTCGGAGCCGGCCACGAACTCGCCCACGATGGCGCCCACCAGCGCGAAGGAGATCGCCACCTTCAGGCCTGCGAAGATGCTCGGCAGGGCGTTGGGAAAGCGGATCTTGCGCAGGATGGCGAAGGACGAGGCGCGGCTGGCGCGGGCCAGATTCACCATGTCCGGATCGACCGACCGCAGCCCCAGCACCGCGTCGATGACGACGGAAAACAGTGCCAGCATGAGCGCGATGGCGATCTTCGGCTCGACGCCCGTGCCCATCCAGATCACGAAAAGCGGCGCCAGCGCCACCTTCGGCACGCTGTTGAGCGCGACGAGGAGCGTATAGACCGTGCGCTCGATGAACTTGGAATGGACGATCCCCACCGCCAGCGCGAGCCCCAGCACCACGGCGAGGCCGAAGCCCGCGAGGGTGGTGTAGAGCGTGAAGGCGGACATCTGGAGGAAATAGCCCGGCGACAGCAGGAATTCCTGCCAGATGACGCTGGGCGGCGGCAGGATGATGGGCGCCGGCTTGAAGACGTAGACCGCCGCCTCCCAGAGGACGAGCACCGCGATCAGCAGGCCCACCACCATACCCGCCTCCACCAGCGAGGCGGGCAGGCGCTGCGGCATGGGCGGATCGAGATTTTCGGTAGCGCTGTTGCCGGAGCTCATGGGGCATCGTCCTTCAGCACGCCGAGGCTGGCGAAGAGGTGGCGGACACGGGCGACATAGCGGCCGAATTCCGGGCTTTCCCGCATGGCGAGGTGCCGGGGCCGGGGCAGGTCGATGTCGATGATCTCGACGATCCGGCCCGGATTGCGGTCCATGATGACCACGCGGTCGGACAGGAAGATGGCCTCGGTGATGCCATGGGTCACGAACACCACGGTCTTGCGCGTGTCCTGCCAGATGCGCGCGAGTTCGAGGTTGAGGTCGTCGCGCGTCATGGCATCGAGCGCGCCGAACGGCTCGTCCATCAGCAGCAGCTTGGGATCGCAGAGCAAGGCCCGGCAGATGGCGGCGCGCTGGCGCATGCCGCCGGAGAGTTCCCAGGGATGGCGGCTCTCGAATCCGCCAAGCCCGAAGCGCCCCAACAGCGCCAGCGCGCGCTCGCGCACAGCCGGCCCCTTGAGGCCGGCGAATTCCGCGGTGATGAGCACGTTGTCCAGGATGGTCCGCCAGTCCAGCAGCACGTCGCGCTGGAACACGATGCCCATGTCCCGCGGCGGGGCCGTGAGGACGTCGCCGCCCACGCGGATCGTCCCGGCGCTCGTGCCCTCCAGCCCGGCGATGCACTTGAGCAGCGTGGACTTCCCGCAGCCGCTCGGCCCGAGGATGGAGACGAACTCCCCCTCGTTGACCTCAAGGTCGATGCCTTTCAGCGCGGTGACAGGGCCGCGCGGCGAGCCGTAAGTCTTGCGCAGCCCGGATATGGAGAGATAGGCCATGGTTTTGGCGTCCGTCATCGCGGCGACGTGCGCGTTCACTGGATGAACTCGTTGGTGAAGTAGGTGGCGGGGTCCGTGCCGGGCTTGATGGCGCCCGCGTCCACCGCCGACTTCGCCGCCTTCGCCCAGTCTTCGGGCGACTGGTAGCCGATGGGCTTGCCCTTGGTGTTGGGCGTGTCGAAGAAGTCGATGGTGAGCTTGATCTGGTCGGCCAGCACCTTCTTGTCCAGCTTGGCGTTGGGGCGCTGCTTGATGATGGCGTCGGCCGCCTCGTCGATGTGGCCATCGCGGATGTAGGCCCACGCCTTCTGCTGCACCTCGACCAGCTTCTTCAGCGCCTCCTTGCGGCCTTCGATGGTCTTCTCGGTGGCGATAAGGCCGTAGCTCGGGAAGGTGATGCCCACATCTTCGGCAAGGATGGCCTTGGAGGGACGGTTGGCGGCGGCGACGGGAATGGCGGAGGGCTCGGTGGACATTAGGCCGTCGGCCCGCTTGGCGGTGTAGGTGCCCCACACGGCGGCCGGGTCCACGAACATCACGTTGACCGTGGTGCGGTCGAGGCCGCCCTGCTTCAGCCAGTAATCGATGAACGGCGCCCAGGGGCTCGCGGCGAAGACCACGAGGCTCTTGCCCTTGAAGTCGGCGACCTTGGCGATGGGCGAATCCTGATCGACGAGGACCGCGAGGTCGGTCCTCTTGTCGAAGCCGGCGAACGCCTTGGCGGTGGAGCCGTTTTCGCGCGCCTGCGGCAGGAGGCCGACCTGGATCTGGCCGACATCCACCTGCCCGGCATTCACCAGCTGCAGCGTGTTGCCGGAGCCGCGGCCGTCCTGGATATCCACGTCGAGGCCGGCATCCTTGAACCAGCCCTTCTCCTTGGCGAGGTGCATGCCCGCATGCACGCCCCAGGGCGAGAAATCGAGACGGATCGTCATCTTTTCCTCTGCCGCGGCGGGACCGGCGGCAAGCGGACCGGCCAGCACAGCGGCGGCGGCGGCAGCGCGGGCGAGACGGGCGGCGATGGACGTCATCTTCATTATTGCGATCCCCTCTTCGGCATCGAAATGAGACTATATGGTCCAATATGTCATGCAAGAGGATTTATGCACCAATCGCAGCAAATCGTTTGTGCAAATCGTGTCTTGACGGAGGTGGCGATCCTAACTAACCATCTAGTCCAATAGCGAAGGAGATATGTCGTGGGGACACTCACCGGCCTGGAGCGCACCTCGACAGGCGCGCGCATCGGCGTCGATATTGGCGGCACCTTCACGGATCTCGTGCTCGCGGATGGGCGCGGCGCGGTGTTCCACCGCAAGGTCGCCTCCACCCCTGCGGCGCCCGAGGAAGCGGTGCTTGAGGGTGTCGCCGCCATCATCGCCGATGCCCGGCTGACGCCCGCGGAGGTGACAGAGGTGGTGCACGGCACCACGGTCGGCTCCAACACGCTGCTCCAGAAGGTCGGCGCGCCCACCGGCCTCATCACCACCAAGGGGTTTCGCGACGTGCTGGAGATCGGCCGGCTGCGCACTCCGTCCATGTTCGATCTGCAATGGGAAAAGCCTGTCCCGCTGGTGGCCCGCCGCTACCGCAAGGAGGTGGCCGAGCGCATCGCCGCCGATGGCACCATTCTCGTGCCGCTGGATGAGGCAGCGGTGCTGGACGCTGCGCAGGAACTCGTCGACGCCGGAATCTCCTCCTTCGCCGTCTGCTTCCTCAACAGCTACCGCAATCCCGCCCACGAGCAGCGCGCCGCGACGCTCATCGCCGAGCGCTTCCCGCAGGTGCGCGTCACAAGCTCCATCTCGGTGCTGCCCGAGGCCAAGGAATACGAGCGCACCAGCACCACCGTGGTGAACGCCTATGTGCGGCCTGTGCTCGAAGCCTATCTCACGCGGCTGGAGCGCGGCCTTGCCGATGCCGGCATCGACGCGCCGCTGCTCGTCTGCAATTCCAACGGTGCCCTCGCCTCCTCCGGCACGGCGCGCGAAAAGCCGGTGTTCTTCATCTCGTCCGGCCGGGCCGCTGGCGTCGTGGGCGGCTCGCGCCTCGGCGAAGCGCTGGATATCAAGGATCTCGTGGTGTTCGACATGGGCGGCACCACCGCCTCCGCCTCACTGGTGCAGAATGGCGAGCTGACGCGCGTGAGCGAATATGAGTTCCGCGCCGGCATCTCGACGCCCAGCCGTTTCATCAAGGCCGGCGGATACATGATGAGCGTGCCCACGGTGGACGTGGCCGAGGTGGGCTCCGGCGCCGGCTCCATCGCCTATGTGGACCAGGGTGGGCTGATGCGTGTCGGTCCCGTCTCGGCCGGCGCCGATCCCGGCCCTGCCTGCTACGGCATCGGCGGTTCGCGCCCCACGGTGACGGACGCCAACCTGCTGCTCGGATACCTGCCCGCGCAGCTCGCCGGCGGCTCTCGCGCGCTCTCGGTGGAGGCGGCCCGCGCCGCCATCGCCCGCGATCTCGCCGATCCGTTCGGCCTCACGCCGGAAGATGCCGCCTGCGGCGTGCGCGACGTGGTGAACGCCAACATGGCCCGCGCCATCCGCGCGGTGACGGTGGAGCGCGGCGTCGATCCGCGCGACTTCACGCTGGTGGCCATCGGCGGTTCCGGCCCGGTGCATGCCGCGGACATCGCCCGCCTCCTCTCCATGCCGCGGGTGCTGGTGCCGGCCTCGCCCGGCGTGTTCACCGCCATGGGCATGCTGGCCGGCGACGTGGAACGCTATTTCATCCGCCCGTTCGCCGTGAAGCTCGCTGATTTCCAGCCGGCCGAGGCCGAGACGGCCTTCGCCACGCTGGAGGCCGATGCCCGCACCGCGCTTGCGGGCGAGGACGTGGCCGAGCACCTGATGAGCGTGACGCGCGAGGTGGACATGCGCTTCCGTGGCCAGGAAATGTCCCTCTCCGTGCCATATCTGGCGGACCGGGACGCGCTGCACGCGGCGTTCAAGGCGGCCTATGAGGCCATCTACAGCTACTCCTCCTCCGACACCATCGAGGTCGTGAGCCTGAGGGTCATCGGCCGGGGGCTGAGGCCCGGCAAGATCGATTTCCGCGCCGCCCATGCACGGGGCGAGGGTTCGAGCGAGCCGGAGAGCATCCGCAAGGTCTATTACGGCGCGGATCAGGGCCACATGGACACGCCGGTCTATGTGCGCACGCGCTGCCCGGCGCGCATCGTCGGACCCGCCGTCATCGAGGGGGCGGACAGCACTGTTGTAGTGCCCCCCGGCGCCATCGCGGAAGCCGACGCCCACGCCAATCTCCTGATCACCCTCGCCTGACGGGATCGCGCCATGCTCGACCAGACCGACAAGACCATCGATCCCGTCACCTTCGCGGTGCTCAAGAGCGCGTTCGAATCCATCGTCGATGACATGGCCTACACGGTCATGCGCACCGCCCGCTCGCCCATCGTGCGCGACGTGCTCGATTATTCCGCCACCATGTGCGACGCGCAGGGGCGCATCCTCGCCCAGGCGAAGACGGTGGCGCTGCATCTCGGCGCCGTGCCCGACGCCATGGAGGCGATCCAGCGCCACTATGGCGACGACCTCAATCCCGGCGACGTCATCATCCTGAACGATCCCTATGACGGCGGAATGCACCTGCCGGACATCTTCATGTTCAAGCCCATCTTCGACGGGGCGCAGCACATCGGCTATGCCGTGGTGATCTGCCACCATTGCGACGTGGGCGGCCGGGTGCCGGGCTCCAACGCCTCGGATTCCACCGAAATCTTCCAGGAAGGCCTGCGCATTCCGCCGCTGAAGCTGTTCGACAAGGGCGTGCGCAACAAGACCCTGTTCGACATCATCGCCAAGAACGTGCGCCTGCCCGATCTGGTCATCGGCGACCTCGAGGCGCAGCTTGCCACCTGTGCCCTTGGCGAGCGCGAATTCCTGCGCCTCACCGAGAAGTATGGCATTCCGCTGGTGGAGAAATTCCTCGCAGAATTCCTGGATTACGGCGAGCGCCTCGTGCGCAAGGCCTTCGCCACCTGGCCGGATGGCAGCTATTCGTTCACCGACTACATCGATGGCGACGGCTTCGACGAAAGCGAGATCCCGATCCATGTGACCATCACGGTCAAGGGCGACCACATCGGCGTGGATTTCGAGGGCTCGGCGCCGCAGGTGAAGGGCGCGATCAATTCCACGCTCTCCTTCGTCAAGTCGGCCACCTATCTCGCCGTGCGCTGCGTGCTGGACCCCGATGTGCCGAACAATGCCGGCCTCTATCGCTGCGTCGACGTGAGCGCGCCGAAGGGCAGCGTGCTCAATCCCGAATTCCCCGCCCCCGTCGCCGCCCGTGCCCTGACCGGCTACCGGGTGGTGGACACCGTGCTCGGCGCCCTCGCGGCCATCGTGCCCGAGCGGGTGTGCGCGGCCGGCGAAGGCGGCAACACGGTGGTCTGCCTCGGCGGCTACGATAGCGAGACGCGCGAGCCCTTCATCGTGGTGGACATGATCAACGGCGCCCTCGGCGCGCGGGCGACGCGGGACGGCATCGATGCGGTGACGAACCCGTCGCAGAACATGTCGAACATGCCGGTGGAGATCATGGAGGCGACCTACCCGCTCATGATCGAGGAATATGCCCTGCGCGACGATTCCTGCGGCGCGGGCAAGACGCGGGGTGGCCTCGGCGTCGTCCGCCAGTACCGCCTCCTCGCCGACGAGGCGGTGATGCAGCTGCGCGCGGACCGTTACGCCCATGCGCCCTACGGCCTGTTCGGCGGCAAGCCGGGCGCGCTCTCGCGCAACCTCCTCTCCGAGGCTGGCAATTTCGAACTGCTGGCCAGCAAGGTCACCCGCAACGTGACCAAGGGCACGGTAATCCGGCACGAACAGGCCGGCGGCGGCGGCTATGGTGATCCCCTGACGCGCCCGCCGGAAGCCGTGCTGGAGGATGTGCTGGACGGCAAGATCAGCCCCGCCTATGCCCGCGACGGCTTCGGCGTGATGGTGGTGGACGGCGCCGTCGATGCCCAGGCGACTGCCGCGCTGCGCAGCGCCATGGCGGGGACCGCACCATGAGCATCGTGCCCGGCGATTTCTCACGCTTCGCCGTCAACCAGATCACCACTCCCTCCCTCTCCCTTGCCGAGGCGGTGGACACCTATGCGCGCCACGGCGCGCGGGGCATCGGCGTCTGGAACCAGTATCTGGAAGGCATCGCGCCGGCCGCCGCCGGCCGGCTGATCCGCGAGGCGGGCCTGTTCGTGCCGTGCCTGTGCACGACCGCGTGGGTCAACCTTGCCGATCCCCTCGCCCGCGCGGCAGCCATCGACGAGAACCGCCGGCGCCTCGATGCCGCGCACGATCTCGGCGCGGCCTGCCTCGTGGTGGTTCCCGGCGGCCTCGCCACCGGCGAGAAGGATATCCGCGCCGCCCGCAACCGTGTGGAGGACGCGCTCGCCGAGCTTCTGCCGCATGCCCGCGCGGCAGGCGTCTCCCTCGGCCTAGAACCTCTGCACCCCATGTTCGCGGCCGACCGCTCGTGCCTCAATACCTTCCGCCACTGCCTTGATCTGGTCGAGACCATGGGCGACGGCACGGGCATCGTGGCTGATGTCTACCATTGCTGGTGGGACCCGGATTTCGCGGACGGACTGCGGGAAGCCGGACCCGCGCGCATCCTGACCTTCCATCTGTGCGACTGGCTGGTGCCGACGCGGGATGTCTATCAGGACCGGGGCATGGTGGGCGACGGCGTGATCGATATCGCCTTTTATCGCCGTCTCCTGGACGAGATCGCCTACGACGGCCCGTTCGAGATCGAGATCTTCTCCAAGCTCGACTGGTGGACGCGCGACCCCGCCGAGACGACGCGCATCAGCCTGGAGCGCTGCGCGCCGTTCGTCGCACCGCGCCCTAGCGCCACAGTTAGCGGTTGACGGAAGCGGTGCCGCGCATCCTCATGGGATCATGGTTGAAAAGGAAGGCTCGGTCGTGAGCGAAAAGCCCCGCAAGCGTGATTCCATCGGGACGCAGGACAAGATCCTCGCGGCTGCGCAGATGGAATTTGCCCGGCGGGGGTATGACGGTGCGCGGGTGGACGCCATCATCGCCCGGGCGAAGATCAGCAAGAACCTGCTTTATCATCACTTCAGCTCCAAGGAGGAGCTGTATGTGAAGGTGCTGGAGCGCACCTACGAGGCCATGCGCCGCCGGCAGGAGGAAATCCCCCTCACCGGCCTCGAGCCCGTGGCGGCCATCCGCCGCCTGTGCGACGCGACGTTCCAGACCTTCATCGAGGAGCCCGAGGTCATCGTGATGATGAACTCGGAGAATATCCATCGCGGGCGCCACGTCGCCAAGTCGCCGATCATCCGGCAGCTGTACAGCCGCCTCGCCGGCGCCGTGGATGCCATCCTGCGGGAGGGTGAACGCAAGGGCGTGTTCCGGCCGGGCGTGGATGCCATCGACCTCTACATCTCGATCTCGGCGATGGGCTATTTCTACATCTCCAATCGCTTCACCTTGTCGATGATCTTCGACCGCGACCTGATGCGCTCCGACTATCTGGAACAGCATCGGGCGACCATCATCGACATGACCCTCGCCTATCTCACCGAAGGTGCTCCCAACCGGCCGCAGGACGATGGCGAAACGTCGCAAGACGCTTCAGGACGCGCGCCGCCCCAATCCGAACCCGCCGCCCCCGTCCGGAGGAAGCGCGTGATCGCCAAGGTCTGATGCCCCGGCCGAAGCGGCAACGCGCCATTTCCGCGAGGAAAAACGACACGACATGCTGACGCCCTCCCACGCGCCCGACCGCCTTCTCATGGCCGGAGGGCTCGCCACCGCCTTCCGCTCCATTCCGCCGGACGAGGCGGTCGCCGTTCTCGCCCGCCATTTCGGCGTGTCGGGGACGTTGACGCGGCTCGACACCGAGAAGGACGACACCTTTCTGGTGGACGGCGCGCAGGGCCGCCACATCGCCAAATTCTCCAATCCGGACGAGGACCCGCGCGAGATATCGCTGCAGGCCGAGCTGCTGGATTACGTGGCAAAAGCCGATCCCGGCCTTCCCGTGCCGCGGGTGGTGCGCACGGCGGCGGGCGACGCCTTCCTCTCCCACGAGGACGGACACGGGCAGGTGCGGCTCGTGCGGGTGCTGACCTATCTGAACGGCACGCCGCTCGACCGGATCGAGGCGACGGCGGACGAGCGCGCGAAGCTCGGGGCCATCCTCGCCCGCCTGCGCCTCGCCATGGCGGGCTTCTCGCATCCCCACGACACCCGCGAGATCGCCTGGGACGTCCAGCATCTGCCCAAGCTCGCCTTCCTTGTGGAGCGCATCGAGGACAGGGCGCGCCGGCGCCAGCTCGAGCGCGGGCTCGATCGCTTCCGCGCCCTCGAAGGCCGGCTGTCATCCTGCCGCACGCAGGTGCTTCACAACGATTTCAGCCGCTCGAACGTGGTGGTGGACCGCGGTCAGGTCCAGTTCATCTCCGGCATCATCGATTTCGGGGACGTGGTGCGCACCGCCATCGTCATCGACTTGTCGACCGCGCTGCTCAACCAGTTGAGTCCGGTGGGGTCGGACCACATGTTCGATGCCGGCCGCGACCTGCTGCGCGGCTATCTCGGCGTCGCGGACCTGACGCACGACGAGCTGCTGCTTCTGCCGCACATGATCATGGCCCGCGTCATCGCCCGCGCCCTCATCACCACATGGCGGGCCGAGCAATTTCCCGACAACGCGACCTATATTCTGCGCAACACGCACCAGAGCTGGTCGCAGCTCGACCATTTCCTTAGCCGCTCCGTCGAGGAGGTCAGCGAGACCTTTCTCGGTGTCGCGGCCTCGCCCGTTTGAAGGAGGCGTTTCCCACATGACCGCAGTGAAGGAACGCAAGATCAACGTCGGCATGGTGAACGGCTTCGACCCGTCCAACATGTCCGCCCTCGACCCCGCGACGCAG